>NC_013858.1:314418-628837 GCF_000010725.1 Azospirillum sp. B510 | reverse complement strand
TCAGTGCCCCGCCAGCAGGAACAGCCCCTGACCCAGATAGACGCTGGCGGTTCCCATCACCAGATAGCGGCTCCACAGGCGGAACTGGGCATCGCTCATCCGGTCCAGCACCCGGCGGGAGAGATTCGTGCCCAACAGCGCCATGGCGACCGACATCAGGATCACCGTCGATTCCATCGTCTTATCGGCGCCACCGGCCACCAGCGGCGCGAAGTAGACGATCTTCACCAGATGGCCGACCGACTGGATCGCCGCCTTGGTGGCGACGACACTCTGCCGGGTCATGGCCCCGCGGATGAAGAAGACATCCAGCAATGGACCGGAAATGCCGGCGATCAGCTGGACGCCCATGCATAGGAATCCACCCAACAGGCCATGCAGCGGCTTCTGGGCGTTCAGCGCCCAGCGCGCGGGCACGGCCAAGGCGAAAAAGGGCGTCGATCCCAGAATCAGCAGCGACACCGCGCGATCGGGAACCGCGCCGACCAGGACGAACAGCAGGCCGGCCCCGGATCCGCCCAACGCGAATCGCAGGATGATCGGCCAAGCCACATGACGCCGCCATAGCCAGGCCCGCCAGCCGTTGGAGGCGAACTGGGTCACGCCATGCAGCAGCATGGCCGAGGGCACCGGCAGCAGGATCAACAACAATCCCATCAGCACCATGCCGCCGGCCATGCCGAACAGGCCCGACAGAAACGAGGTCACGAGAACGGTAAGGCCAAGCCCCACCATCAGCGGAAGCGTCAGCATGAATCAGCCCGAAGGTCAGAGGTAAGGCTGAAAAACTCCCACGCGCGCGCTTGCGCCGCAAACGGCATTGTTCGATGCTCAGCCTCAGGAAAAATTGGGGTGAAGTAAGGATGAGGCCATGCGCCGCCTGCCCTCGCTGAACGGCCTGCGTGCTTTCGAGGCCGCGGCCCGCCATGGCAGCTTCACCGCGGCGGCGGCGGAACTGAACGTCTCCCAGGCCGCCATCAGCAGGATGGTGAAGCTGCTGGAGGAACGGTTGGGCTTCGCCCTGTTCGACCGGCGGGCCAACGCGTTGGTGCTGACCGAACGCGGCCGGGCGCTTCAACCGGCGCTGACCGACGCCTTCGACGGCATCGCCCGGCGGGTGGAGCAGGTGTCGGCGATGCGGGCCGGGCCGGTGCTGACGGTGGGGATGGGGGCGACCGTTGCGGTGCGCTGGCTGATCCCGCGTTTGTCCGGCTTCCACCTCGATCATCCGGAAATCGAGGTGCGGATCGCCACCGGCGGTGCCGGCGAGCCGATGAAGGATGACTGGACCTGCGCGGTGTTGCTGGGGAATGGCCAATGGCCGGGCTATGAGGCGGAACGACTGTTCTCCTCCCGCCTACAGCCGGTTTGCGCGCCGCGGCTGGCGGCGGCGTTGCGCCGGCCGGCGGATCTGGCCGGCACCACCCTGCTGCGCGTCTCCCATTGGGGGGAGGATTGGCCGCACTGGCTGGCCGCCGTCGGGGTTGCCGAGCCGGCGTCGAAGGGGCTGTCCTTCAGCAGCTATGCCATGGTGCTGCAAGCGGCCATCGACGGTGTCGGGGTGGGGTTGGCCCCGCTGCTCTACAGCCAGGACGACATCGCCGCCGGACGCCTAGCCACCCCCTTCGGGCTGGCGGTGCCGATGGTCAATTCCTGGTATCTGGTCTATCGCGCCTTCCGCCGCGAGGACGCCGGATTCGCGTCCTTCCGCGACTGGCTCAATGCGCTGTGCGTGGAAATCTCCTGACCCGCCGCGGTCGTTCGGGGCGGCCGCCTCACCGCGACCCCGCCGGGCAGATCCGTCCGGGGCCCGGGGCGGAGAACCACACGGCCGGCTGGCCACGGTCGTCGGACAGGTCCGCCGCGTCGACATAGCGGTTGGACGGCCGGGGACGGCTGCCGAGCGGCCGCAGCCCGTCGGCCCGCAAGCGCATCCATTGGCCGGACAGGACGACACCGGCGGTCTCTCCGGTGCGGCAGACATCTTCCGGCGTGACGATCAGCAGATCGCAGCCGGTTTCGCCGTCCGGACGCCGTGCCAGCGTGCCCGGCCCGTATTCCACCGTCTCGGCGGTGGCGAGCGTCCGGAAGGGGGGCTGCGCCTCCAGGATCGTCAGGGTCCAGCTGTGAATACCGACGCCATTGCTGACCGCCGCCAGTTCGGCGATCACCAGGGATGGCGTACCGGTGCCGGACAGGTCCGCCAGCGCCACGTCCATCGCCCCCATCTGGTCCGGGATGCGGTCGTCGAGCGTCACGCTCCAGTGCCGTTCGCCGGTGCCGCGCCTGACCGTGTAGGCGGCCGTCGGAGCCTGCGGAGGAGAGCCGCCGATGCAGCGGCAGACGCTCAGGTCGGGCATGGGCGATGCGCAATGCTTGATCATGCAGGCGCCGGCCTCCGCTGTCTCCACCGCCTCGGCGACCGGCACCGGGCAAGTCTGGAGCGTCGGAGGCGAGGCGGCCGCCAGTAGAAGCGCCAGCGGCAAGCCGGGGGCGGGGGGCGGAATCGGCATGGCGGGTTTCCAATGGCGGGTTTCCGATGGCGGGATTGCGGGGCCGGGGATCGCTCGACGATTCTGTCCGATTCCCCGGCGCGATGCCATTCTCGGTTACCCCCGATTGTCATCGCCCGGTTGCCGTCCGGTTCCCGGCCATGCATTCCTCCGGTGCGCAAATCGGCGGTGCAACGGACGATGGGGCCGACATAGGCTGCCGGTCATCCAGTCTCCGCTTCGAACGCTCATGACTCCACAGGACCATGCGATGCCGCCCAGCGCCGCTCCCCTTCCGGCTGAAGAGGCCGCCCACCCGGCCCTGTCCCGCTCGCTTGTCCTGTTGATGGCGCTGGCCTGCGGCGTGGTGGTCGCCAACATCTATTATGCCCAGCCGCTGGTCGGGCTGATCGGTCCGGCGATCGGATTGTCGCCGGAAACCGCCAGCCTGGTCGTCACCCTGACCCAGGTCGGCTATGGCGCCGGGCTGGTGCTGCTGGTGCCGCTGGGCGACCTGCTGGAAAACCGCCGGCTGGTGGTGGCGACCTTGTCCAGCACGGTGGCGGCCCTGCTGGTGGCGGCCATCGCCCCCACCGCCGCCCTCTTCCTGACGGCGGCCTTCCTGATCGGCGTCACCTCGGTCGCCGTGCAGATGCTGGTTCCGCTGGCCGCCCATATGGCGCCGGAATCCTCGCGCGGGCGGGTGGTGGGCAATGTGATGAGCGGCCTGCTGCTCGGCATCCTGCTGGCCCGCCCGGTGTCGAGCCTGATCGCCGACAGCCTGGGCTGGCGGGCGGTGTTCGGCCTGTCGGCACTGGCGATGGTCGGCTTCGCCCTGCTGCTGTGGCGGGTGCTGCCGCAGCGGCGGCCGAGGAGCCAGTCCGGCTATGGCGCCCTGCTCGGCTCGCTCGGCCGGCTTCTGGTGCGCACGCCGGTGCTTCAGCGCCGCACCGTCTACCAGACCATGATGTTCGCCGCCTTCAGCCTCTATTGGACCTCGGTCCCGCTGCTGCTGGCCGGGGCGCCCTTCCATCTCAGCCAGCGGGGCATCGCGCTGTTCGCCCTGTCGGGTGCCGCCGGTGCCCTGGTCGCTCCCATCGCCGGACGGATCGCCGACCGTGGCTGGACCCGGCCGGCGACCGGCTTCGCGCTGGCGATCGCGGCGCTGTCCTTCCTGATGGCGCGGGCGGGGGAAGGGTCGATCGCGCTCCTGGTGCTGGCCGGCCTGCTGCTCGACATGGGGGTTCAGATGAACATGGTGCTGGGGCAGCGCGCCATCTATTCGCTGGGGGCGGAGACCCGCAGCCGGATGAACGCCATCTATATGGCGATCTTCTTCCTGGGCGGGGCGGCGGGCTCGGCGCTCGCCGGCTATGCCTTCGCCGTCGGCGGCTGGGCGCCGGTGACCTGGATCGGTGCCGCCTTTCCGACCCTCGGCCTGCTGTTCTACCTGACCGAATTCCGCGGGCGGCCCGCCGCCTGACCGGTGACCTTCAAGGCATGATCTGCAAAGGAGACGGTGCGATGGATCGACGTCCACTTTATCAACGACCGCTGGGCCGCAGCGGCCTGACGGTGTCCCCGCTCTGCTTCGGCGGCAATGTCTTCGGCTGGACCGCCGACGAGGCCACCTCCTTCCGGCTGCTCGACGCCTTCGTCGATGCCGGCTTCAACTTCGTCGACACCGCCGACGTCTATTCGGCCTGGGCTTCCGGCAACCAGGGCGGCGAGTCCGAGACCATCATCGGCAAATGGATGAAGAGCCGCGGCAACCGCGACCGCATCGTGCTCGCGACCAAGGTCGGGTCGGAGATGGGGCCGGGCAGGAAGGGGCTGTCCCCCGCTTGGATCCGGACCGCTGTGGAGGATTCGCTGCGCCGTCTCCAGACCGACCGCATCGATCTCTACCAGTCCCATTGGGACGATCCCGCCACCCCGTTCGAGGACACGCTCGGCACCTACAGGGAACTGATCGACCAGGGCAAGGTCCGCGCCATCGGCGCCTCCAACCTGACGGCCCCCCGCCTGCGCGAGGCGCTGGAGGTCAGCGCCCGCGCCGGCCTGCCCCGCTATGAGACCTTGCAACCGGAATACAACCTCTACAGCCGCCAGGGTTACGAGGCGGAGTTGGAGGGGCTGTGCCGGGAGAACGGGCTGGGCGTCATCAATTACTATTCGCTGGCCAGCGGCTTCCTGACCGGCAAGTACCGCTCGGCCGGGGACGCCGGCAAGAGCGCGCGCGGCAACGGGGCGGTGTCGAAATATCTCAACGACCGTGGCCGGGCGATCCTGGCGGCGCTGGACGAGGTCGCCGGCCGGCATGGCGCCACCCCGGCCCAGGTGGCGATCGCCTGGCTGATCGCCCGGCCCGGCCTGACCGCCCCCATCGCGAGCGCCTCGAAGCCGGAGCAGATCGGCGACCTGATCGCCGCGGCCCGGCTGCCGCTCGATGGCGAAGACATCGCGAGGCTGACCGAGGCGAGCGCCTATTGAGCCTCCCGCTCAGGGAGACGGGAGCGCCGCCGTGCCGGAGGCGGGGGCCGGCTTGCCGGCCTCCTCCTTTTTCAGCGCCGCCAGGAAGGCGTCGGCCATGGCGTGATAGACGGACCGCGGGCAGACCAGCCGGGACAGGGTGGTGGCAAGGGCGGCGCTCAGCATCAGCGGCAGCAGCAGGTCGGACGAGGCGCTCATCTCCGTCACGATGACGACGGCGGTCAGCGGGGCCTGCACCACGCCGGCGAAATAAGCCACCATCGACAGCAGCACCACGGCGCCCAGAGAGCTGTCCGGCAGCAGCCCGCCGATGACGGAGCCGATGCCCGCCCCCACCGACAGCGAGGGGGAGAAGATGCCGCCGGGTATGCCGCAGATGCCCGACAGGACGGTCGCCAGCAGTTTCGCCGGGGCGTAGTACCAGGGCAGCGCCTCCGTCCCGTCCAGGAGGGCGCGGGCCTGTTCATAGCCGGTGCCGAAGGTCAGGCCGCCGGTGGCGGTGCCGATCGCCGCCAGGGCCAGCCCGCAGCCGAGCGCCACCAGCACCGGATGGCGGGCCAGCCGCCCGCCCAGGCCGTGGCGGATCCAGCCGGACAGCCACAGCAGCAGGCTGCTGAACCCGCCGCCCGCCAGCCCGCCGACGATGCCGGTCGCCAGCACCGCCCTCCAGTCCCGCCAGCCGGCCGTGGCGGCGGTGTGGCCGAAATAGGCGTAGTTGCCGAGCAGGGCGACGGCGACCAGACCGGCCGCCGCCACCGCGATCAGGACGAGGCCGCTGGTCCGCTTCTCGAAGCTGCGGGCCATCTCCTCGATGGCGAAGACGATGCCGGCCAGCGGCGTGTTGAAGGCGGCGGCGACGCCGGCCGCTCCGCCGGCCAGGATCAGCCCCGGTTCCCGCCCCAGCCCGGCGATCGAACCGGCCATCAGCATGATCGAGGCGCCGACCTGCACCGTCGGCCCCTCCCGCCCGATGGAGGCGCCGCAGGCCAGCCCGACCAGGGTCAGCAGGATCTTGCCGGCGGCGATGCGCGGCGACAGCAGCCGGCGCTTGGCGGCCGGGTCCTGCACATGGCGCGCGGCGATCGCCTGGGGAATGCCGCTGCCCTGGGATCCCGGCACCACCCGCAGGGCCACCCAGGCGGAAAAGCCCAGTCCGAGTGGGGTCAGCAGGACGGGCAACCAGGGCGATGCCGACTGCGCCAGCCGGAACAGCTGTTGGGCATAGTCGGCGGCGATGGCGAACAGGACGGCGACCAGACCGACCGCTCCGGCGCCGGACCAGAACAGCAGACGCCGGCGCCAGTTCCGGGGCGACAACCACACATGACGGGGGCGGCGCAGCCGGTGCGGCAGCGAATGGTTCGGACGGTTGGCAGGGGGCATTCGATGGGCCGGAAACGGAGGAACGGACGGAGGAACGGCGGGGTGCCGAGTTTAGGTCCGTTGTTTTCCGGAGGTCCAGCCACGCTTGCGCAGGTCAGGACGGCGCAGGTCAGGCCCGGATGTGCCCCGAACGGGGCGGGCGTCAGCGGCGGACGACGCTGACCGGCTGGGTCCTGGAGGCGGCGTTGTAGCCGGGACGGCCGCGCGACGCGATGGCGGCCCCTTGCAGGGGGCGCTGGCCGCGGCGCTGCTGCGCCTGCTCCACCTCGCGGCGGAAATTGGGGCCGAGGGCTTCGTAGGCGGCCTTCAGCTCGGGGTCCTTCATCCAGAATTCATGACGATCCATGGTTTCCTCTTATATTGGCTGGCTGCCGGCCGAGTGCCGGACAGACCTGCGGCATGCCGCCGTCACGGGCGATGCGTTCATCCCGGATGTTTCACTGGATGACATCCATCGTCCTTTTGCAAGGCGGTGGCGGCATGACGACTGACAGGTTGGGGCGGGCGGTCTTGACTTCAAGATACCCCCGGCGTCGGACCAGGCGACTTTTCAAAAGCCATAACATCCCGACCACCCCAAAGTTCCAGCCGGACCCTCATCGGCCATGGGGCCTAGGCTCTATGGCCGATGAGGAGAGGACGGGTCAGGCGTGGTGCAGCAGGCCGATCTGGTCGTAGGGCACGGCGTCGAAGCCCATGCCGTAGACCGGCGAGTTGGAGGCCAGGCTGTAGTCGTGGGCGCCCGGATTGACGAAGCTCGGATCCAGCGTCATCGACCCCTTGTCGTACCCCGCGGCCTTCCACTCGGCGAGATCGCCCTTGCCGCCGCCCGACATCACCTGCGGCCAGACGTCGAAAAGGTCCTTGGACGCGTCGAGGTGGCTGTAGAAATTGTTGTGGATGGTGCCGGCATTGGCCGGTCCGTAGATATGGACGGCGGTGCCCTCCCGGACATCGACCACATTGCCGGAGATGTCGTTGCCGCTCATCTGGTGGCCCTTCCAGCCGCCCCAGGCGACGGGCTGCTGAAGGCCGATCTGGGCGCCGCTGTTGCCGGCGATCACGTTCTCGGTGACCGTGTTGTTCCAGCCGCCATGCAGGAACACGCCGCCGATGTTGTCATGGACGATGTTGCCCTTCACCGTGGTGCCGCTGGTCCAGTCGTCGAGATAGATGCCCCAGCTCGCCACCTGGCTCGACGGGTTGGTCGCGGTGGTGCCGGACACCTCGTTGTTGATGACGGTGTGATTGGCCAGATCCTGCTGGCGGTTGATCAGATAGATGCCGCCGCCGTCGTTGGATTCGAGATTGGCGTTGATCACTTTGTTGTAGGAGACTGTCACGCGGTAGGCCGCGTCGCTGCCGTCCGTCTGGACCGAACCGACCGCGATGGCTTTTTCCGGCGAGTTCTCGATCTGGTTGTGGGTGACCTTGACGTCGGAGCTGCCGTTGATCCAGATGCCGGCGTCGCCGCGGTCGGCGGCGTTCGGGTGCCGGATCAGGTTGTCGGAGACCTGCGTGGCGTTGGAGCCGGCCTTGACGAAGATCGACTCGGCGCCGGTGTTGTCGAACTGGTTGCCGGTGACCTTGCTGTTGGCGCTGCCCTGCACGGTGATGCCGTAGCCGCCGCCCTTCACGACATTGTTCGCGAAGGTCAGGCCGGCGGCGTTGTCGGCATAGACGTAATGGCCGCCGACGACGCCGTCGGCGAAGGTCAGCCCTTCGATGGTGACGTTCTTGGCCCCACCGAGGCCGAAGGACACCGAGGCGTTGGAGCCGCCGTGGATCACCGCCTTCTCGTTGCCGTAGCCGGCGAAGGTCACGCCGGAATCCTGGCCGTCCAGCCACAGCCCGTTCTGGTGATAGTCGCCGCCGCGGATATAGGTGGTGTCGATGGTGTGATCGGCGCGCATCGCCGCCTGCGCCTTGGCGAGGCTGGCGAAGGGGCCGTCGGTGCCGTCGGCGTTGGGGGCGGCCAGCTTGCCCGACCAGCTGTCCTTGCCGTTGGTGGCGACGTAGAAGGCCGGTTCGGTCGGCTTCGGCGTGGTGGGCGTGCCGGGCGTCGTCCCCGGCGTCGTGTTGGGGGCGGCGAAATCGGTCGCGGCGGCCTTCACCACCAGCGTGCCGTTCCACCACATGTCCTTCTGGCCGGCGGCGACGTCGCGGCCGTCCAGCGCGCCCTTGTCATAGGTGACGGCGCTGCTGGTGGGGGAATAGCTGTGGCCGTTGATGCTGACGCTGTTGACCGTCAGGTTGCGGTCCTGGCCGTTGACGACGCCGTCATTGTCGTACTGGACCTGGATCTTGTGCGCCGTGCCGGTGGTCAGCACGGGCGTGAAGACGAAATCCTTCGCCGTCGTGCCGGTGCTGCCCTCGCCCACCTTCTGGCCGTCGACCAGCAGGGTGAAATGGGCGTTCACGCCGCCCGCGGCCTTGCCCAGGGCGTTCACGACGATCTTGGAAGTGGAGGTGGCCATCGGTTCGGTGTCCTCGCCTGATGTGCCCTCGGCCGTGGCTGGCCGTCGGGCCTGATGTCCGTTTTGGGCCTGAACCCGGATGCGTGCGGGAGGATGGCGGGGACCGGCGGGATCTTTGTGTGATGTTTGCACCGGGAAAGGCGGAAACTGCGACAAATTGTGGGCGATGGCGCCGGAGCGGGGCCGGACGGGGCGGCGTCCCGTTGGCGTGATTGCGGTGCAGCATTTCAGCAACAGCCCGGGGGGCGAAAACTGCGGCTTACCCCTATTCCCGCAGGAAGCCGTTGAACGAAAGGTGCTTTTCCCGGATTGTTGGGATTGTCCACAACCGCTATCCGCCGGCGTGAAACGCGGCGACCGCAAGGCACCCGTCCCGTATGTCCGGACAGCCGGGGGAATGAGGGCCGAAGCGGAACAAGGATTGAACAAGAGATGCCCGAGTACAGCGAGCGGCCGCGCCGTCCCGACGAACACCCCAGCCACCGGCCCTTGCCGGCGGGCTGTTTCCGGGTTCAGCGGCCCATTCGCTTTTCCCACTGCGACCCGGCCGGTATCGTCTATTTCCCGGTCTATTTCGACATGTTCAACGGCGCGGTGGAGGATTGGTTCACCCAGGGGCTGGACATCGATTACGCGACGATGATCCTGCAACGGCGGCTGGGCCTGCCGATCGTCCATGCCGAATGCGACTTCGTCATCCCCAGCCGGATGGGCGACACGCTGACCCTGGGCGTCCTGCTGGAGCGGCTGGGCCGCAGCTCCCTCCAGCTGCGCATCAATGGCGAGCATGAGGGGCAGGTGCGGCTGTCGGGCAGCCTGACGCTGGTCACCACCTCGCTGGACGATTTCGCCTCCGTACCGATTCCGGACGACATCCGCGCCGCCATGGAACGCTATCAGGCGGGTTGCGACGCGTAAGGGGGGCGGCTATCACAGCGGGGACTGCCCTGCTGTAACGGATCCCCATGGACGACATCGACCGGCGGCTGATCGATCTGTTGACGGTGAACGCGCGCACCAGCACGGCGGCGCTCGGCCGGGCGCTGGGGCTGTCGCGGTCGACCGTGCAGGACCGCATCGCCCGGCTGGAGCGGCAGGGGGTGGTCGCCGGTTATACCGTGAGGCTGGGCGATCCGGCGCCGCGGCGCGGCGTGTCGGCACTGGTGATGATCAGCGTCAACGCCCGGCTGGCCGACCGCGCCGTCCACGCCCTGCGCAAGATGCCGGAGGTGATCCGGCTGCACAGCATCAGCGGCCAATATGATCTGTGCGCCACCGTCGGTACCGAGACCCATGACGCGATGGACGCGGCGCTCGACAGCATCGGCCGCCTGCCCGGAGTGGAGCGGACGATGTCGTCGATCGTGCTGTCGACCAAAATGGAGCGGTAAAGCGTGAATCGCACGGAAAATCAAAAAACCGGAGTCTGTCCGATGCTTCAATAAGCATCGGACAGATTCTAGGAGAGCTCCCCCGCCCGGTAAGGGCGGGGGAGCCGTTTGTCCTCAGGACTTCCCGTCCATGTGGATGACGCGCAGGTTGTTGGTGGTGCCGGCCTGGGCGAAGGGGATGCCGGCGACGACCACCATCGAGCCGGTGGCGCCGGCGAACTCCTCCGAGCGGGCGGTGGCGATGGCGCGGTCGACCATCTCCTCGTAGGTGCGGATGTCGTCGGACAGCACGCTGTGGGCGCCCCACAGCAGGCAGAGCCGGCGCGAGACCGCGGTATCCGGGGTGATCGCCAGGATCGGCACCTCCGGCCGCTTGCGGGCGATGCGCGCCGCGGTGGTGCCGCTGGAGGTGAAGGCGACGATGGCCGAGGAATACAGGGCGTCGGCCAGATCGGCGGCGGCGGCGGCCACGGCGTGGGGTGCCGTATGCTCCTCGCCCGGATGGGTCGCCTGGATCAGCGAGCGGTAGAGCTTGTGCTGCTCGGTCGAGCGGATGATGCGGTCCATCATCGTCACCGCCTCGACCGGATACTGGCCCGACGCCGATTCGGCCGACAGCATCACCGCGTCGGCGCCGTCATAGATGGCGGTCGCCACGTCCGACGCCTCCGCCCGCGTCGGGGTCGGGGCGGCGACCATCGAATCGAGCATCTGGGTGGCGACGATCACCGGCTTCACCGCCAGACGGCAGGCGCGCACCAGCTCCTTCTGGCGGCCGGGCACGTCCTCGTGCGGGATTTCGACGCCGAGATCGCCGCGCGCCACCATCACCGCGTCGGACAGGCGGATGATGTCGTCGATCTTCTCCAGCGCCTGCGGCTTCTCGATCTTCGCCATGATGCCGGCGCGGTCGCCGATCAGGCCGCGGCCCTCCAGGATGTCGCCCGGCTTCTGCACGAAGGACATGGCGACCCAGTCGACGCCGAGTTCCAGCCCGAAGGCGAGGTCGGCGCGGTCCTTGGCGGTCAGGGGCGACAGGTCGAGCACGGTGCCCGGCAGGTTGACGCCCTTGCGGTTGGAGATGACGCCGCCGACGACCACCTTGGCCTCGATCCAGTCGTCGCCCAGCTCGGTCACCTCGACGCGGACGCGGCCGTCATCGATCAGCAGATGATGGCCCGGCATGATCGCCGCGAAGATTTCCGGATGCGGCAGCGGGATGGCGCGCTTGTCGCCGTCGCTGCCCTGAAGCACGAAGCGGATCTGCTCGCCGGTGGCGACGGCGATCTTGCCGTCGCGGATGGTGCCGACGCGGATCTTCGGACCCTGGAGATCCTGGAGGATGCCGATCGGGCGGCCGACCTCCGCCTCCAGCGCGCGGATGGCGCGGTGGACCTTGGCGTGATCGTCGTGGGTGCCGTGGCTGAAATTCAGCCGGAAGGTGTCGACGCCGGCCAGGAACAGGGTTTTCAGCATTTCCGGCGAGTTGCTGGCCGGTCCGACGGTGGCGACGATCTTGGCGCGGCGATGACGACGCATGTGGTTCCGGCCCGTGGGGGCCGTCCTCTCTTGGGCTGTGCCGTCCGGTGGGCCGGCGCAAGCGGCGGTCACCTGGGGGACGGCGGGATGACTGGACTGCGATGGAACGGCCGGGGTGGGCATCCGGTGGGTGGCTCGCCGACCGTTCGCATGCGTTATCAAGGTGTCGCCATCCCGTCCGGAATGCAAGGCGGCTCCGGTGCGGCAGATGGGACAGGGGGAAAGGGGTGGCCCTTGTCCGCATCCCGTCGGCGCCAGCATAGGCGGCTTTTGTTGCGAAGGAATGACGGGAGCGTCCGGAACCGGCGGCATCCGTCCTCACGGCTCCCGTCCTCACAGCTCCCCCAGCCGGTCGTGCAGATCCTCGATGGCGCCGATGCGGGCGCGGCCGGCCTCGCCGGTCAGCGGGATCAGCTCGGCGGCGAGCGCGTGGATCACCGCCATCGCCGCGACATGGGTGTCGAGCGCCGCCAGGCTGCGCGTCTCGCAGCGGAAGGTCAGCGGCGGCACCGGCCCTTCCACCGCCGAATGGCTGTCGGCGATCAGGATGGCGGGGATGGCGCGGTCCCGCACCACATGCAGCAGCCGGACGATGGCGGGCGGCCGGCGGCGGATGCCGACCAGGACCAGCAGATCGTCCGGGCCGAGGTCGGCCAGCGTCTCCGCCATCGTCTCCCCCGCCGCCGCCAGCTGGTGGACCTCGCCGCGCACCTGGATGAACTGCCAGCGGGCATAGCCGGCCAGGAAGGCGCTGTTGCGCGCGCCGCAGACCCAGATCCGCCGGGCGTCGGCCAGCGTGCGCGCCGCCTGGGCAAGCAGGGCCGGGTCGGTCTGGCGCGCGGTGGCGGCGAGCGCCTCGGCGCTGCGCTGGAAATGGGCCTCCAGCGGCGGCAGGCCGCCGGCGGGGGCTGATCCTGCCGGGGCCGATCCAGCTGGGGCCGGGGGGCCGCCGGGGGGCAGCAGGAACAAGGGCGACCCCCAGTCGCCGCCGCGCCGGGCGGCCAGCCGCGCCTCCTCGAAGCCGGCATAGCCGAGGCGGCGGACCAGCCGCGACACCGTCATCTTCGACACCCCGGCCCGGCCCGCCAGCTCCGTCGCCGAATAGCCCGACAGCTCCCCCGGACAGGCGAGGATCACATCGGCCAGCTGCCGCTCGGTCCGGCTGAGGTCGCCGTAGCGGTCGCGGATGCGCGCGGTCAGCGACGGGTCGGCGGGCTCGGCCAGGAGGGTGGAGTGGTTTGCCTTTTTCATAGGCATTTCGCCTCGTAAATCCAGAAATCGCACAAAAAACGGGCTATTTTGTGCGGCATCTGTGGTGTTACATTAGTAACAGATTACCCCTTAACCGGGATAAGTGTAACATTTCCGGCCTTTGCGACACACCGGAATTCCTATGACGGAAGTGGCACGCCGTTTGAAAAGGGATGGCTCATCGTCCTTCGGTTGGAGATCAGGTGCCATGCGGTTCGCGAAGATTCTGGGTGCTCTCGGCCTTGCCACGGCGGTTCTGGCGGGTGGTTTCACCGCAACCGCTCCCACCCATGCAAAAGCCGACGCGCTCGAGCGCATCGCCAAGGAGAAGGTGCTGCGCGTCGCCGTTCCGCAGGACTTCCCGCCCTTCGGCTCGGTCGGCACCGACCTGAAGCCGGTCGGCTACGACATCGACGCCGCCACCCTGATCGCCAAGGAGATGGGCGCCAAGGTGGAGCTGGTGCCGGTGACCAGCACCAACCGCATCCCCTATCTGACCACCGGCAAGGTCGATCTGGTGATCTCCAGCCTGGGCAAGAACGCCGAGCGCGAGAAGGTCATCGACTTCTCCACCGCCTACGCCCCCTTCTACAACGGTGTCTTCGGCCCCGATGACATCGCGGTGGAGAAGGCGGAGGATCTGAACGGCAAGACCGTCGGCGTCACCCGCGGCTCGGTCGAGGATATCGAACTGTCCAAGATCGTGTCGGACAAGGTGACCGTCCGCCGCTACGAGGACAACAACGGCACCATCTCCGCCTTCCTGTCGGGGCAGGTGCAGCTGGTCGCCACCGGCAACGTGGTCGCCGCCGCCATCTTCGACCGCAACCCGCCGCGCCAGCCGATCCTGAAGTTCCTGATCAAGAACTCCCCCTGCTTCGTCGGGCTGAACAAGAACGAGGGCCCGCTCCTGGAGAAGGTGAACGCCATCATCGCCAAGGCGAAGGAGGACGGCTCGCTGAACGACATCGCCAAGAAGTGGCTGCATTCGCCGCTGCCGAAGGATCTGTGACCGCTTCGTCCTTCCACCGGCACGGGACCGTATCATGGCCTACAGTTTCGATTTCTCGTCCCTGTTGGACTACACGCCCGTGCTGGTGGACGGGGTGGTGACGACGGTGGCGCTGACCGCCGTCAGCACGGTGCTGGGCGTCGCGCTCGGCATCGGCGGGGCGGCGGCGCGGACCTCGACGGCGAAGCCGCTGGCGATCCTGGTCGGCGCCTATGTCGAGCTGATCCGCAACACCCCCTTCCTGGTGCAGCTGTTCTTCATCTTCTTCGGCCTGCCCTCGCTCGGCATCCGGCTGGCGGAGTGGCAGGCGGCGGTCCTGGCGATGGTGATCAATCTCGGCGCCTATTCGACCGAGATCATCCGCGCCGGCATCGAGGCGACGCCGAAGGGCCAGATCGAGGCCGGCGCCGGCCTGGGCATGACCGGGCCGCAGATCTTCCGCTATGTCGTGCTCGGCCCGGCGATGGGGAAGATCTGGCCGGCGCTGACCAGCCAGATCGTCATCGTCATGCTGGGCTCGTCGGTCTGTTCGCAGATCGCGGCGGAGGAGCTGAGCTTCGCCGCCAACTTCATCCAATCCCGCAATTTCCGGCCCTTCGAGGTCTATTTCCTGGCGACCGCGCTGTATCTGGCGCTGGCGGTGGGAGTGCGCTGGATCCTGAGCCAGATCGGCGGGCGGCTGTTCGCCAAGGGGGTGTCGCGTGCTTGAGTTCACCCTGTGGGACATCCTGTCCAACCTGCTGCTGGCGGCGCGCTGGACGGTGCTGCTGTCGCTGATCGCCTTCGTCTCCGGCGGGCTTGCCGGGCTGCTGCTGCTGGTCGCCCGCGTCTCGCCGCTGCCGCCGCTGCGCATCGCGGCCCGGCTGTTCATCGAGCTGTTCCAGGGCACGCCGCTCCTGATGCAGCTCTTCATCGTCTTCTTCGCCCTGCCGCTGGTCGGCATCGAGACCTCGGCCTGGACCTCGGCCGCCGTCGGGCTGACGCTGTTCACCGCCGCCTATCTCGCCGAGATCTGGCGCGGCTGCGTCGAGGCGGTGCCGAAGGGCCAATGGGAGGCGTCGGCCAGCCTCGCGCTCACCTTCGGGGAGCAGATGCGCCATGTCATCCTGCCCCAGGCCCTGCGCATCGCCGTGCCGCCGACCGTCGGATTCTCGGTGCAGGTGGTGAAGGGCACGGCGGTGACCTCCATCATCGGCTTCGTCGAGGTGACGAAGGCCGGCACCATGATCACCAACGCCACCTTCCAGCCCTTCCTGGTCTATGGGCTGGTCGGGCTGATCTATTTCGCCCTGTGCTACCCGCTGTCGCTGTCGGCCAAGGCGCTGGAAAGGAAGCTCAATGTCGCCCGTTAAGACTCCCCCCGCCGGCCGCCCCCTGGTGAAGCTGTCGGCCATTCGCAAGTCCTTCGGCCCGGTGGAGGTGCTGAAGGGCGTCGACATGGCGGTCGAGGAGGGCCAGGTCGTCGCCATGATCGGCCGCAGCGGCTCGGGCAAGAGCACGCTGCTGCGCAGCATCAACGGGCTGGAGCGCATCGACGGCGGCGTCATCGAGGTCGACGGCGAATGCGTCGATCCCGGCCAGATCGACCTGCGGGCGCTGCGCCAGAAGGTCGGCATGGTGTTCCAGCAGTTCAACCTGTTCCCCCACCTGACCGCCGGCGAGAATGTCATGCTGGCGCTGAAGGTGGTGAAGAAGCAGGACAAGGCCACCACCCGCGCCGCTGCCGAATCGGCGCTGGCCAAGGTCGGGCTGGGCCACAAGTTCGACGCCTACCCGTCGCAGCTGTCGGGCGGCCAGCAGCAGCGCGTCGCCATCGCCCGCTCGCTGGCGATGGCGCCCAAGGTGCTGCTGTGCGACGAGATCACCTCGGCCCTCGACCCCGAGCTGGTCGCCGAGGTGCTGGGGGTGGTGCGCCAATTGGCGGAAGAGGGCATGACGCTGATCCTGGTGACGCACGAGATGCGTTTCGCCCGTGAGGTCTGCGACCGGCTGGTCTTCATGCATGGCGGCCGCATCGCCGAACAGGGACCGCCGGCCGAGCTGTTCGACAGGCCCTCGACGCCGGAACTGGCGCAGTTCATCGGCATGGTGGAGGCGCGCTGACCGGCGCGCCCGCCCGCCGTCCGTCCCGGATGGATAAAGGAATTTAGTCATTTAAAAACTCCCATAACCGTGCCGGGTGGTGGCGCCCTGTCGCCGGGATCGTTAACTTTCTCGCGCGCGAAAAAGCCGGTTTGTGATTTTGGATTACTCCAGAGGCCGTAATCCCTGGTGGCGGTGCACTACCAATCATGGAATGCGGGTGATCAGTATATAAGACACATATCCGGCATCCTTCCGCGGTGTTTCTGAAAGCATGATGCGCACCGTCCAGAATGTCTGGGAATGGCGGTCTCTATGTCTTTCGAGATCATTATTGAGAAAACTCAAGAATTCTCAGGACTATACCGGTTTCCAAAGGAAATGACTGATTGTTGATCCGGGAATCCTGTGATCATGATGGGATATATTTCAATACGATGATCGGTCCCTGCCGATATCCGCGGCCGCCGGTTGAGCCAAATTTGCCACAAGCTTCGAGAAAACTTAACCAGAGTTGGAAAGGTTTCGTTAACCATTAACGACCCAGCATGGCTTCAACGCAACAGATATAGGATTGAAGTCATGAGCACGACCACCCGGCCGAGCAAGATCGTCGTCAACGCCTACGGCCAGTCCACGGACAGCGTCGCGCCGAATTTCAAGCTGCTGGTGGATGGTCGGGAGGTCGGTCACGCCACGGCGTCCGACCCCTCGTCGACGGCATACAGCTTCACCGCCGACCTTGCGGCGAACACGGCGCACAAGATTCAGGTCGTCTACGACAATGATACGGAGACCAGCGCCTATCGCGACCTTTACGTCCAGTCGATCGAGGTCAACGGCCACACGCTGAAGCCGACCGACGCCATCTATGAACGTTATGACGATGCCGCCCCGGCGCCGACCCAGCCCGGCCAGGAAGCCATGTGGTGGGACGGCGCCCTGACCTTCGGCACCCCCGCCAGCTATTTCGCCGCCACCCCGTCCACCGGCCCTGCCGCCGCCCCGGCGCCCTCCCCTGCCGGCGGCACCGCGCAGAACGTCATCACCGTGAACGCCGCCGGCAATGCGGCGGCCGGCGAAGGCGCGCATTTCACCGTGCTGGTCGATGGCCAGCGGATCGGCGAGGGCACGGCCAGCGGCACCGACGCCAAGGATTACAAGTTCACCGCCGACCTGGCGCAGGGGACCGCCCATTCGGTGCAGGTGACCTACGACAATGACGCCATCGTCGATGGCGCCGACCGCAACCTGTATGTCAACAGCATCAGCGTCGACGGCAAGACCGTGGCGGCGACCGACGCCTCCGTTTCGGTCCACCGCAACGACAACGGCGCCGACATTGGCGCCACCAGCGACCTTTATTGGGACGCCACGCTGACCGCCAGGCTGGATGCCAGCCATTTCACCGCTTCGGCCGGCGGCGGCAACACGGGCACCAACACCGGGAAGGGAGGCGGAACGGCGGCCCCGGCCGGCGGTTCGGGCACTGGCGGCGACACCGGCGCGCTGTCGGTCAAGGTCGGCAACGTCACCGTGGCCGATCCGGGGATGGTACAGAGCAGCGGCTCGATCAACGGCTTCCTGCACACCAACGGCAACCAGATCGTCGACGAGAGCGGCAACAATGTCCGGCTGACCGGGGTGAACTGGTTCGGCGGCGAGGGCTACAATTATGTGCCGTCCGGGCTGTGGGCCGACAGCTACCAGCATCACATCGACAGCATGAAGAGCCTGGGCTTCAACGTCATCCGCCTGACCTGGGCCGACGATCTCTTCGACAGCAGCGCGGTGACCAACGGCATCGATTACGCCAAGAACCCGGATCTGAAGGGCCTGACCCGGCTGGAGGTCTATGACAAGGTCATCGACTATGCCGGCAAGACCGGCATGAAGGTGATCCTGGACCATCACCGCAACGACGGCGGCGCCGGCACCAACGAAAGCGGGCTGTGGTACACCGACAAGAATCCGGAATCGACGGTGATCGACCATTGGCAGACGCTGGCCAAGCGCTATGCCGGCAACGAGGCGGTGGTCGGCGCCGACCTGCACAACGAGCCGAGCGTGTCGGCGACCTGGGGCGACGGCAACCAGGCCACCGACTGGGCGGCGGCGGCCCAGCGCATCGGCAACGCCATCCAGTCGGTCAACAAGGACTGGCTGATGCTGGTCGAGGGCACCGAGTGGAGCAGCACGCTGGCGGGGGTGAAGGACCATCCGATCCAGTTCGACGTGCCGAACAAGCTGGTCTATTCGCCGCACGCCTATGGCCAGAGCGTCGGTCAGTTCAGCTGGCTGTCGGACCCGAACTATCCGAACAACCTGCCGGCCCAGTATGACAGCATGTGGGGCTACATCTATAAGAACAACATCGCCCCGATCCTGGTCGGCGAGTTCGGCGGCCAGATGCACAGCGCGGCCGAGCAGACCTGGGCCAGCACGCTGATCAAATACATGAACGGCGACTGGAACCTGGACGGCAAGAGCGACCTCGCCCCCGGCCAGCAGGGCATGAACTGGACCTATTGGGCGTGGACGCCGGAATCGGGCGATGTCGGCGGGCTGTTGCAGGATGATTTCAAGACCATCGATCCGACCAAGATGAACATCCTCAAGGCGGGTCTGGCGGCCAAATCCGGCAGCTCCGGTTCGGTTCCGGGCAGCGACGAGGCGGTCTTCACCGTGCAGCTGGCCAAGGCGGTGACCACCGCCACCACCATCGACTATGCGACCGAGGACGGCACGGCGAAGGCCGGCAGCGACTATACCGCCACCCATGGCAGTCTGACCTTCCAGCCGGGCGAGACCACCAAGACGGTCAGCGTCCACATCACCGGCGACAACAACGCCAATGAGGGAACGGAGAATTTCCTGCTGCACCTGACCCACGGCAACAGCAACCTGGGCACCGCCACGGGCACCATCACCGACCACGCGGCGTAAGGGGTGGGCAATGGGGCCGCTCCGCGCTTTGCGGGCGGGGAGCGGCCCGGGCCGCCTTGATGAGGCGGCAGGTCCGACAGCCGGTCGATTTCGGCCGGCATCGTGGATGCCCGCGCCCTCTTGGCGGCCGTTCGGCATGTCGCCTCAGCCAGCTTGGGCTGCCATGGCTTGGAAATATCATTACAATGCTTGCGAAAGCTCCGCCTGTTCATCTGTGGATTTGTTCGCCGAGTCAGTAGTTGTTTTTATGCTTTTTGGTCGAACCCATGAAAAGAACTCCGTTACAATATTTTCAAGATTGCGGAATTTATTGTCTGACATAATAATGATATCATCCTTTGTATTATTCATCCAGTGGTGTTCGGTTTCATAGATTTTTTCCACTTTTTTAAGATGAAAATCCAAGCGGCGACTGGCTACATGAGTATCAATGCATGAGCTTCCGTCAATAGCCTTGTATTCGTCATCAAAGCTGAAGCTGATGACTTCGGTAACTTGCTTGACTTTGGATGGACTGGAGAGGTCGCACTCTCCAAATATGATTACGCCCTCCTCATCACGATTGTAATGCAAACCGAGTTGAGATGTTCCTGGAAAAACACCAGGAAGAATATATTTTGCAATAATTTCCGCACGTGTTGCGCCGTCAATTACCGGCAAGCCTGTCCTTCCGAAGACTCTAATGTCATAAGCTCCATTTGATGAATCCGTGACCTTGTTGATATAGGCGTTGAAATCATTTAATCGACTTTTGGTTATCTCCTTAAGGGAGTCATCAGGTGAACACATATGATCAACAAGCTTACTCGAAAGGTGCATCGGAAGTATTATGCATATAAATATATTTTGAACAGAT
Source organism: Azospirillum sp. B510 (assembly GCF_000010725.1). NCBI lineage: Bacteria > Pseudomonadati > Pseudomonadota > Alphaproteobacteria > Rhodospirillales > Azospirillaceae > Azospirillum > Azospirillum sp. B510. The sequence continues at coordinate 608,915 of NC_013858.1, read as the reverse complement.
TCCACCTCTGACCGGAATGCATTGCGATGCCTCTGGACAGCCTGTTCAAGCGCATCCGCCAAAGCATGTATCGAGTCGATGGGCTTTGTCAGAAAATTCCGATCAGCCTCAAGGAACTGGCGGACGGAATCCTTTGTGGCCCACACCACGATGGCAAAACCCAAACCAGCAATCATGTTATCCAAAGTATTGGACAATGCACTGTCAACTGTGTCCCATAGACTACGACCAGATATTAACGAGATACCCCAGCGTAGAGCTATATAGAGAGCTATGCTTCCCGTGACAAAATACCAAAATGGTATGCGGGAAAAGAATCTTCGAGAATTATTGAGAATGGACATTCCTATTATCTCCTTATGCAATTTGTGTCTTCCGGCGTTCATGGGCTGCTGCCGGTGCCGAACCGGCGCCGAGCAGTAATGGCCGAGCTGTAGGGAGCAACGCCCGCCGCCCGGGCCTGCGTCACCGACAGATCGCTCCGGGGTGCTTTGGCCGCGGCGGCTTCTTCAGGCGTCGATCTGCAAAACAATACGTATCTCGTCTCGAAAACCCTTGCAGCATGACATGGCAAGAGACGTATCTCAATCAGGGAAATATATATATTTTTAAAATCCAATGCGGAGTTGGTGGGCGACCTCTCTTGACCGCCGCTTTGTATAGGATTTCGAGAGTTGCCCTGTCTGCTCCTGGCGCTTTGGAGTATCAAAAAAAAGCGGCGTTTGAACTGTTGGGAGGGGCATGGCTGCACCTCTCTATGCTGGCGATTCGTCCAAAGATGGTTCTGTCAGGTGCGCTTAATCCAACAAGAGCCGCGAGAATCGAAAGTTGCAGCAATGCGCGCCACCGGCCAATGTTTGCGTCCTTTCCAGATGGATGCCGCGTGCCGCATAGGCGTCGAAATCGAGACCACAGATATTTGGCAATATTTCATTGTCTCCATAGCGGTCTGCGAATTTGCAAAAACCGCAAGCCTTGTAGTCGATGCCGAATTCAAAGTCCTGTCTTGGGCCAGGCTCGATGAAATCATAGACGAAATCGTCTGGAAATTCTTCCAGATGACTTTTCTCCGCCTGCTCGCGAAGCAAAACCTGATTCTCCGGCGACAGGAATTGACGCCCTGAGGCGAGGCGTTCCGCCTCGGGAATGGTGAGCAGCTGCGCCTTATAGACGTCCCGCTCGATTTCGCCGATCATGGACGGTGATACGCCCTGCCGCCGAAGCACGCGGCTGATGGCGATGAACCCTATGAGACGTATGAAGAAGTCGCTCATGCGACTTGCCGCGCCTCCGACATAGGGGGTTTGGGCGAGCACGATCCCGAATTCGTCCATCACCTCCTGTCTTATCCCATCGATGGCGGTCAAATGCGTACGCTCGCGCAGCATCGCTTCCGCCAGGTCGAGGCGATGGCGCATGGCATCCTCCATTGCGCCGCGCTGCGATTCGTAAAAGGGATGGATGGACTGAACCATTGGACGCCTCTCCACCGGATTTGGTTGAAAGCAGGGTCGCCAGCGACGTTCGCCGCGGCGGAACGATCGCTGCGGCGGCGTGAACGGCACCTGCTTTTTCCCGTATCCGCCGCTTTGGCTCAAACGATTGTTTCTGGCCATCTGGAAGAGTTTTTCTATTCTGAAGCCATCACCTCCATGCCCGGATCGCGCCCATGAGCCATCGCCTGCCGCCCCTGAACGGATTGCGCGCCTTCGAGGCCGCCGGTCGTCACCTGAGCTTCAAAGCCGCCGCGATGGAGCTCGCCGTTACCCCCGGCGCCGTCAGCCAGCAGGTGAGGCATCTCGAACAGGTGCTTGGCGTGCCGCTGTTCCAGCGCCTGCACCGTGGCCTGATCCTCACCGCACAGGGCGAGGCCCTGCTGCCGGAAGTGGCGGATGCATTCGCGCGGCTGTCGAAGGCGAGTGACACGGTCGCGAAGGCTCTGACGACGAAGCCGCTGCGTCTCGGCATCTCGCCGGCCTTGAGTGACGGGCCCGAGCGGCTGCTCGCCCGTCTCGCCGGCGCGAAGCGCCCGCCTGATTATGTGCGGGCGGTGGCGACCGACGATCTGGCCGATCTGCTCGCCGGCCGCCTTGATGCCCTGCTCCGCCCGGGTCCCGGTCCCTATCCCGGCCTGCATGCCGAACTGCTGACGCTTGCGCCCGGCTTTGGAGTCCACCGGAAGGCCTCGCTGGTGGTTTGGCCCGGTCTCGCCCGATGCCGCGAATTCATTCTGACGCGGACGCTCTTGGCGGAGGCCTGAAGCCCGCCGCCGCAATGCGCCGGAAATGGACCTCCAGAGCTGGCGGTTCCCCGAGCGATATCCAGGGCTGGCCCCTATTTGGGATATTCGTGTTCAGCGCGCCATGGGACCGTGTCCTTACGAGGAAACGCACGGCGCCATATCGAATCCGATCTCATCGGCGGTTGATCCAGCCAAGGAGCCAGATCGCGCTCTGCACCACCAGCCAGCCGACTCCCGTTGTTCCGGCCATGATCTCCCAGTTTTCAATCGTCTCTCCCCCCATCTGCTTCCATATCGGATGGGGAAGGCGCGCTATCACGGCCTTGGGAATGAACGGAATCGTAAGGGCCAAGCACAGGAAGTCTCCAAGGAAGACCGTCCGTTGAAGCGCGCGAAGCCTTAGCCACCTGAAACGCCGCTGGTCCGCATAGGGCCGGACCGTCGCCTGCCTCACGACAACCCGCGTCGGATCCAGCGGATCCGGCGCCACCGGCGTCCAGTGCAGTTCTCCGGGTGGCGCCACGTACTGGCCGAGAGCCCATTTCATCGACGTCAGTATTCCCAGCGGACACGGGCGTTTGAACAGGGCCGCCGCATCTCCTTCGAAGATGATCCGGCCCGGATCTCGACGCTGTCGGAGGCCCTTGGTGGACCACCGCCACCGGAAGCCGGAGGAGGCCAGCGCATAGGTGATCCCGTCCGTGCCGGAGACGAAGCGGCCGGCTCTCACGATCTCCCCAAAATTTTCACAGTCGTTGATGAAGGAGGCGGGGCGGTGGGCCGATGCGATAGCCGATAAATCCGACTGGCCTGGTGTTGTCATGGGCTTCGAAACTCTCCTTTGATGGAGGACGAGTTGAGAAATTGATCATCCAATGTCGAAAGCATGGTTCGCCACCCAGTCGCGGAGTGCTTCCTCCGTCAGGGTGCCGGCAGCGAACGCCAGGATGATGTCGGCCGCCTCTCGTTCGGCTGCATCCAGTTCGAAGCCGTTGAGGCCGAGCACGAGGCCGAGAGCGACGAAGGCGGCCCGCTTGTTGCCGTCCACGAAGGGGTGATTGCGGCAGACGCTGGCGCAGACCGCGGCGCCCAGGTCGAAGATGGTCAGCCGCTCGTCGCCGTAGGCGATGAGCTGGTAGGGCCGGGCCAGGGACGCTTCCAGCGCCCCTGGGTCGCGGATGCCGGGCGCTCCTCCGTGCTCGGCCAAAAGTTCGCCGTGCAGATCAAGCACCGCCTGAAGGGGCGGATTGACGTAGGGGCGGCCCTGGATGGCCGGTTCGTCCATGTGAGCCTGCCTGTACAGCCTATTTGGACAGAATATCCATGGTACGGCGATAGCGCGCGGCGAACCGGCGGCCTACGTCCATGGCGCGGTTGTAGGTGTCGTCGGCCTTGGCGATCTCGATCCGTCCATCACGCACCTCGACTGCCACCTCGTCGCCGCGGTCAAGGCCGGCAGCGGTCAGAACGTCGCGCGGCAGCGTCAGACCGGTGGAATTGCCGATCCTGGTGAGCTTGGTGGTGTGCATGCATGTCTCCCGGCAGGAAGAATCCAGAATGTAATAACTTACGTTCTTACGTCAAGGGCGACGACATGACCCAAGAGCCAATCACGGCGCCCTACAGCCCTTCGCCAACCCCCACCCACTCCACCGCCGGATGCCCGGCCAGCCGATCGAGCAGGCGGTCGAGCAGATCCCAGATCGCCGCGTCGTGGACGCGGTGATGGCTCAGCAGGCCGATGGGCTCGGATGGGGTCCGCCGGCCCTCGCGGCGGTCGCGCAGCTCGCGGCGGAGACCGTCCAGCAGGGCGTCGAGCGGCACGGCGGAGCGGGTGCCGCGCCAGTCGATCAGGTCCAGATGGGTGTTCACCCACAAGATGCCGTCATGCCGCGCCGGGACCGGCGCCGGGCCGAAGCCGGACACCGCGCGGTAGCCGGCATCCGACAGCAGCGCCGGCATGTCCGGCGCCATCCGGTTCCAGGGCGGGACGAACAGCGGCAGCAGGCGCTCGCCGAACAGGCCGCGCAGCACCGACAGGCCGCGCGCGGCCTCCGCCCGCCGCAGCTCGGGGGGGCGCTCCGGGCCGAACTCGCATTTCTTGCGGCCGGGGGCGGCGTGGTCGGCGTGGGACCAGCCATGGACCAGCGGGGTGACGCGGGCGTGATCGGCGAGCGCCTCGGCGAGCGAGCGCTCGGCGGCCGCCGGGATGACGGCGAGGCCGAGCGGGATGTCCGCCTGGGTGCAGCTCGCCAGCAGCCGGTCGAGCTGCGGGCCGGCGGCGACCGCGTCGTCGTCGCGCAGCCACAGGGCGCAGCGGCGGCCGAGATCGCTCCAGCGCGCCAGTTCGTCCTCCACCTCGGTCCAACCGGTCATGATGCCGTCCTTTCCGCCAGCAGGCGCTCGACGATCCCGACGCTGCGGGCGGCACCGGCCAGCGTGGCGGGGCTGAGCGGCGGGATGCGCGCGCCCAGCACGGAGCGCAGGGCGCCGGCCAGGCTGTCGGGGGTAAGGTCGGCCTCGCGCAGGGTGGCGATGCCGGGCTGGCGGGCCAGGATGGCGGCGCGGATGGTCTGCTCGACCTCCTTGCCGTCCTCGAAGGGGCAGAAGACGCTGGGGACGCCGGCCGTCAGGCAGTCGAGCGCGGTGTTGTAGCCGCAGCGGCCGACGCTGGCGGCGGCCCGGCCGAGCAGGGCGCGGAAATCGGGGCGCACCGGCTCTACCACCAGCCGCTCGGCCGGGGCCAGGACGCGCAGCCGTCCGGCCAGCGCCGCGTCGCCCTTCGCCACCAGCAGGCGCCAGCGCTGCGGCAGGAGGCCGGATGCGGCGCAGTGGGCGGCGGCCTCGAAGAGCGGGCGGCCGACCGGGCCGCCGCCGGCGGTGACCAGGATCTCGCCCCGTCCGTCGCTGCCGGCATCGGCGGCGGGCGGCGGCGGCACGACGAAGCCGGTATAGCGCAGCAGCGGCCGCATCGCCGGGGTCAGCGGCCAGCTATCCTCCAGCGGAATCAGGGCGGGGTCGGAATGAACCAGCACGCCGTCATAGAGGCGCAGCAGGCGGTCCTCGGTCTCCGCCACCCGTTTCGGCTTGGAGGGCGGGGCCAGGATGTCGCGCACCGAGGCCAGGGTCAGCGGCGGGCGCGGCTGGGCGCGGGCGCGTTCCAGCAGGGCGTCGAACTCGGCGGCGAGCGCGCGGCGGCCGAAGGGGAACAGCTCGGTGATCAGCACGTCGGGGCGCAGGCTGTCGAGCAGGCCGGTCAGCATCGTCCGGCGGGCGGCGAACAGGGCGGCATCGGCGGGGGTGCCGTCGGCGGCCAGCAGGGTGGAGAAGTCGGCGCCGTCGCTCGCCAGCGGCGGCAGCTGGTGCAGGGTGGCGTTGCCGGTTCCGAGATGGGGGGCGGGACGGCCGCCGCTGACGAGGTCAACGCGCCAGCCGTGCCCGGCGAAGGCGTCGGCCAGGGCGAGCGCCCGGCTGAGATGGCCGGTGCCGAGCAGATGGGTGACGGCGATCAGCAGCTTCATGATGACAGGTGCTCCCCCTCGCGCGGGCCGGCGGGGCGGAGCGTGCCGTCGGCGGCGAGCGTCATGGCGTAAAGGCGGTGGCGCTTGACCGGCACCGGCGGCGGTCCGCGGAACTCCCACCCCCAGGCGAGGGCCAGCGCCACGCGGATCACGCCGATGTGGGTGACGACGAGGTGGGTGTCGGAGATCTTCCTCGCCCTCAACCAAGAGGCCAAGCGGGTGCGGACGTCGGCGGGGCTTTCGCCGCCGGGGGGGCGGAAGTCCCAGCCCCATTCCTCCAGATCGCGGTAGCCGCTGGCGGGATCGGCGCGCAGCTCGATGCCGCGCAAACCCTCCCAGGCGCCCCAATCCATCTCGACCAGGCGCGGGTCGGTGTGGACGGGGCGGCCGTTGCCGAGCAGCGCGGCGGTCTCCACCGCGCGCGACAGCGGGCTGGCGTGCAGGGTGGCGTCGCGCCAGTCCGGCGGCAGGCTCAGGCGGGCGAGGCGGTCGCGGCCCTCCGGGTCGAGCGGGATGTCGGTGCGGCCCTGGATGCGGCCCTCGCGGTTCCAGCCGGTGACGCCATGCCGCAGGAAAGCCAGCCGGATCATGGCAGTCGTCCGGGCAATAATCCGGTCAGCAGGCCGCGCAGCCGCTCCGCCGCCGCCGGCAGGGCGTGATGGGCCTCGACATCGGCGCGGGCGGTCCGGCCAAGAGCGCGCAGGGCGGCCGGATCGGCCAGCAGGGCGGCGAGGGCGGCGGCGTAATCCTCGGGCGCCGGACCGGTCAGCCGCCCGCCGACGCCGTCGCGGATGACGGTGCCGGTGCCGGCATTGTCGATGGCGAGTACCGGCACGCCATGGGCCTGCGCCTCGAGATAGACCATGCCGAAGGCCTCGTTCAGGCCGGGCCAGACCAGCAGGTCGGCGTCCCGGTAATGGGCGGCGAGAGCGCCGGGGGGGCAGGCGCCATGCCGCGTCACGCGCGGCCCGAAGGGGGCGAACAGCGCCGCCACCGCCGCCGCCGCCGGGCCGTCGCCGACGATGGCGAGCGTCCAGGACCGGTCGGCCAGCAGCCGGAGCGATTCCGCCAGCAGGCGGTAGGAGGCGAGCTTGTCGCCCGGCCGCATCATCGCGACGGTGAGCAGGCGGGGCGGCGACCCCGGTCCGCCATGCTCGATGGCTTGGGGATCGGCGACGGGCGGCAGCTCGAGGAAGGGCGGCAGCATCGCCACCCGCTGGCCGGGAGGGCCATAGGCCGCCACCGCCTGGCGGTCGCGGGCGCTGACGCAGAGCACCAGGGCCGCCGCCTCGATGGCGGCCTCGGCAGCGGCGGCGAAGCCGGCCCAGGGGCCGGTCAGGCGCTTGCGGGCGCGGGTCGCCTCCACCACGACATAGGGGATGCCGAGACCGCGGGCGACGACCGGGCCGATCAGGTCGGGCGCTTTGTAATAGACATGATAGCTGAGCCACAGCGCCGGGCGCCGCTCCGGCTCGGCGGCGTAGAGCGACAGCAGGCGGTCGCACTCGGCGGCGGCGGCTTCGGACAGCCGGGACTGGGTGGCGGCATCGCCGGCGCCGTCATAGACGCGCAGACCGCTCGCCACCTCCGTCGGGCCGGTGGCGGCCAGCGCCCGCAGGATCAGCCGCGCCATCTGGCGGTCGCCGGAGGGAACCGGGTGATCGACCGGCTTCAGCGGGGCGTAGAAGGCGATCCGGGGGAAGGACATGTCTGGACTGGCGGCGGTCACGCCGTGGCCTCCTCCAGCCGGCGGACGAGGCGGTCGATGCCGGCGTCCATGCCGAACTCCGCGCGCAGCCGGCCATAGGCGGCGTCGGCTAGCCGCAGGCGCAGCGCCGGGTCGGTGGCGAGCCGTTCCAGCGCCGTGGCGATGGCGCCGGGGCTGCCGTCGGTCAGCAGGCCTTGGGTGCCGTCGGCGATGAATTCGGGGATGGCCGAGACGGCGGTGGACAGGATGGCGAGGCGCTGGCTCGCCGCCTCCATCAGGACATTCGGCAGGCCGTCGCGGTCGCCGTCGCCGGCCACCACGCTGGTCAGCACGAACAGGTCGGCGTGGCGCAGCGCCGCGACCACCGTCGCCTGATCCTGGGCGCCGCGCCACTCGATGCGGTCCGACAGGCCGAGCCGCTCGGCCTGGGCGCGCAGGGCCTGCTTGAGGTCGCCGGAGCCGATATGGACCAGCCGCCACCACAGGCCGTCCGGCAGCAGCGCCAGCGCGTCGAGCAGCCGGTCATAGCCCTTCTTCTCGACCAGCCGACCGACCGACAGGATTTCCACCGCGCGCTCGGGGGCGGAACCATCGCGGGCGGCGCCATCGCTCCGGTCCGGCGGGGCGGGGAAGCGGGAAAGGTCGAGGCCGTGATAGACGAGGTCGATGCGCGCCGGATCGGCGGCGAGCGCGCGCAGATGCGCCGCCCCCACCGCGGTGCAGGTGACGCCGAAGCGGGCGTCGGCCAGCTTCTCGCGCTTCTCCCAGTCCGCCGTCGTCCAGATGTCCTTGGCATGGGCGGAAAAGCCCCAGCCGATGCCGCGGATCGCGGCGGCATAGCGCCCGACCGAGGCCGGGGTGTGCAGGAAATGGGCGTAGAGGACGGGCACGCCGGCCGGCAGCTCCGCCGCCAGGACCAGCGCCTGGCCGAAACGCCGTGCGCGGTTGGCGCTGCGGTCGCGGGCCAGGTCGCGCAGCCACGCCGCCGCCGTGCGCGCCAGACCGGCCGGATGGCGCAGGACCAGGCGGCCGAGGGCGCGCAGGACGCGGCCCGGCTCGTCGCGCAGATATTCCGGCAGGTAATGGACCGGGGCGGTGATGCGGTCATGCAGGGCGTGGCGGCGGCTGTCGGTCGGGTGGCGCAGCGACCAGATCGCCAGATCGACGCCGCGCTGTTGCAGGGCCAGCAGCTCCTGCGCGATGAAGGTTTCCGACAGGCGGGGGTAACCCTTCACCACCACGGCGATTTTCAAAGGCTTGCGAGTCAAGGTCTGTTTCAGGTTCCGTTTCGGCGGCGGGTTGGACACGGGGCGATCGCCCCGAGGCTGGACGGCGTCGCGCCGTCCGTTCCCCGGTCGATCATGCGCGCTTGCCGGCCATGGCGCGGGACAGCCGTTCCGCCGCCCGGCGGATCGGGGTGATCGGGCCGCGCCGTTCGGCGATCGGCGGCGCCGCCAGGACCTCGCGGGTCAGGTCGACGATGCGCTCCAACCCGCCGAGCAGACCGGGCAGCGGGCTGGCCGAGGGGGGCGGCTGGCTGGAGAGCGCGCGGATGGCGTCGGCCATCGCCCGCGGGTCGGCGCCGTCGCGGTCGCTGTCCAGCGTGCGCAGCAGGCCCAGGGTCTCCGCCGCCTCGGCGCGGATGCGCTGTTCCAGCCGCGGGCGGGTGCGCGGCGCCAGCACCGACGGCTTGTCGAAGGACAGGATCTCGCAGAAGGTGTTGTAGCCGCCCATCGCCACCACCCCGACCGCCCCGGCATAGAGATCCTCCATGCGGGAATGGAAGTTGATGGTTTCCACCCTGCCCTTCAGCCGGCGGATGCGGGCGGCGAATTCCTGGCGGCGGGCATCCTCCAGGAAGGGGCCGTAGACGATCAGGGCGCCGGGGGACAGGTCCGGATCGGATTCATAGGCGGCGATGGTCCAGTCGACCAGCGCCGCCCCGTCGCCGCCGCCGCCGGGCGTCACCAGCACATAGGGGGCCGGCATGAGGCCGTCCGCCGCCTGGACGGCGCCGCCGCCCTCCGTCGGCTCGCGCCGCAGATAGCCGGTGTAGCGCACCCGCGCCGCGACCTCCGCCGGCAGGTCGAGACCGTCGAGCGGGCGGTAGACCTCCGGCAGGCCGTAGATCCAGAGCTGGTCGTAATAGCGCTCGATGGCGGCCACCGCCTCCTTGCGCTCCCATTCCGGCTGCAACGCCTCCGGCGCGTCGAGCACGTCGCGCAGGCCGAGCACGACGCGGGTGTTGCCGGATGCCCGCATCTCCTCCAGCGCCGGCAGGAATTCGCCGTGCAGGCCGGTCGCCTCCTTGTCGACGATGGCCAGCGTCGGGCGGAAGGCGCGGGTGGTGGCGCGGATGATCTCCGCCCGGATGGCGGTGGTCTCCTCGATCGGCAGGCCGAGGTTGCGGGCGGTGTAGCCGCCGTCCGGCAGCTTCACCACGCCGGGCAGCCGCACATGGTCGACCCGTTCGGGGAAGTCGAAGCGGCCGGCGACCGGCGAGCCGGTGAGGATCAGCGCCGAGGCGTCGGGAAAGGCGGAGACCAGGGCCTGGGCGATCGTCCGCGACCGCCGCAGATGGCCGAGCCCGAAGGTGTCGTGGCTGTAGAGCAGGATGCGCGGCGGCGTCCGGTCGGGATGAAGGGACCGAAGGGTCGGCTGTGGCTGGTGCATGATCGGACACTCCGCTTCAGCAATGCTTCGGAACCGAAAATCCGTCGCGGAACGGATCACTGTGCCTGCGTTGAAAACCGGTTGGTTGCGGGAACCGGCGGGGTCGCTGGTGGTTGCGGGGTCGTCCGGGCGCCGGCGGTGACGCTCCAGCCCGAACAAAACCCCTCACATGGATTTCGCCGCGCATCAAGCCGACTTCCGGCCAGGAAGCGGCAAAGCCGTCTATGCGCTGTGATATATGAGTAACGAGAGCGCCGCAAGGCTTGCCGCCCGCCCTGGGCAGAAGGTCAGTCGCCATGGGGATCAGTCGCCATGATAGGGATCCAGGGCGTCGCGCAGGCCGTCGCCGAAGAAGTTGAAGGACAAGACTACCAGGATCACCGGCAGCATCGGCAATGACACCCAGGGATAGGTTTCCACCGCCATCAAATTCTGGGCGTCGTTCAGCATCACCCCCCAGCTGGTCGCCGGCGGACGCAGTCCCAGCCCGAGGAAGGACAGCGCCGTCTCGCCCAGGATCATCGCCGGAATCGACAGGGTGGCGCTGGCCAGCAGATGGCTGGCGAAGTTGGGCAGCAGATGGCGGCGGATGATGCGCGCCGGGCTGGCCCCCATCAGCTCCGCCGCCATGACGAAATCCTCCTCGCGCAGCGCCAGGAAGCGCGAGCGCACGGCGCGGGCCAGCGACGGCCAGTCCAGCAGGCCGAGGATGACCGAGATGCACAGGAACACCGTCACCGGGCTCCATTGCGCCGGCACCGCGGCGGACAGCGCCAGCCACAGCGGCAGCTCCGGAAGGGATTTCAGGATCTCCGACAGGCGTTGCACCCCGGCATCGACCCAGCCGCCGAAATAGCCGGCCATGCCGCCCAGCGTGATGCCGATGGAGAAGGACACCGCGATGCCGAGCAGCCCGACGGTCAGCGACAGCTGGGCGCCGATGGCCAGCCGCGACAGCATGTCACGGCCCAGACGGTCGGTGCCCAGCAGATGCAGCGACGCCCCCGGCGGCGGACAGGCCAGCCGGAGCCGCGACTCCACCAGACCGAGGAAGCGGTAGGGCGCGCCGGGGCAGAGGAAGCGCAGCGGCATCGGCCGGCTCTCGTCCGTCTCGTAGCGCCAGCGATAGTCCTTCAGGTCGGGATTGCCGGTGGTCGGATAGACGAAGGGACCGACGAAGCGGCCCTGGTGGAACAGGTGGATGCCCTGCGGCGGGGCGTAGAGATGCTCGACGTCGCGCTCGTTGGCGCCGTAGGGGGCGAGGAAATCGACGAAGGGCAGGCTGAGATAGGACAGCCCCAGGAACAGCGCCCCCAGCACCGCCAGCCGGTGGCGCAGGAAGCGCCGCAGCATCAGCCGCCCGGCCGAGGCGTGGGCGTCGAAACGGGTCGCCGGGGCGTCCGGCGCCTCCGGATCGGGATAGGGCCGGCTGTCGACGTAATGATCCCAGTCGCCCTTCATGCTCCCGCCCTTCACGCTCCCGTTCTTCATGGCCGGGTCCTTCATGAGTGCGCCTTCCGTCCCTTGCCGAGCCGGATGCGCGGATCGAGCAGGGCGAGCGCCACGTCGGACACCAGCATGCCGATCAGCACCAGCAGCGAGATGAACATCAGGATGAAGCCGGACAGGAAGATGTCCTGCGCCCGCAGCGCCTCCAGCAGCGCCGGGCCGATCGTCGGCAGGCTGAGCACGACGGAGATCAGCACCGACCCCGACACCAGCGAGGGCAGCAGCGAGCCGATGTCGGAGACGAAGGGGTTCAGCGCCATGCGCAGCGGATAGCGGGTCAGCCGGCGCAGCGGCGGCACCCCCTTGGCCTTGGCGGTGACGACATAGGGCTTGCCCAGCTCGTCCAGCAGGTTGGCGCGCAGGCGCCGCACCATGGCGGCGGTGCCGGACAGGCCGATGACGATGGTCGGGACGATCAGATGCTGGAGGATCGAGCCGACCTTGGCCCAGCTCAACGGCTGGTTCTCGTAGCGGGCGTCGACCAGCCCGCCGATCGGCAGGCCGAGCCATTTCTGGCCGTAATAGAGCAGGATCAGCGCCAGCAGGAAATTCGGCGTCGCCAGCCCGATATAGCCGACGGCGGCGGCGAGGTAATCGACCCAGCTGTTGGCGCGGATCGCCGCCAGCGCCCCCAGCGGGAAGGAGACCAGATAGACGAACAGCACGGCGGCGAGGTTGAGGATGACGGTGAACCACAGCGTCTCGCCCACCACCTCGGCCACCGGCTTGTTGAACTCGAAGGACCAGCCGAAATCGCCCTGCAACAGGCCGCGGAAGCCGTTCGGCCCCGGCCAGACGCCGATCCAGATCGCGTACTGCTCCGGCAGCGGGCGGTCGAGCGCGTATTCGCGGCGCAGGAACTCGGCCTTGGCCAGACCGGCCTCCTGGCCGGTGGCGCGCAGCTCGGCGATCTGGTTGGACAGGTAATCGCCGGGCGGCAGGTTGATGACGAGGAAGATCAGCATCGACACCACGACCAGCGTCGGCACCATCACCAGCAGCCGGTGCAGGATGAAGCGCAGCATGACCGTCAGTTCTCCCGGCGGTGGATGCCGCCCGGCTCGGGATCGGCCGGGCGGGCGTCGGCGAAATAGAACTCGTCGGGCCTGTAGACCCCGAGATAGGCGCCGGGATCCCACAGCCACAGCCCCTTGTCGGGGACGTTGCGCAGGCGGTTGGCGACGGCGATCGGTTGCGGCGTCTTCGACACCACGCCGATGGCGAAGAGCTGGTCGGCATGGATGTCGAGCAGCGCCGACCACAGGGCGCGGCGCTCGGTCTCGTCGGTGGTGTGGCGCCAGCGCCGGGCGAGATCCATCAGCTCCTGCGGGACCGGCATGTCGATGGGCTCGCCGGCGCCGCCGGAGGTCTGGTAATATTGGCCCCATTTCGGCCAGCTGAAATTCTCCTGGGTCATCGGCGCCAGCTCCTCCGGGCTGCTGTCGGGACCGGGGACGCCGTTGTCCCAGCCGCCCCACACCGCCATCATCGTCTGGCCGGCATAGACCCGGTTGCGCAGCACGTCGCGGTCGACCGTGCGCATCAAAAGCCGGACGCCGATGTCGCGCCAGGTCTCGGCGATGATCTGAAGGGCATCGGAAATCTCCGGCTTCTCGCCCGCGGTCTCGACGATCACCTCCAGCGGGCGGCCGTCCGGCAGGTCGCGGTACAGCTCGCCGCGCTTGCGCTTCAGCCCGATCTCGTCGAGCAGGGCCGCGGCCTGTTGGGGATCATAGCCGGTCCATACCCCGTTGCGCTCCGGCTTGTAGAGCGGGCTGTGCGGCAGAACGTCGACCCCGCTCTCCTGCGCCAGCCCGAAGAACAGCGAGCGGTTGACGATGCGGCGGTCGATGCCCATCGACAGGGCGCGGCGGAAGCGCACGTCGCGCAGCAGCCGGCGCCAGACCGGATCATTGTAGTTCAGGTTGGGGTAGAGCGCTATTTCCGCCGCCTTGCCTTCCGGCCACAGCAGGGTGCGGTAGCCGCCATCCTGTTCGCCCGCCACCAGCACCGGCACCTGGGAGAAGGTCAGCCCCTCGGCCTGGAGATCGGCCTTGCCGGTGGCGACCTGGGCCGGGATCAGCCCGCCGGCCATCACCGTCACGTCCAGCCCGTCGGCGTAGGGCAGCTGCATGCCGCGGCTGTCGAAGCGGTGGTAATAGGGGTTGCGCTGGAACAGCAGATGGTTGCCGCTGCCCTTCGACACCGCCATCCAGGGCTGGAGCGTCGGCTGGTCCGGATTCTCCATCCGGAACATGTCGTCGAGCGCGTTGTGCAGGGCCGCCCAGTTGCGAACCTTGTATCTGGCGATCAGCGGCGCCATCTCGGCCTCGCCGGTGTAGCGGGCGTGGAAGCGCTTCAGGTAATGGGCCGGGCGGTAGATGAAGGGCGGCCGGGCGGCGGCGAGCGCCGGCAGGAAATAGGGGTTCGGCTCCTCCCAGCGGAAGCGGGCGGTCACCGCGTCGGGGAAGCTGACCTGCGGCGGCTTTCCGTCGACCAGCATGAAGCGCGGCGGCCCCGACGGCGACAGCATCGGGTTGTTGGCGATGTCCTCCCACCAATAGCGGATGTCGTCGCTGGTGAAGGGGGCGCCGTCGGACCAGCGATGGCCGGCGCGCAGGGTCAGGGTGAAGTCGCGGCCGTCGATGACCGTGACATCCTTCAGGATGTCGGGGACGATCTCGCGCCTGGCGGTGTAGCCGACCAGCCGGGCATAGCCATAGAGCACGGCGACGCGGCTGTTGCGCCGTTGGGTGATGAAGGTGCGGATCCAGCCGCCGGAGCGGCCGGGGTCGCGGCCCTTGGCCTCCAGATCGACGATCAGCGGCTCGTCCGGCATGCGCTGGCGCACCGGCGGGATGAGGCCGTAGCGCACCTGATCCGCCAGCATCGCCGGATCCTGCGGATTGAAGGCGGCGGCGGGGGTGGCGAGGAGGAGGGCGACGACTGCGGCCCACTTCCCGCTTGGTCGGGGCGGGAGAAGGCGATTCAGCTGCGGTATGGGAAAGCGCCTGCTCATGCCGCCCGCCTCACGAAGTGACCCGGCGCCGCCTCCACCAGCGGCGGCGGGGCGCCGTCGGCGGCGGGGCGGAAGGCTTCGGGCCACAGGTCGGGACGGCCGGCGCCCAAGGCCACGGTGGCGACGTCGATCGGACGGTCGACGTCCGGCTCCGGCGAGGCGGCGATCAGCGCGCGGGTGTAGGGGTGCAGCGGGGCGGAGAACAGGATGGCGGGCGGCGCCTCCTCCATCACCCGGCCGGCGCGCATCACGGCGACGCGGTCGGCCAGCCGCGCCACCACCGCCAGATCATGCGAGATGAACATCAGGCTGAGGCCGAGCCGCCGCTTGATCGATTCCAGCAGTTCCAGCACCTGCGCCTGGACCGAGACGTCGAGCGCCGAGGTCGGCTCGTCGCAGATCAGCAGTTGCGGGTCGAGCGCCAGCGCGCGGGCGATGCCGATGCGCTGGCGCTGGCCGCCGGAGAAGGCGTGCGGATAGCGGCTGGCCCAGGCGGGGTCGAGCCCGACCCGCGCCATCAGCGCCCGCACCCGCTCGCGCCCCTCGCCACGGCCGCAGACGCCATGGATCGCCAGCGGCTCGGCGATGATCTCGCCGACACTCATGCGCGGACTGAGGGAGGCGTAGGGATCCTGGAACACCATCTGGGCATTGCGGCGGTAGGCGGTCAGCTCCGCCCCGGCGGCGGACAGGAGGTCGAGCGGCGGTTGCCCGGCGGACGGGCGGAACAGCAGGCGGCCACCGGGATCCGGCCGCTCCGCCAGCATGGCCAGCCGCGCCAGCGTCGTCTTGCCTGATCCTGACTCGCCGACGATGGCCAGCGTCTCTCCCCGGCCGACGCGGAGATCGACGCCGTCCAGCGCGCGGATGCGGACGTTTCCCCGTTCATAGCTCTTGGCGACGCCGTGGAATTCCAGGATGGCGTCATGCGCGCCCTCTGGCACATCCTCCGCCGGCGGCACGCGGACCATGGCGGGGATGGAGGGGGCGGCGGCCATCAGCTTGCGGGTGTAGCCGTGCAGCGGTTGGCCGAGCACATCGGCGCAGCAGCCGGATTCCATCACCCGTCCCGCCCGCATCACCACCACGGCGTCCGCCATGTTGGCGACCACGCCCAGGTCATGGGTGACCAGCAGCACCGCCATGCCGGTCTCGGCCTGCAACTCCTTGATCAGGGCCAGCACCTGGGCCTGAAGTGTGACGTCGAGCGCCGTGGTCGGCTCGTCGGCGATCAGCAATCGCGGGCGGGCGACCATCGCCATGGCGATCATCGCGCGCTGGCGCAGGCCGCCGGAAAGCTGGAACGGATAGGAGCGGAAGGCGCGCATCGGGTCGGGGAATCCCACCCGCTCGAACATCGCGAGGCAGCGGTCGCGGGCACCGCCGCGGGTGCAGGCGCCGTGCAGCCGCAGCACCTCCATCGTCTGGTCGCCGATGGTGTGGAGCGGCGACAACGCGCTCATCGGTTCCTGGAAGATCATGGCGATGCGGCTGCCGCGGATGTCGCGCAGGCCCGACGGCGGCAGGCGCAGCAGGTCGACCGCCTCGCCTTCCTGGCCGAAGCGGATGGAGCCGCCGGTGACCGAGGCCCCGCGCGGCAGGATGCCGAGGATGCTGCGGCAGGTCAGCGTCTTGCCCGAGCCGGATTCGCCGACCAGGGCCACGCTCCGCCCCGCCCCGACGGAGAAGCCGACGCCGTCGACCACCGGGCGGGGGGCGTTGCGGAAGCGGATCGTCAGGCCATCGACCGTCAGCATCGGTGCGTCTCCAGCCTCATCGCTCCTTGCCTCACCCCTCACCCTTCCCAAGCTCCGCTTGGGCCCCTTCCCTCTCCCGGGGCGGGAGAGGGATTTGGGTCGCGGGCGTCGCGCCGGACGGCGCCTCGCTGGTCAGGCGCTTGCCGATCTGCCGGATCACCCGCATCGGCAGGTCCGGCGTCGAGGAGAGCTGGCGCATCATGGTCGCTCCGTCCAGCCGCAGCAGACGCACGTCGCTGCGAGCCCGGAAGCTGGAGAAACGCCGCACGCCGGCCAGCAGTTCCAGTTCGCCGATCACCTCCGGCGGCTTGATGTAGGCGATGTGCAGCGGCGGCTGGCCGTCGGGCATCAGCCGCACCTGCTCCCCCTCCCCCTCCGCCAGGACGAAGACGTAATCCGACTGCTCGCCGCTGCGGTAGATGAAGTCGCCGGCCGCCACCGTGCGCCAGTCCGACGCGCTCAGCAGGCGGCGCAGAACCATTTCCGGCAGGTCGGAGAAGACCGGGGAGCGCGACAGCAGGCGCAGCGCCGGCTCGTCCATCCCCTCCGCCTCGCCGGGCATGGTGTCCTCGTCATGGTCGGCGCCGTGCTGGCCGCGCCGGACCAGCCGGCCGTCCTCCAGGTCGTAGAGCGCGTCGAAGGCCGGATCGTCGGTGATCCGCTCCTCCAGCACGATCATCGTCATGGTCGGCAGCAGCTCCTTCATGCTGCGGAAGATGCGCAGCCGCTCCTCCGGGTCGTAGCTGTTGAGCGCCTGGTAGATGACGAAGATGTCGGGCTTCTTCATCAGCCCGCGGATCAGCTGGACCCGCTGGCGCACGCTGATCGGCAGCAGCGAGCCGCCGATGCCGACCTCGCCCAGCGCCACCAGGATCAGCACGAAGGCGCGGGCGTCGGTGCGTTCCAGCGCCTCGTCGACCAGGGCGCGGAGCTGGGTGATGGCGCGCGGATCCTCGGTGGTGATGCGGCCGAACAGCAGATTGTCCATCACGTTCAGGCGCGGGTGGTAGAGGTCGGGATGGAAGACGGCGACCTTGTCGCGCAGCTCGTGCGGCATGTCGTCGAGCAGGCGGTGGCGGATCGCCATGATCGCCTCGCGCTCGGCCGGGGGCACGAAGCCCATGCCGTCGCGCTTGGGCACGATCATCAGGAACATGGTGGCGAACAGCAGCGTATCCGCCTCCTGGTGGCGGCGCTGCGGCCGTTCGGAGCGGCGCTTCAGCCGCGTCACCGCCTCGACCAGCTCCTCGAACAGGGCGTCGTCGATGTGCGGGTAGCGCATGATCATGACGTCGCCGTCGGCGCTGTCGCGGTAGACCGCCACCACCCGCATGGCGAAGCGGCGGCCGAGGCGCACGGCGGAGTCCCACAGCCCGTGCGTCTCCATCAGGTCGCGGATGGTGGGGTTGCAGACCATGCGGGCGACGGTCAGCCGCTTGCCGTCGGGCAGGCCCGCCAGCATGTTCTCGGCAAGGCTGGCATAGGGGTTGAACTGGTCGCGTTCGAAGCGGGCCAGCAGCGCGTCCATGCCGCGTTCGCTGATCGCGTCGCGCAGCCAGTGGCGGGCGCGCAGCAGCGGCTGGGCGACGAAGGGATAATCGTCGGGGTCGAACACCTCGCGCAGGCCGCGCTGGTAGACGGCGGCCTCGCCGCCGGTGGCGGCCAGGCATTGCATGAACCAGGGGCGCAGGCTGGTCCAGTCGGTGGCGCCGATCATGGCGAAATCGGTCCAGATCCCGTCCATGCTGTCGGCCGAGTTGCCGGACGCCTCGGCCTCGACGATCTCGCGCCGGCGGGCGGGGGACATGGTTTCCGGATCGTCGGCCGGCGGGCGGTGGCGCAGGCCGTAGGTCATGTTCTGCATCATGCTGCCGGTGAACATGCGCGGCTCCGGCCCGGCATAGGCCATGCGGCGGCCGAGCAGCTCCAGCGGCAGCTCGTCCAGCGGGCGGTCGCCGATGGCGATGCGGCCGGAGGTCGGCGGCGACAGCCGCACCAGCACCTCGGCCAGACGGCGCAGCGCCAGCGCGTTGGTGCCGGCGATGCCGACCAGGGCGCCGGGCGCCACCTCCAGCGACAGGCGTTGCAGCATGCGGTCGCCATATTCGTTGGCCCAGGTCACCGCCTCCAGCCGCAGAGGCGCCTTGAGGTCGGCGGGCGTGGCGGGCGACGGCGGGGTCCAGTCGAACAGGAAGGGGGGAGAGAACTGCTCGGCGATCTGCTCGTACTTGATCTGGGCGTCGATCATGTTCTGGTAATAGTCGAGCAGCTCCTTCCAGGGCGCCGTCAGATCCTTGAAGGCGGACAGCGCCGCCACCAGCGCGCCGATGGTCATGTCGCCGTCGAGCACCAGATAGCCGCCGATGGAGAACAGGAAGAAGGGCGTGATCTGGTTGATGAAGTTGTTCAAGAACTTGACGAAATACTTGCGCTTGTAGATCTCCAGCCTGATCCAGTAGATGCTGCCGAGATATTGGGAGAAGTCCGCCAGGACATAGCGCACGGTACCGTTGACGCGGACCTCGCGGATGTTCTCCACACTTTCGCCGATACGTTCGGAGAGTTGACGGACCTTGCGCACCCGATCCTTGCCCAGCAGCTTTACCTTCAGCTGGAGCTTCGGGATGATGTAGGCCTGCACCGGGATGAGGGCGACCGACACCAGCCCGATGGTCGGCTGCTGGATGAACAGGAACAGCAGGATGGTCACCATCGTGCCGCCCTGGTAGAGCGGCTGGGCGAAGGCGTCGCCGATGAAGCCGGCCAGCGGCTCGGTCTCCGCCGCGACGGTGGAGATCAGCTCCCCCTGGCTGACCTTGGAGAAATGCGGCAGCGGGAAGCGCAGCATGCGGTCGAGCAGCATGAAGCGCAGCCGCCGCACCTGCCGTTCGCCGACCACCCCCTTCAGGGTGTTGATCCGCATCTTGAAGGCGCCGTTGGCGAGCACCAGCGCCAGGAAGGTGAAGCACAGCACCAGCAGATAGGTCACCGGCCCCATCGGGACACCCAGCAGCTGGCGGATCGGCTGGGGATCGGACAAGGCCCGGTTGATGATGACCTTCGGCAGCTCCAGCGAGGCGTAGAGCACCGGAAAGGAGGCGACCGTCAGCAGGGCGAGCAGGATCTGCTGGCGTCCGCTGTACTTCCAAATGAACTGAAACAGATTGCGGTCCATCAACGGCCTTCAGCGTCGCGGCCGGCGGCGGCCGCAGTGATTGGGCGGGTCGCTTGTCGGGATGCCGGCATCGGCGCCGGCCCCGCGCTCAGGCCTCCACCCTCCAGGCATGGTAAGGCCAGCGGTCGTCGGCCGGAAGATCGAGCGGGGTCCAGTTGGGACGCCGCAACGGCCGGTCGGACAGGACGACGCCGCCGGGCAACATCAGCGCATCGATCAACGGCGCCAGCCACGCCGCCTGTTCGGCGTCATGGTTGCGGTCGGTGCTGCCGAAATCGGCATGGGCCAGCCGGGCGCAGCGGCCGAAGCGCTCCGCCGCCGCCGGCATGGTCTGCTGGAAGTCGCCGACGAACAGCCTATCCTCGTCCGGGGTCAGTTCCGGCGGCACGCGGACCCACATGTCGAAGACCAGGATGTCGCGCGGCGGGAACAGGTGGCGCAGATGGTCGAAGGTGCGGCCCTTGCCCAGTCCCACCTCCAGCACCATGCCGTTGCGGCCGGCGACGGCGCGCTCCGCCCAGGCCAGCGCGTCGCGCTGCACCGTCATCCGGTCGATCATCCGGTCGAGCAGGGACCGGCCTTCCGCCTTGCCCATTCGCTCGGCCATTCGTTCGGCCATGCGTTCGGCCATGCGTTCGGCCATGCGTTCGCCACCACCAGCATCGGCCGCCATCGGCCCCTCCCCTGCGATTCCAAGGATCGGCACGCCGCAGTGTGAGAGGCCGCGCGCATGCCGTCGAGATAAAACGTCGCGTGGTCGGGGCCGGCGGGTGGACCCTGCCCGGCTTACGGGCGTTGCGGGTCGAAGCGTTTCGCCAGCCCCTGCCAGCATCGGTAATAATCGTGCTGAAGGTCGGCGGTTTCCAGTGCGTGCCGTGTCGGGCGGATCACCGCGCGCGTTTCGACCATGAAGGCCATGGTGTCGGCGACCCGCTGCGGCCGGCTGGTGTCGGCGGCGGTCGCCCTGGCGAAGGTCTCGGCATCGGGGCCGTGGCCGCTCATGCAATTGTGCAAGCTGGCGCCGCCGGGCAGGAACCCCTCCTCCTTGGCGTCATAGACGCCGTGGATCAGGCCCATGAATTCGCTGGCGACGTTGCGGTGGAACCAGGGCGGGCGGAAGCTGTCCTCCTGCACCAGCCAGCGCGGCGGGAAGATGACGAAGTCGATGGCGTCGACGCCGGGGGTGTCGCTGGGCGCGTGCAGCACCAGGAAGATCGACGGGTCGGGATGATCGAAGCTGATCGAACCGATGGTGTTGAAGCGGCGCAGGTCGTATTTGCAGGGCGCGTGCGTGCCGTGCCAGGCCACCACGTCCAGCGGCGAATGGCCGATGCGGGCGCGCCACAGGGCGCCGTCGAACTTCGCCACCAGCTCGAACGCGCCTTCGACATCCTCGTACCAGGCGTTCGGCGTCAGGAAATCGCGGGGGTTGGCCAGCCCGTTGGAGCCGATGGGACCGAGATCGGGCAGGCGGAAGGGCGCGCCGAAATTCTCGCAGACATAGCCGCGCGCGGCGCCGTCCGGCAGCTCGACCCGGAAGCGGATGCCGCGCGGGACGAGGGCGATCTCCTGCGGTTCGACCTCCAGCACGCCAAGCTCGGTGAACAGGCGCAGGCGTCCCTGCTGCGGCACGATCAGCAGCTCGCCGTCGGCGTCATAGAAGAAGCGGCCTTCCATCGACCGGTTGGCGGCGTAGAGATGGATGCCGCAGCCGGTCTGCGCCTGCGGCCCGCCGTTGCCGCCCATGGTGACGAGGCCGGCGACGAAGTCGGTGGGGGCGTCCGGCATCGGCGGCGGATTCCAGCGCAGCTGCGTCGGCGGGGCCGGCACCTCGTCGAAACGGCTGGTCAGCCGGCCGGGCGCCATCGGCTGGAACGGCTCATGAATCACCGCCGGGCGGATGCGGTACAGCCAGGAGCGGCGGTTGTGCGCGCGGGGCGCCGTGAAGGCGGTGCCGCTGATCTGCTCGGCATAGAGGCCGTAGGGCGGGCGCTGGGGCGAGTTGCGGCCGACCGGCAGGGCGCCTGGCAGCGCCTCCGTCGCGAACTCGTTGCCGAAGCCGGACTGGTAGGTGAAGGCGGGGGATGTCATGCGGTCTTCTCCCATATCCGGTGCGAGGCGGCCGGCCGGGGCGCCGGGCGCAACCATTCGCCGCTCATATAGTTTCCATTGAAACTAAATTCCAGGGGAAAATGGGGGAGTGGTCGCGGTGGCCCCCTTCCCTCCTCAGTTCATCGCGCGGTCGGGCAGATCCAGGATGAAGTCGCCGCCCTCGTCATAGCCGGCGGTGCGGATCACGCCATATTGCGGGGTCTGCGGCGCCTCGCTGGTCACGTCCTGCCGGACCTGCTGGTAAAGGCTGTAGCCGCTGCTGTCCTTCGGCAGGGCCTGCACCCGTTTCTTCAGCGCCACCGCGAAGGGCGAATTCACCTCGCCGTCGGCGACCGGCTCGTCGCCGCCGGACGACAGGGCCATGACCGAGCGTCGTTGCCGGATGTCCGTCTCGTTGGCGAGGCGGCTGGCGTCGACCTTCTGTTCCTTGGTGAAGGCGCCGGAATAGCAGCTGTCCGACACCACCATCACATGCTTGGCCGGCATGCGGCTGAGGAAGCGGCCGATGTCGTTGTTCGACACCCAGTTGCGGGCGCTGGTCGTCTCGGCATCGGCCGGCAGCCAATAGCCGGTGCCGGTCTCCGCCAGCTCATAGCCGTGGCCGGCGTAATAGACCATCACCTGATCCTGTTCGCCGACCTCGCGGCCGAGTTTGCGCAGCGCCTCGCCGATCTGCGCCTTGGTCGGGTTGCGCAGCATCCGCGTCTCATAGCCGAGATGGGCGTTCAGCGCGCCGGACACCGCCTTGACGTCGGCGTCGGGGGTGGCGAGCGCCGGGATGGCGCCGTCGCGGTAGCTCTCCACCGCGATCATCAGGGCGATCTTGCGCGGCTTGGGCGGGGCGGCCTGATCGGGGGCGGCGCTCGCGGTGTCGATGGCGATGCGCTTCTCGGTCGTCCTGCCCGCCTCGTCGGTCATGGTCAGGGTGGCTTCGGTCGCCCCCGGCTCCACCGGGATGCTGGTGCGGAACTGGCCCTGCTCGTCGATGAAGACCCAGCGGCCGTTGACCCGCGCCTCGGCCAGATTGGCGCTGTCGGCGACGATGCCGCGCAGGGTCATGGTGCCGCCGCGGGTACGGCCGCCGCGCGCCTGTTGCAGGCTGGGCGGCGCCGACGAGGGGTCGGGCCGGGCGAACATGTCCGCCGCCGCCGGATCGGCCACCAGCTGGCGGATCGCGCCGGCGAAGGCCTGGGTGCGCTGTTCGCGCTCCACCCGCTGCACCATGGCGAGGTAGGTGCGGGCGACCCCCGGCGGCAGGTTGGCCTGGGTCACCGTCGCGCGCACCTGGGCGTAGCCGCCGGGCCGGCCCTCCGCGCTGTTTTGCAGGATGCCGCCGATGCGCACGGCCACCGGATCGTTGCTGGCGGTCAGCCCGCCGATCAGGGTCGGAACGGGAACGATGGCCAGCGCCGCCCGCTGTTCGGGCAGCGAGAGGGGGCCGGTCGCAAGGGTTGCCACCGCCTGGACCATGCCGCCGCCGCCGGCCGCCTGGATCAGCGAATTGGCCGCCGCCTGGACCTGGGGAGCCGCGAGAAGCTGCGGACCCGGCTGCCATAGGGTCGCGCCGGAACTGTAGGCCTCCGTCGCTTGCGCCGTGAAGCTGACGGAGCGGCCGGACGGCAGCATGACCGTCGCCGGGGCTGGTGGCGGCGGTGGCGGCGGCGGTGAGGTCGGGCCGGTGGCGGTGTTGGTCGAGGCCGTCGCGGCGGTGGTCGTATTGGTGACCGCCGTATCCGTGGCGGTTGTCGGAGTGGCCGCGATCTGCGCCACCCTTTGCAGCACCTGCGCCGCGCCGCTCGCCGCGGAGGGTTGGCCGCCCGCCGTGGTGCCGGTCGTGTTCGTTCCGTCGCCTGCCCCGCTGCCGGCCCCGGTCGTCGCCGATGTCGTGGAGGACGTCGCGGGGGGGATGGTCGGGACGTCCGTCGACGGCACCACCACCGGCGGCGGCGGAGGTGGCGGCGGAGGTGGCGGCGGAGGTGGCGGCGGAGGTGGCGGCGGAGGTGGTGGCGGCGGTGGCGGCGGCGAGGTCGGGACATCCGTCGGCACCACCACCGGCGGTGGCGGTGGCGGTGGAGGTGGAGGTGGAGGTGGAGGTGGAGGTGGAGGAGGTGGTGGCGGCGGCGGAGGTGGTGGCGGCGGTGGCGGCGGTGGCGGTGACGGAGGTGTGCTACTGACCACCACGTCGCCATTGGTGTAGAGCGCGGTAGCGAGCTTGCCAGTGCCAGCCGTTCCGTCCAGGGTGACCAGCCCGGCGCTCGCGGTGATGCGGATTTTGTCGCTGGTGAAGGCTTCCAGGCCGATACCGGCGACCTCGTCGGAGGTGGAGGATGTGCCGGCCTTGCCGGTGATGGTGATGCCGCCGGGCGAAGAGACCTCCGCCGTGCCCTGGATCCTGACTCCCCAGGCGCTCTCCGCGTTCGCCGTGCTGGCGTCGCCGGTCATCGTGATCGCGGTTGCGGCGGTGGAGCTGGAGCGGATGATCGGCCCGCCATTGGTTCCGGAGCTGAGCATCAGGCCGGCATTGCTGCCGTTCGTGGACGCCGACTTGCCGATGATGGCGATCGTTCCGTTGCCGGAGGAGAGGGTCGAGGTTCCGTCGATCGTGACGCCGCTCGCGACGCTGAGGCCGCCGCTCGGCGAGTCGGGGCCCTCGCCGCGAATGGAGATGGCGCCGCCGGAGGAGGTGAGCGTGCTGTTGTTGAGTCTCACGCCAGACAGGTAGTTGAAATCGCCTTTGGCCGCCGTCTGGGTCGGATCGTTGCCGCCGCCGAGCGTGATGGCGCCGCCGGAGGTCGAGATGGTGCTGTCGGACAGGGTGATGCTGCCGACCTGCTGGAAGACGTTGCTGTTCAGCTTCACCGCCGTCCCGCTGGTCGTGATTTGGGCTTGCGTCAGGGACACCCCCGCGGCGGCCCTCAGCATCACATCGCCGCGGGAGGTCAGGCTGGCGCCGGTGCCGGGGCTGCTCCCGGTGCCGGCGCCGACGTCCAGCAGGAGATTGCCGCCGGACTCGATGATGAGCGGGGCGGCTCCATTGCGCAGGGTCACGCCGTTCAGCGCGATGTCGCCGCTGGAATTGAGGGTGGGCTGGATGGTGATGTCGCCGTCGCCCAGCACCGAGATGCCGGAGAGGCTGTCCATGGTGAGGGCATAGTTCTTCTGGGTGCGGCTTTCGCCGCTGCCTTCCTGCACGGTCATGGCGACCGCGCCGCCGGTGGTCTGCAACACCGAGTCGGACATCACCACGCCGTTGTTGCCGCCGTAATTCAGGCCCCGTCCGCCTGTCCCGTTCAGGGTGATGGAGCCGGTCGTCGTTTCCAGGCGGCTGTCGGTCAGCGTGATACCGTGGTTGCCTTCGACGTTATTCTCTCCGCCCGTCCCGTTGATGGTGATGGCGCCGGCCCCCGTCCTGACGATGGCATTGTTGATCGCCACGCCCACCCGGTTGGCTTCGGGCGAGTAATCCCCGTAAAGCCCGATCGCCGGGGCCTTCGTCGGGTCGGAACCGCCGCCGACGATGAGGGCGCCGCCGTTGGTGTTGATGGACAGGGGCCCGCTTTCGCTCCGTCCGATCACCTGGACCATCCCCTTGCTGCTGGAGTTGGTGGCGGAGTTGGTGGCGGAATTCAGCGTCAGGTTCAGGGCCCCCGCACTGGAGGTGATGTCATTGTTGATGAAGATGTTGCGATAGGCCAGCAGGGTCAGCGAGGCATCGCCCCCCGCCGTTTTCCGGATGGCCTGGTTGACGGTGATGTCGCCGTCATCCCCGCCGCTCTTGCTGGTTTCCAGCCTGACGCTGGTTCCGCCATTGAGCGTGGCCTGGATGGTGTCGGCGGTGATGGTGCCGCCCGACGCCGCCACCGTGATGTTGGACGGGTCGAGCAGCCAGGAGCCGCCTTTACCCCCGCCCTGCCCCGCCCCGGCGTCCACGCTGCCGCGCACCCGCAGCGTCAGCTTGCCCGAGGTTTCGACGAAGCCGCCGCCGGATGCGCCGTCCGCGCCGGGCGAGCCGCCGTGGTCGGAGATGGCGCGGTCGGAGATGGCGCGGGCGGAGATGGCGCCGTCGAAGCGGGTGTCGCCGTCGGCCCAGACGACGACCTTCCCTCCCCTGCCGGTCCGGGTGGCGTCGGCGGCGATGACGGCCCCCTGCGCCACCTGTGTTTCGCTGGAGGGCGGCACCGGCTTGCGCGCCGGCCGGATGCCGTAGCCGGCCAGCGTGGCGGCCGATGCCGTGCCGCCCCGCACGTCACCGCCGATCAGCACCTCCCCGCCCCCGGCGGTGCCGGAGGCGTCGACGCGCGCGGTGGCGGTCAGCGCCGTGCGGGTGCCCGACACCGTCACCGAGCCGCCGGTCTGGCCGGCGCCGCTTCCGGTGAGGGTTCCGGTGGCGTCCAGGCTGCCGGAAATCTCGACATCGCCGCCGTCGCCCAGCAGGACGATGTCGCCGCCCTGCTGTTCCACCCGGCGGGCCTGGATCGTGCCGGACATGTTGACGACGCGGTCGACCAGCCCCTTGGCGGCGCTTGCCGTCATCTGAACCCGGCCGCCGTCGGCGAAGATCCGGCCGCTGTTGCTGACCAGGGCATCGACCGGCTTGCCGTCGGCGCCGACCGGCCGCGCGTCGGTCTTGGCGTCCACCGCGATGTTGATCTTCTGGTCGCCGAACAGGTCGACGACGAAGCGCCGGCCGGATGCCAGCGTCACCTCGCCCATGCGGGCCTGGATGGTGCCGCGGTTGGCGACGCCGGGGGCGACCAGGGCCGCCAGCCCGGCCTGCGCCACGGTGATGGCGCCCTCATTCTCCACCGTCGCGGTGGAGCCGGGGCGGCCTTCGAAGCTGTAGCGGCCGGCCATGAAGTCGTCGTTGCGGATGTCATGGGTGGTGGCGACCAGCCCGCCGACATCGACGCGGGCGTTCGGCCCGAACAGGATGCCGTTGGGGTTGACCAGCCAGACCTGGCCGTTGGCGGTCAGCCGCCCCATGATCGCCGACGGGTCGGGGCCGGTGACGCGGTTGAGCGTGATGGAGCCGGCATCGGGCTGCTGGAAATTGGTGTGTTCGCTCTCGGCGATGCCGAAGCGCCGCCAGTCGATCACCGCCTTGGATGTCGATTGGACGATGTCGAGCCGGCCCGGAGCGCTGGATTGGATGGCGGCGCTGCCGTCGGTGACCACGCCGCCCGCGGGGTTGGCCAGCGCCGGGCTGGGCAGGGGGGCCGCAAGCATGGCGGTGAGGATCGCCAGCCTTGCCGCCCCGGCCAATGCCGTGCTGTGGCGCAGCGCCGACCGACGCGACGCTCCGTCCCACCGGACCGCCGCCCCGCCGAACACACCCGATCCGTTCATCGCCGGTCCAATCCCCCCAGACACCTCCCGATCCGGCGGTCCGATCCGGCGGGGAGGTGATGCGCTGTAAAAAACAAGGAATGGATGGCATTTTAGCAATCCGGAGAGGGTACGGAAATCCTGAAATGGTGACGGATTGTTTCGCATCGGCAATCCGGGGGGCAATCCGGGGGGCGATCCGGCGGCAATCCGGGGCGCGTCGCCTGTCGCCACGGAAGCGTTACCGGTAACGGAAGGGCGGAGGAAGCGTTACCGGTAACGCTTGGAGCGGTACAGGAAACCCCTATTTCCATGGCGCAGGTGCCGTCTTTGCCCTTTCGAGCCGCCGGCCGATCCGCTAATAAGAGGGCCATCAAGACGACTGGCACGCGATGCAGGGGGAACAGATGGCCGATCCGACCGCCGTCGCCACAAGGAAATCCGCGGGCAAATCAGCCGGTAAATCAGAGGGTGGGCGAACGGCCCGGAATGCCGGAAGTCCGGTAAAGAGCGCGGCGCCGAAACCCGCGCGCTGGGTGGTGTACAGCGCGCCGAAGGGTGGCACCGGCAAGACCACGAGCTGCAAGAACACCGCCGTGGCCGCGGCCAAGGATGGCATGCGGGTGGCGACGCTGGATTTCGACCCGCAGCGCACGCTGGGCCAGTGGCACGAGCTGCGCCGTCCACATGACGTGGCCGCCATCGACCATTACGAGGGAACGCTGGACGACATCGAGGCGGCGCTGGACCAAATCGACCCTGCCCGCTACGACGTGGTCTTCGTCGATACGCCGCCGTCGGTGGAGCTGTATCCGGAGGCGACCAAGATCCTGCTGCGCCGCGCCGATCTGGTGCTGGTGCCGACCGGGGTCGGGCGGTTCGACAAGATGAGCGTCATCCCCTGGATGGAGTTCCTGCGCGATTATGGCCGTCCCGCCGCCTTCCTGCTGAACCGGGTCAAGCGCCGGTCGGTCAGCCTGCGCGAGGCCAAGCTGGAGCTGGGCCGCGTCGGCCGGCTGGTGCCGCACGAGGTGCCGGACATCGAGGACATGCACCGGGTGGACGATATCGGCTGTTCCATCGTCGATGTCGGTGCGGTGAACGGCGCCGACGAATGCCTGGGCGCCTGGTATTTCGTCCGGCACGAGCTGGGGCTCTGAACATGGTCAACGTCAAGTCCTTCATGAAGAAGGTGGCGGAGCAGGGCAAGGCTGCTCCCGCCGCCCAACCCGTCGGTCAGGCCGCCAGCCAGCCGGCCAGCCCGTCAAGCGTTGCGTCTACCCCCGCGCGCGCCGGCTCGGCCGTGGCGCCGTCCAAGGCCGACCGCCGGGCGTCCGACATCAGCGACGCCATCGTGCCCTGCCACACCCGGCAGGAATTCGCGCAGGAGATCCGCTATCACTGGAACCGCAGCCGCAAGGAGTTCCTGTCGATCGGCCGCTATCTCAACCGGGCCAAGGACATCCTGCCGCATGGCGAGTTCGAGGCGATGATCGAGAGCGACATGCCCTTCTCGGTCGAGACCGCCTTCCGCTTCCGCGCGGTGGCGGAGGCGGTGGACACCGGCCGGCTGTCGTTGGAGGTGCTGCCGGGGGCGGAAAGCGTCGCCTACCAGATCGTCACCATGACGCCGGACGAGCTGGAGCGGGCCAAGGCCCAGGGGCTGATCCGCCCCGACGTGACCCGCCGCCAACTGATCGATTTCAAGCGCTCGCTGCGGCCGCCGAAGGATGTGACGCCGACCGACCGGCGCCGTCAGCTCTTGGCGGAATACAGCCGGCTGCGCGCCCGCATGGCGGAAATCCGCGACGAGCTGCGGCGCGACCATGGCATCGACCCGGAGCAGGACGGGGATGGCCGCACGGGCGGCTTGGGCCGTGGCTTGAGCCGTGGCGGCGTCACCATCGACGTCGAGGCGGAGGATGTCGGACCGGAAGACGGCAACGGCTAAGGCGCTGGGAGCCGTTTCGGCGCCGGCTTTCAGTGGCTGGCTTTCAGCGATCGTGCGATGGGTAGGACGCCGTGCCGCCAGTGCTGCGGCGGGACGGCGAACCGCCGCCGAGCAGGCTGGTCAGCGCGTGGAAGTCGCGTTGGAAGTTGGTGAGGAAGTCGCCATCGTCGCCGCGCGCTGCGCGGGCGGGCGAGCTGCCGACGGCATGGCTTCCGCCGGTGGCGCGGATGCGCCGGTCCGGCGCCTGCGGCTTGCGCTGCGGCGTCACCGCCGGTGGCGGCGGGGGCTCGGCCAGGGCGGTGGCGTCCGGCGCGCTGGCGAAGGCGTCGCCGCAAAGGCCACGGTCGGCCGCCTGCCGCAAATGGTCCGAATCCAGAAGCCAGCAGTCGAAGGCGCCGGTTTTCGGCGGCGGCTCCGCCGCCGCGGGCGCGGGGAGGGGCCAGAGGAGGACCAAGAGGAGGGGCAGGGCCGTCCTCACCGCTCCGATCCCGAGTCCCGTCCTGTGTTCGCCCGGCATTCTCCGTTCCCTTTCGCCGCCGCATATTCCCCGACAGATAAACGCAACGGCCCGCCTCTTCGTCCACGCGCAATAGGGGCGGACGTTGGAATAAGCGGTACCTCTTCAGGGCTGCGGCGTTGTCGCCCTCGCGGGCCGGCGCCCTTGTCAGGCGGGCGGGTTGATGGGACAGTTCGCCCCCTGTTTCACCCGCAAGATTGGACGGCGACGCCGGCGACATGGCCGATTTCAACTGGAATGACCTGCGTTTCTTCCTGGCGGTGGCCCGTGCCGGCACGCTGACCACGGCGGCCCAGCGGCTGCGCGCCGACCACAGCACGGTCAGCCGCCGGATCACGGCGCTGGAGGATGCGCTGCGCGTCACCCTGTTCGAACGCCGACCCAGCGGCTTCACCCTGACCCCGCAGGGGGAACGGCTGAAGCAGACCGCCGAGGTGATGGAGAGCGCCGCCTTCCTGGCCCAGGGCATGGTGGCGGACGGCGACCTGGCGCTTGCCGGCGCGGTGCGCATCGGGGCGCCGGACGGCTTCGGCAGCAGCTTCCTGGCGCCGCGCATCGGCGCCCTGTGCGAGCGTCATCCCGAGCTGGAGGTGCAGCTGGTCGCCATGCCGCGGGTCTTCAGCCTGTCCAAGCGCGAAGCCGACATCGCCATCAGCCTGTCGCGCCCGCAGGAGGGGCGGCTCTATGCGCGGAAACTGACCGACTACCGGCTGGGGCTGTACGGTACCAGGGCCTATCTGGAGGCGCGCCCGCCGATCCACGGCCGCGCCGATCTGCGCGGGCATTCCTTCATCGGCTATATCGACGACCTGATCTTCGCCCCCGAGCTGGACTATGTCGAAACCATCGGGGAGGTGGCGCCGCGCATCAAGAGCAGCAGCCTCGTCGCCCAGTTGAAGGCGACGCTGGCCGGCGCCGGCCTGTGCATGCTGCCGGCCTTCATCGCCCAGGGCGAGCCGGATCTGCTGCCGGTGCTGGCGGCGGAGGTGACGATCACCCGGTCCTTCTGGCTGATCGTGCATGAGGATCTGCGGTCGCTGGCGCGGATATCGATGACCGCCGACTACATCGCCGATCTGGTGCGGCGGGAGCAGGCGCTGTTCCTGCCCCCGCCGGCCAGTTGAGTCAGCCTTCGCCGCGCAGCATGCGGATGATGCCGGAGAAGTCGGTGCCGCCCTCTCCTTGCGCGTTCATCAGGGCGTAGAGCTGGGCGGCGGCGGCGCCCAGCGGGGTGGGGGCGCCGGCGCTCTGCGCCGCTTCCTGGGCCAGCTTCAGGTCCTTCAGCATCAATGCCGCCGCGAAACCCGGCTGGTAATCGCGGTTGGCCGGGCTGGCGGGAACCGGACCGGGGACCGGGCAATAGCTGGTCAGCGACCAGCATTGGCCCGACGAGGTGGACGACACGTCGAACAGCGCCTGATGCGACAGGCCGAGCTTCTCCGCCAGCACGAACGCCTCGCAGACGCCGATCATCGAGATGCCGAGGATCATGTTGTTGCAGATCTTCGCCGCCTGACCGGCACCGGCGCCGCCGCAATGGACGATCTTCTTGCCCATCGCTTCCAGGATCGGGCGGGCGCGGGCGAAGGCTTCCGTCCCGCCGCCGGCCATGAAGGTCAGCGTGCCGGCCGCCGCACCGCCGACGCCGCCCGAGACCGGCGCGTCGAGCGAGGCGGCGCCATGCTCCGCCGCCAGCGCGTGGGCCTTGCGGGCGGACTCCACGTCGATGGTGGAGCAGTCGATCAACAGGGCGCCCGGCTTCGCCACCGGCGCGATGTCGCCATGGACGCTCAGCACATGCTTGCCGCCCGGCAGCATGGTGATGACCACCTCCGTCGTCGCGGCGATGGCGGCGGGGCTTTCGCCGATGGCGACGCCGGCCGCCCTGGCCGCCTCGATGGCGGCGGGCGCGAGGTCGTAGCCGACCACCTGATGCCCCGCCTTCACGAGGTTCGCGGCCATCGGGCCGCCCATGTTGCCCAATCCGATGAAACCGATCACCGCCATCGTCGCGTCTCCCGTTGGTTTGGTTTTTATGAGGGGCTTCCCCTCTCCCTCTGGGGAGAGGGGACTAAGGGGCGTTTTGGTCAGCTCATACGGCCGATCTCGCTGCGCGAGACGATCAGGCGCATGATCTCGTTGGTGCCCTCCAGGATCTGGTGGACCCGCAGGTCGCGCACGATCTTCTCGACGCCGTAATCGGCCAGATAGCCGTAGCCGCCGAACAGTTGGAGCGCGTTGTTCGCCACCTCGAAGCCGGTGTCGGTGGCGAAGCGTTTCGCCATGGCGCACAGCCGCGTCGCGTCCTTGGCGCCAGCGTCCAGCGCCGAGGCGGCGCGGTGGACGAAGGTGCGGGCCGCCTCCAGCTCGGTCGCCATGTCGGCGATGCGGAATTGCAGCGCCTGGAAACGGTCGAGGGTCTGGCCGAAGGCCTTGCGCTCGCTCATGTAGGTCAGCGCCTTGTCGAGTGCGGCCTGGGCGCCGCCGATCGAGCAGGCGGCGATGTTGATGCGGCCGCCGTCCAGCCCCGCCATGGCGAACTTGAAGCCCATCCCTTCCTGTCCCAGCCGGGCGGTGGCGGGGACGCGGGCGTCCTCCAGGATGACGGCGCGGGTCGGCTGTGCGTTCCAGCCCATCTTGTGCTCGTTGGAGCCGAAGGAGAGGCCGGCGGTGTCCTTCGGCACCAGGAAGGCGCTGATGCCGCCGGGGCCGTCCTCGCCGGTGCGGGCCATGACGAGGTAGAGGTCGGAGCTGCCGGCGCCGGAAATGAACTGCTTGGCGCCGTTCAGGATGTAGCCGTCGCCGTCGCGCACCGCCCTGGTCCGCAGCGCGGCGGCGTCGGAACCGGCATTGGCCTCGGTCAGGCAATAGCTCGCGAGCCAGTCCATGGTGCAGAGCCTGGGCAGCCAATGGGCCTTCTGCGCGTCATCGCCGAACCTGTCCACCATCCCCGCCACCATGTTGTGGATGGAGATGTAGGAGGCGATGGTCGGGCAGCCCTGGCTCAGCGCCTCGAAGATCACCACGGCGTCGAGACGGCTCAAGGCCGAGCCGCCTTGGTCCTCCGACACATAGATGCCGCCCATGCCGAGCGCGCCGGCGGCGCGCAGCGTGTCGATGGGGAAATGCTTCTTCTGGTCCCAGTCCACGGCGTTCGGCGCCAGCTCGTCGCGGGCGAAGGACAGCGCCATGTCGCGGATGGCGACCTGGTCTTCGGTCAGTTCAAAGGACATGCGTCACCTCGTGCAACCCCCTTCCCGCCGGAGGCGGGAAGGGGAATGTTACGTCCATCACTCCATGGTCGGGATGACGAAGCTGGCGCCCTCCTTGACGCCCGAGGGCCAGCGCGAGGTGACGGTCTTGGTCTTGGTGTAGAAACGCACCGAATCCGGGCCGTGCTGGTTCAGGTCGCCGAAGCCCGAACGCTTCCAGCCGCCGAAGGTGTAATAGGCGAGCGGAACCGGGATCGGCACGTTGATGCCGACCATGCCGACATCGACACGGGATGCGAAGTCGCGGGCGGCGTCGCCGTCGCGGGTGAAGATGGCGACGCCGTTGCCATATTCGTGATCGTTCGGCAGCGACAACGCCTCCTCATAGGACTCGGCGCGGACGATGGAGAGGACCGGGCCGAAGATCTCCTCCTTGTAGATGCGCATGTCCGGCTTCACCTCGTCGAACAGGCAGCCGCCCATGTAGAAGCCGTTCTCGTAGCCCTGCATCCTGAACTCGCGGCCGTCGACCGCCAGCTTTGCCCCCTCCTTGACGCCGAGATCGACGTAGGACTTCACCCGCTCCAGATGCTCGGCGGTCACCAGCGGGCCGAAATCGGCGCTGCTGTCGGTGGAGGGGCCGACCTTCAGGCCCTCGACGCGCGGAATCAGCCGCTCCATCAAGGCGTCGGCGGTCTTCCTCCCCACCGGCACGACCACCGAGATCGCCATGCAGCGCTCGCCCGCGGCGCCATAGCCGGCGCCGATCAGCGCGTCGGTCGCCTGGTCGAGGTCGGCGTCCGGCATCACCAGCGCATGGTTCTTGGCGCCGCCGAAGCATTGCACGCGCTTACCCGCCGCACAGCCGCGGTTGTAGATGTATTCGGCGATCGGGGTGGAGCCGACGAAGCCCACCGCCTTGATGTCGCGGTCGTCGAGGATGGCGTCCACCGCCACCTTGTCGCCATGGACGACGTTCAGCACGCCCGCCGGCAGGCCGGCCTCCAGCATCAGCTCGGCCAGCTTGACCGGGACGCCCGGCGTGCGTTCCGACGGCTTGAGGATGAAGGCGTTGCCGCAGGCGATGGCCGGGGCGAACTTCCACATCGGGATCATGGCCGGGAAGTTGAACGGCGTGATGCCGGCGACGACGCCCAGCGGCTGGCGCATCGAATAGATGTCGATGCCGGGGCCGGCACCGTCGGTGAACTCGCCCTTCAGCAGATGCGGGATGCCGCAGGCGAATTCGACCACCTCCAGACCGCGCTGGATGTCGCCCTTGGCGTCGACGATGGTCTTGCCATGCTCCAGCGACAGCAGCAGCGCCAGCTCGTCATAATCGCGCTGGACCAGATCGAGGAAGCGCATCAGCACGCGGGCGCGGCGTTGCGGGTTCATCGCCGCCCAGCCGCGCTGCGCCTCCTTGGCGTTCTCCACCGCGGTGCGCATCTCCTCGACGCTCGCCAGCGGCACGCGGGCGCGCACCTCGCCGGTCATCGGGGAGTAGATGTCGGCGAACCGGCCGGACGTGCCGGAAACCAGCCTGCCGCCGATCAGGTGCTGAAGTTCGGTGGTCATCCTATTGTCCTCCCACGGAATTGTTTGTCACCATGTGGACCCGTGCGGCCCGTCGCGGCGACGCGAAACTTTGCGCAACGGTTGTGCGGGAATGCGGCAAGCGCCCGTCCTTTGCTATAGTGCCGCCGATCTTGACGGGGTGGGGAACGGCGATGGCGACGATCGAAGAGGCTCTGACCATCGCGGTCGATCACCATGCCGCCGGCCGCCTGGCCGAGGCGGGCACGATCTATGGCCGCATCCTGGCGGCCGACCCGCGCAACGCGGCGACCCTGCATCTGTCCGGCGTGCTGGCCTGCCAGACCGGCCGGCTGGGCGAGGCGCCGGACCTGCTGCGCCGCGCGATCGCCGAGGCTCCAGCCGTCGCCGCCTACCGCATCGATCTCGGCAAGGCCCTGGTGGCCGCCGGCGCCTGGGCCGCCGCCGCCGCCGCGCTGCGCCCGGCCCTGGCGCTGGTTCCCGACGACATCGGGGGATGGGACCTGCTGGCCCTGGCGGAACATCATGCCGGATCCGGCGGGGATGGGGACGGCGCCATGGATGGCGCCATCGCCGCGCTGGAGCATGGCCGCGCCCTGGCGGGCGGGCGGGGGGATGGATGGGACGACAGGACGGAGCGGCTGGCCCTGCTGCGCCAGCAACGCGGGGTGGAGCATATGCGCCGCTCCCGTCCGGCCCTGGCGGCGGCCGATTTCCGCCGTGCGGCGCTGCTGGCGCCGGGGGATGCCGGGCCGTGCCTGCAGTTCGCCACCGCGCTGCTCGATTGCGGACGCGCCGGCTCGGCGGCGGCGGCCTATCGCCGGGGGCTGGCGCTCGATCCGGCGGCGGCGGCCGCGCTCTACAATCTCGGCATCGCCCTGAGCAGGGCCGGCGGGACGGAGCGGGCGCTGGCGCCGCTCCGCCGGGCCGCCCGTCTCGACCCCGGCCATGTCGGAGTTCGCGACGCGCTCACCCTGGCGCTGGAGCCGCGCGACCCCGACGAGGCGGCGCTGTGGTCGGCCGAAGCCCTGGCCCTGAAGCTGGAGCGGGCGGAGAGCGAGGCTCCGCCGCTGCCCGCCACCCCGAGGGAGCCGGCGGCGCGGACCCGCGACATCGTCGCCTTCAGCCTGTGGGGCACGCGCGAGGTCTATACCCAGGGCGCCGTCGCCAATGCCCGCATGGTGCCGGCGCTGTTCCCGGGCTGGCGCTGCCGCTTCTATCACGATGCGTCGGTGCCGCCGGCGCTGATCGCCGAGCTGGCCCGGCTGGGGGCGGAGACGGTGGCGATGCCGGCGGGCGGCGGGCCGTCGCACGGGCTCTATTGGCGCTTCCTGGCCGCCGACGATCCGACCGTCGCCCGCTTCCTTTGCCGCGACTGCGATTCCCGGCCGAGCGCGCGGGAGAAGGCGGCGGTCGACGAATGGGTCGCCTCCGGCCTGCCTTTCCACGTCATGCGCGACCATGTGCTGCACACCGACCCGATCCTGGCCGGGATGTGGGGCGGCACCGCCGGGCTGCTGCCGCCGCTGGGGCCGGTCATCGACGCCGTCGCCAACCGGGAGGCGGACCGCTGGCAGGACCAGCGCTTTCTGGCGGAGTGGGTCTGGCCGCGCATCCGCGGCGGCGTGCTGGTGCATGACGGCGTCCATCCGGCGGCGGGACGGCCCTTCCCGCCGGCACCCGCCGATCCGCTGTCGCCGCACATCGGGGCGAAGGTGCTGGAACTGCGCGCCGCCGGCAGCGACGCGGCGCCCGCACCGCCCGGCCTCACCCCGGCGGAGGCGGTCACCCGGCATGGGACGATGCGCTTTCTCCCCGACGGCTCCGCCGCCGCGCGCGCGCTGGCGCTCTATGGCGAGTATCTGGAGGCGGCGTTGCGGCTCTGCGCCGGGCTGCTGGAGCCGGGCGCCGTGGTGGCGGAGGTCGGGGCGGGCATCGGCGCCCACAGCGTGCCGCTGGCGCGCCGCGTCGGCCCCGGCGGGTGGCTCCATGCCGTCGAGCCGCGGGAGGAGCCGCATGGGCTGCTGCTCCACAATCTCGCCGCCAACGGCATCGCCAACGCCGTGGCGCACCGGTCGGCGTCCGGCGGGCTGGAGGCGCTGGAGCGGCTGGATCTGCTGAAGGCCGATCTGGGCGGGTCCGCCATCGCGGCGCTGCGGGAGGCGTCCGGCGCCATCGCCCGCCACCGACCGGCGCTCTATCTGGAGAATGACCGGGAGGAGGGGCTGGACGAGCTGATCGCCCTGGTGCGCGGCCTCGGCTATCGGCTGTGGTGGCACATCGTTCCGCTGTTCGATCCGGCCAATCATGCCGGCAACGGCCATAACGATTTTCCGGGGGTGGTCGCGCTGAACCTGCTGGCCCTGCCACCCGGCCGCCCCTGTCCGCCGCCGGGCCTGCCCGAGGTGGCCGGGCCGGGGCGGTCCTGGCGCGAGGTGGCCTGGGGGGCGTGAGGACCTGTCCCCAAAGGTGGGTGGTGAGTTGGGGCACCACCGCTTATAGTGCGCCCGCGCTCAAGCACCGGGCCGCCCGGTCCGGGGCGGAGGATTGCCGCAAGAACGGCGAAGCGGAATGGATATGACCAGTCACGAAGACGTCTTCGACATGCCGGAGACACGGCAGCCGACCATTTTGTCGGTCTACAACCAGAAGGGCGGCGTCGGCAAGACGACCACCTCGGTCAATCTCGCGCTGGCGCTGGCGGCGCTGGGCAAGAGCGTCGTGCTGATCGATTTCGACCCGCAGAGCAGTGCCACCAGCAACTTCCTGCTGCGCGACAAGGCGAAGGTCGGCATCAACGACCTGCTGCGGCAGGAGACCTTCGTCGAGGATGCGATCACCCCGACCGCCTTCGACGGGCTGTCGATGATCGTCGGCGCGCGCAAGCTCTATTCGCTGGAACATGCGCTGGACAGCCGTGGCGGCTCGCAGCGGGGCTTGCGCAAGGCGCTGCATTTCTCGCGCAACCCGCCGGACTACGTCGTCATCGACTGCCCGCCGGCTCTCGGCCATCTGGCGGCCGGGGCGCTGGCGGCATCCGACCGGCTGATCGTGCCGGTCTTCCCCGGCCGCTACGCGCTGGACGGGCTGCGGCGCACGTTGCAGGTGGTGGAGCATATCCAGAACGGGCTGAATCCCGGCCTGACGCTGGCCGGCATCCTGATGCTGTCGATCACCAACGACGATGTCGGCCGCGACTCGCTGACCCAGGTGCGCGGCGAGTTTCCCAACCTGATGTTCCGCACCGCCTTCCCCTATGACGTCGATGTGGTGAAGGCGACCTATCGCCGCATGCCGGCGGCGATCTTCACGCCGGAAGGGCGGACCACCGCCCGCTTCGCCGCGCTGGCCTGGGAGATCGTCCATGGCCGGGGCGCCGCCCCCGACGAGGCGCAGCTGAAGCCGGCGCTGGAGCGCATCCGCTCCTGGCACGAGGCGACCGACACCTCCTACAGCGCGCGGCGCGCGTCGTCGCTCGACGAGGGCGACGAGCCGTCGGGCGGCGGGAACGGGGTGCGGCAGGCCGAGCGCGCCGGGGCGCGGTCCGGCGGCGGCGCGGGAATGCGGGCCGGGCTGGTCGGGCTGGTGGTCGGGCTGGCCGGCGGCTTCGCGCTGGGGGCGGCCGTCGGGCAGCCGATCCTCGGCAGGCTGCTCGGGCTGGGGGGATGACGCCGCCGGGATCCGTGCCGGGCGCAGGGCGGCCTACCGGCCGCCGCGCGCCTTGATGTTGGTGGCGTTCATCTCGTCCAGGATCAGGCCGCGGGCCGGCGCCGCTCCGGCTTCGCCATAGCGCTGGACCTGGGCGGACTGGCCGAGCTTGCCGGCGATGGCGTCGGCGATGGCGTCGCGGCGACGGTCGTCGGCCATGCCGGCGGTGCGCGCCTGGAGCGAGGTCCAGTCAATGCCGGCGGAGATGCCGTTGGTCATCAGGGTCTGGCCGTCCCGCCACACCGCGGCGACCACCCGCCCGCCCTGGCGGAACACCGTGTGCGCCTGGACCGCGCGGTTTCCGCCGGTGACGCCCGGATCGACCGCGTCCGGATCGCTGGACGCCTTCATCTGTTTCTGGAAGGCGGTGTCGTCGGCACGGACCTGCGCCGTCAGTTCGGCCGACGCCCTGACGGCGCCGGTCATGGTGAAGACCGTCCCGCTGGGTAGCCGATAGGGGGTTCCCGGCTGGGAGCCGGCGCTGGCGACGCTGGTCATGGCGAAGTCTCCACGGTTGGCAACAACCTGAGATAAGCAATCCGCATGCCATCGCCGGTGTCATCACGCGCGGCGACGAAACAGGCGCTTTTTCAAGGGGGATGCATCTTATAGGTGTTGATTGCCGGCATGAGGCGCCGATCCGGCTGGGCGGAGTTTTGCCGTGAAACCGGAAAAATATGCCGGTGGGCTCGAACATGCTGGTCGGCTCGGGGCCGGCTTCGGGCTGAAACGCCTGCGCAACGCTGGCCGCAGCCATGCGGCGATGGCGGGGCGTTTGCCGGCTGGGCGGGTTGGCTGAGGCTTGGGCGGACCATAAATCTCCCCGGACGCGCGGCCGGGGAGGGCGGGGCACCCCCCTTCTTCTCGCTCCGCCGCCATCGCCACCATCGAGACGGGAATTCGCATGTCCGCTCTGTTCACGCCCTTCACGCTGAAGGACGTCACCCTGCGCAACCGCATCGCGGTTCCGCCGATGTGCCAGTACAGCGCCGTCGATGGCGCCGTCACCGACTGGCATCTCGCCCATTATCCCGGCCTCGCCCGCGGCGGCGCCGGCCTGGTGATCGTCGAGGCGACGGCGGTGTCGCCGGAGGGCCGCATCACGCCGGGTTGCACCGGCCTGTGGACCGACGCCCAGGCCGAGGGGATGGCGCGCATCGCCGCCTCCATCGCCGCGGCCGGCGCCGTCCCCGGCATCCAGATCGGCCATGCCGGGCGCAAGGCCAGCGCCAACCGCCCGTGGGAGGGCGATGACCACATCGCCGCGGACGATCCGCGCGGCTGGGAGACGATCTCGCCGTCGGCCGTCGCCTTCGGCCATCACCTGCCCAAGCTGCCGAGGGCGATGACCCTGGACGACATCGCCCGCGTCCGCGCCGATTTCGTGGCCGCCGCCGTGCGCGCCCGCGACGCCGGCTTCAAGTGGCTGGAACTGCATTTCGCCCATGGCTATCTCGGCCAGAGCTTCTTCTCGGTCCATGCCAACAGGCGCACCGACCAGTATGGCGGCGATCTGGCCGGGCGCAGCCGCTTCCTGCTGGAGACACTGGCGGCGGTGCGGGCGGTGTGGCCGGAGAACCTGCCGCTGACCGCCCGCTTCGGCGTCATCGAGTATGACGGGCGCGACGAGGAGACGCTGGCCGAGTCGATCGAGCTCACCCGCAACCTGCGCGTCGGCGGGCTGGACATGCTGAGCGTCAGTGTCGGCTTCTCCACCCCCGACGCGCGGGTTCCGTGGGGGCCGGCCTTCCTGGCGCCGGTGGCTGAACGGGTGCGGCGCGAGGCGGAGCTGCCGGTGGCCGCGGCCTGGGGCATCGACGCGCCGAGGATCGCCGACCGCACCGTCGCCGATGGGCAGCTCGATCTGGTGATGATCGGCCGCGCCCATCTGGCCGATCCGCATTACCCCTACCGTGCCGCCAAGGAGTTGGGCGTCGAGCGCCCCTCCTGGGTGCTGCCGGCGCCCTACGCCCATTGGCTGGAACGCTATCGCGCCACCGATGGCGCCACGGCGGACTGATGGTCGCGCTCGCATGGGCGCCCGCGCAGGGTTATCGCATTTGACAAGAATTGCCCTCTCCCGTCCCGGGAGAGGGAGGGGACCCGCCAAAGGCGGGGAGGGTGAGGGGTAGACCAAGAGGCCCGAACCGCATGGTTCCTTGGATCACCCCTCACCCTTCCCAAGCTGCGCTTGGGCCCCGAGGTCGCTCGCAAGTCTCGCGACCGCACTTCACCTACGACCGCGTTGCGGTCGTCCGGCCTTTGGCCGTCGGTTACGTGCCCTCTCCCGGGGCGGGAGAGGGTGTCAAATGCGATAGCCGTGGGCGCCCGCGGGATGCGGCTTGATCAGAGTCCCTCCGACGCCCGCTCTCCGCCGGGTGACTGTTCGATGAAGATTTGGTGACGGCGGCAACCGGTGCCGGGGGCCGCCCGTTAAGCGATGGCCGCGCCACGGGTCGCATTCCGGTTGTTTCGGCTAGATGGCTTGATCCTCTCGAACAGCGAGCACGACCATGTCGGACACCATATTGCCGTCTGGCGCCTCGTCGCCGGCCTCCGGTCCGAATCTTCACCAGAAACCGCATTACGCCGTGCCGGTGGCGTTCCTGATCCTGTTGGCCGCCGGTCTCGGCTATGCGGTCCATGGCTTCGTCACCGACCTCCAGCGGGTCGACCAGCCGCCGCTGGCGGTCGGGGCCTTCCTGCTTCTCGCCCTGGCGCTGCTGATCGCGCTGGGTTTCGAATTCGTCAATGGCTTCCACGACACTGCCAACGCGGTGGCGACCGTCATCTACACCCACAGCATGCCGCCGGTGCTGGCGGTGGTCTGGTCGGGCGCCTTCAACTTCCTGGGCGTGCTGCTCTCATCGGGAGCCGTGGCCTACAGCGTCATCACGCTGCTGCCGGTGGAGCTGATCCTTCAGGTCGGCGGCAGCGCCGGCTATGCCATGATCTTCGCCCTGCTGATCGCCGCCATCATCTGGAATCTGGGAACCTGGGCGCTCGGACTGCCGAACAGCTCCTCCCATGCCCTGATCGGCTCGGTCATCGGGGTCGGTCTCGCCAACCAGCTGATGGCGCCGGACGGGCAGGCGACCTCGGGCGTCGATTGGGCGCAGGCCCTCGGGGTGCTGCGGGCCCTGCTGTTCAGCCCGGTGATGGGCTTCGTCCTGGCCGCCCTGCTGCTGCTGGTCCTGAAGCGGGCGGTCCGCAACCGGCGCCTGTTCGAGCCGGCCGATCCCAACCATCCGCCGCCGCTGTGGATCCGCGGCCTGCTGATCCTGACCTGCACCGCGGTGTCCTTCGCCCATGGCGGCAATGACGGGCAGAAGGGCATGGGGCTGATCATGCTGATCCTGATCGGTGCGGTGCCCACCGCCTATGCGCTGAACCGCACCATGCCCGACAGCACCACCCCCGCCTTCATCGAGACGACCCACCGGGCCGAAGCGATCCTGCGGTCTCATTCGGACGGGCGGCGGCCGGCCTCGGCGGAAGAGGCGAGGCGGCTGGTGGGAGACGCCTTGCGGACGAAGGAGCTGAACCGGCCGGAGGTCTATGGCGCGCTGGCCGTGCTGTCCGCCGACATCGCGCAGGGCGTGCGGAATTACGGCGCTATCAAGCATGTTCCGGCCGAAGCGACGTCCAACATGCGCAACGACATGTATCTGGCGGCCGATGCCGTCCGCCTGTTGCCCAAGGCCGGGGCCACCCTTCCCGAGGCCGAGGCGGCCACCCTGAAATCCTATCAGGAGGCGCTGAACGCCGGCACCCGCTTCATTCCCGACTGGGTGAAGTTCTCGGTCGCGGTGGCGCTCGGGCTCGGCACCATGGTCGGCTGGCGCCGCATCGTCGTCACCGTTGGCGAGCGGATCGGCAAGCAGCATCTGGCCTATGCCCAGGGCGCATCGGCCGAGCTGGTCGCCGCCGGCACCATCGGGCTGGCGGAGGTGTATGGGCTGCCGGTTTCGACCACCCACATCCTGTCGAGCGGCGTCGCCGGCACCATGGCGGCGAACGGATCGGGCCTGCGATGGAGCACCGTGCGCAGCATGGCGATGGCCTGGGTGTTGACCCTGCCGGCCGCCATCACCCTGGCCGGCCTGCTGTACTATCTCCTCCGTCATCTGTTCTGAACGCCGCGGCCGGACGGGCCTCGCAACCGATGGGACGGGGCCCGCCTCCTGTCCGCGGGCCCCGTCCCGTCACGTGTTCAGCCGGCCTCGGCGGCGGAGGAGGCGCTCCACAGGTTGATGCCGGCGTCGGCGACGGCGTGGCTGTCGATCTCCGCCAGCTCCGCCGCCGTGAAGGACGGATTGTTCAGCGCGTCCAGCGAATTGTCGAGCTGCCCGACGTTGCGCGCGC
The DNA here is from genome assembly GCF_000010725.1 of Azospirillum sp. B510. Taxonomy (NCBI): domain Bacteria; kingdom Pseudomonadati; phylum Pseudomonadota; class Alphaproteobacteria; order Rhodospirillales; family Azospirillaceae; genus Azospirillum; species Azospirillum sp. B510. Next base: position 566,564 of record NC_013858.1, on the reverse strand, counting down.
CGATCAGGGCGGAGGTCACGCGCGGGTCGCGCAGGACCCAGGCGATGGCCATCTGCGCCAGCGTCTGGCCGCGCCGTCGGGCGATGGCGTCCAGCGCGCGGATGCGCTCCAGATTCTCCGGCGACAGGAAGTCCGGCTTGAGGGACCCGCCCTTGGCGGCGCGGGCGTCGGCGGGGCGGCCCCCCAGATACTTGTCGGTCAGCATGCCCTGGGCCAGCGGCGAGAAGGCGATGCAACCCATGCCGAGATCGTCCAGCGTGTCGAGCAGCCCGCCGCCCTTGCCTTCACCTTCGCCATCGCCCTCCACCCAGCGGTTCAGCAGCGAGTAGGAGGGCTGGTGGATCAGGCAGGGCGTGCCGAGCTGGCGCAGGATGCCGGCCGCCCGCCGCGTCATCTCCGGCGAGTAGGAGGAGATGCCGACATGGAGCGCCTTGCCCTGGCGCACGACATGGTCGAGCGCCCCCATCGTCTCCTCCAGCGGGGTGCGGGGATCGACGCGGTGCGAATAGAAGATATCGACGTAATCGAGCCCCATCCGCTTCAGGCTCTGGTCCAGGCTGGAGACCAGATATTTGCGGGACCCCCAGTTGCCGTAGGGGCCAGGCCACATGTCGTAGCCGGCCTTGGTCGAGATGACCATCTGGTCGCGGTAGGGGCGGAAGTCGGTGGCGAGGATGCGGCCGAAATTCTCCTCGGCCGAGCCGGGAGGCGGGCCGTAATTGTTGGCGAGGTCGAAATGGGTGACGCCACGGTCGAAGGCCCGGCGCAGCACGGCGCGCCCGGTGGCGAACACGTCGGCGCCGCCGAAATTCTGCCACAGCCCCAGCGAGATGGCCGGCAGGTCGAGCCCGCTGCGCCCGGTGCGGCGGTAGCTCATCGTCTCGTAACGATGGTCGTCGGCGAGGTAGGGCGGTTCCATGGCGGTCTCCCGATGTGATTCTTAGTGATATATCAGCATAGGGCGGCAATGGAGCCGGGCGCAATCGTTCCGACCGGATAGGCCGGGTTCGTGACGGCGGAAGAAACTGCCGCCCCCCGGCAGGTATTGCAGGGCGTTCGCGCCATCGGACGGGGCGGACGGTCGCCGCCAGCGGCGCAAGAGCGTGAAAGCCAGGAGATGCGGGCATGGCATGAGGGTTGCTTCCCAAGGTTGAGAAAGCCGCCGTGGGAAAGGTGTCCGATGATGTCGATACAGGTCTATGCACAAGGAAGCGTTTACAAACCCGCCAATCCGTTCGCGGCGGCTCGCGCGCCGGGCGCGGACATGACATGCTCCGTGACGCACCCGGCGGACGGCGGCGGTGAGCGGGACGGGAGTTCCCGCCAATCCGCCGGTGGGTCATCCGTCCCCGCGCCGTCCTCCCCGTCCCCGGCGTCCCCGACTTTGTCCTCCCGGACTCTGGGCGGCCTGCTGAAGCAGCAGGAGAGCAGGCCAACCTCGTGGGACGACAGCCCGCGTTCGCCGCCGCCCGCCCCGCCCGGCGAGGCCCCGGTGTGGGGGGTCGGCTATTACCTCAGCAGCGCGGACAAGGAAATGCTGACCAAGGCCACCGGCTATCACTTCGACAAGCTCGGCATGCCGTGCGACGAGAATGGCAACCGCGTGGAATGCCCGGCCAACAGCTTCATCGGCCAGATCGGCCTGGAGCGCGAGGGCGGAGCGCTGAAGGGGGCGATAACCTCCGATTACCTGAAAAACCTGTCCAACCGCTTCGCGGCTCAGGGAGAGACCCTGGATCGCCGATGGCTGACCAGATCGCTGGAATATCTGGATGCGAGAGCGGCCACCGGTCAGGGGTAGCGGCCAAGGGGAGCGCAGACCGTCCGCACGCGGCCGCGCAGCCAGCGATGGGCCGGGTCGGCGTCCAGCCGCGGGTGCCACAGCAGCGAGACGGTGATCTCCGGTGCCGGAAAGGGCAGGGCGAAGCCGTGGAGGCCGTGGCGCAGGCCGGCGGTGTGGCGGTCGGGCAGGCTGACGATCAGGTCGGTGCCGCGCACCAGCGCCAGGGCGGCGGCGAAGCCGCCGACCGTCGCCATCACGCGGCGTTCCAGCCCCAGCCGCTCCAGCGCCTCGTCCACCAGCCCGCGGTCGTCGCCCCGACGCGACACCAGCACATGCCGGCCGGCGGCGAAGCGGGCGGCGGTGACCTCGCCGGCACCCAGGGGGTGGCCGGGTCGCACGACGCCGATGAAGCGGTCGTGGAACAGCGCCTGGACCCGCAATTCCGGCCCGCTGTCCTTGCCGACCACCCCGGTTTCCAGATCGACCGAACCGTCGCGCAGCGGGCCGCTGTCCTTGTCCGTCTTCGGCAGGAAGCGGATGCGGACGCCGGGAGCCTCATCGGCGACCAGGGTGAGCAGGGCCGGGCCGTAGCTCTCGACGAAGCCGTCGCTGGTCCGCAGGGTGAAGGTTCGGACGAGTTGGCCCAGATCGAGGTTCTCCGCCGGCCGCAGCGCCGCCTCCGCCTCCCGCACCAGATGGCGCACCTGGTCGCGCAGCTCGACCGCGCGCGGCGTCGGGACGAGGCCGCGCCCGGCCCTGACCAGCAGCGGGTCGCCGGTCGCCGCGCGCAGCCGGGCCAGCGCCCGGCTCATCGCCGACGGGCTGAGGCGCAGCCGCCGCGCGGCACCGGCGACGCTGCCTTCCGCCAGCAGGGCGTCGAGCGTGATCAGCATGTTGAGGTCGGGGATGGTCATGCGCCGAGGATAGCATGGGCATAGCATGGACCGCACTTGCCGGCGCCGTCCCGACATGGCGTCGGATGCACGGATACAATGCGACCGCTGCGCGTTCCGCCCGGTCCCGCTCCGGCCCTAGCCTTTGCGCCTGTCTTGGAGAAGGAGGGGCGTGATGAGGAAAGGGATCGCACGGGGGGACGGCGGCGCGGACGACGCCGCGCTGGTGGCGGGCGCAACGGTGCGCTGGGGACTGGCGGGGCTGGCGCTGACGGTGCTGCTGTCCTCGCTCGGCATCAGCATCGCCAATGTCGGGCTGCCGGCGCTGGCGCAGGTCTTCGCGGTGCCGTTCCGCGAGGTGCAATGGGTGGTGCTGGCCTATCTGCTGTCGATCACCACCCTGATCGTCGGGGTGGGGCGGCTGGGGGACATCGTCGGGCGGCGGCGCCTGCTGCTGCTGGGGATCGCCCTGTTCACGGCGGCCTCCGCCCTGGCCGGTGCCGCGTCCAGCCTGTGGATGCTGATCGCGGCGCGGGCGGTGCAGGGGCTGGGGGCGGCGGCGATGATGGCGCTCGCCACCGCCTTCGTCGGCGATGCGGTTCCCAAGGCGCGGATCGGCCGGGCCATGGGGCTGATGGGGACCATGTCGGCGCTCGGCACCGCGCTCGGCCCGACGTTGGGCGGCGCTCTGATCGCGGCCTTCGGCTGGCCGGCGATCTTCCTCGTCACCGTGCCGCCGGGGGCGGCGGCCTTCCTGCTGGTGCGGCACGGCCTGTCGGCCGACCGGGTGGAGGCGGGCGGGGCGCGCGGGCGCTTCGACGGTCCCGGCACTCTGATCCTCGCCCTGACGCTGGCGGCCTATGCCCTGGCGATGACCGGCGGGTTCGGCCTGCCGGTTCCGGCGCTGCTGCTGGCGGCGGCGGGCGGGCTGGGGCTGTTCCTGCTGGTGGAGGCGCGGACGGCGTCGCCGCTGCTGCGGTTGGAGCTGCTGGGCAGCCGGACATCGGGCGGCCGTATATCGGGCGACCGGGCGCTGGGCGGCCGGCTGCTGATGAACATGCTGGTGGCGACGGTGATGATGGCGACGCTGGTGGTCGGCCCCTTCCATCTGTCCCGCGCCCTCGGGCTGGAGGCGGCGATGGTCGGTCTGGCCATGTCGGCCGGGCCGGTGGTGTCGGCGCTGACCGGCGTGCCGGCGGGCCGGCTGGTCGACCGCTTCGGCACCGCCGGCATGACGGGCCTGGGGCTGGCGATGGCGACGGTCGGATGCGTGCTGCTGGCACTGCTGCCGGCGACGCTCGGCGTGGCCGGCTATGTCGGGCCGCTGGTCATCGTCACCGCCGGCTATGCGCAGTTCCAGGCCGCCAACAACACGGCGGTGATGTCGGGCCTGGAGGCGGACCGGCGCGGCCTGGTGTCGGGGCTGCTCAACCTCTCGCGCAATCTGGGGCTGGTGACCGGCGCCTCGGTGATGGGAATGGTGTTCGCGCTGGGGGTGGGGACGGATGCCGTGTCGGCGGCGCCCGACGCCGTCGCGGCGGGCACCCGCATGACCTTCGCCGTCGCCGCCGCGCTGATCGCCGTGGCGCTCGCCATCGCCTGGGGCGTGCTTCGGCGGGCGGCTCCTCCGGCGCGCCGTGGCTGAGACGATGCCGCCATGACAATCGCTTTGCCTGCATGCAATGAGGGGCTACACTGCCATATTGTATGTGGATGAGGGTGAGGCATGTCGCGCTCCGTTGACGACGTGGTGTGGGTGCCGAGCATCGATCGCTCGGCAGGCCCGCTGTACCGTTCCATCGCCGATGCGCTGGAGGAGGACATTCGGGCCGGGCGCGTCACACAGGGCACCCGCCTGCCGCCGCAGCGTCTCCTTGCCGGGAAGCTGGGCGTCGATGTCACGACCATCACGCGCGCCTATGCCGAGGCGGCCCGACGCGGTCTGGTGGAGGGGCGCGTCGGCCAGGGCACTTTCGTTCGGGCGAACCGCGCGGCATCGCCGCTGCCGCCCGAACCGTCGCCCGACCCCCGGCAGGCGGCGCGTCCCGCCGATCTCCAGATGAACGCGCCGCCTCTGCCGATCGGGCCGGGCTTGCGGGACGCCCTTCGGCACGACATGGCCGCCTTCGCGGCGGAACTGGAGCCGGACCTGCTGCTTCGCTACCAGCAGGTCGGCGGCGGTCGGGCCGACCGTCAGGCCGGAGCGCGTTGGCTGGAGGGCCGGCTGGCCGTGCCCCCGGAGCGGGTGCTGGTCTGCGCGGGCGCACAGGGCGCCTTGCTCGCCTTGCTCAGCGTCCTGTGCGAGCCGGGCGACGTGGTGTGTTGCGAGGCGCTGACCTATCCGGGCTTCCGCAGCTTGGCGGCGCATCTGCGGCTGCGGCTCGCGCCACTGGCCATGGACGGCGACGGCCTGCTGCCGGATGCCTTCGAGGAGGCGTGCCGGACCCATCGCCCCAAGGCGCTCTATTGCACCCCGACCTTGCACAATCCCACCACGGCGACGCTGCCGCTCGAACGGCGCGAGGCGTTGGCGGCCATCGCGCGCCGCCATGACGTGCGCATCATCGAGGATGACGCCTACGGCGCCTTGGCGCCCGATGCGCCTCCTCCTCTGGCGGCGCTGGCGCCCGAGTGCGTCTTCCATGTCTCCGGTCTGGCCAAATCGGTCTCACCGGCACTCCGCATCGCCTATCTCGCCGTGGCCGAACCCCGGCAGCTTTCCCGGCTGGCCGCGGCGGTGCGGGCGACGACGGGCATGGCCTCGCCGCTGACCACGGCGCTGGCGACACGCTGGATCGACAATGGCACGGCGGCGGGCATCGTCGCGGGCATCAGGCGGGAGACGGCGGCGCGGCAGGCGATTGCGAGGGAAACGCTGCCGCCGGGGGCGGTCGCGGCCAGCCCTTGCGCCTTTCACCTATGGCTGGGGCTGCCCGGCGAGTGGACCCGCGGCGAGTTCATCGCGCGCCTGCGCGGGACGGGGGTCGGGATCGTCGGCAGCGATGCCTTCGCCGTGTCGACGCCGCCGGAGGCTGTCCGTGTCGCGCTCGGCGTTCCGAAGGACCGCGAGGATCTGCGCGAGGCGTTGCGGCAATTGGCTGACCTTCTGGCCGAGACACCCGCCATGTCCTCCATGGTTGTATGACTCCCGACGGCATATTGCCTGCATTCTGGTTGACATTGCCGGTCTCATCGGGGCATACAATTACATATTGAATGCAGTCAATGCTTGCCGGCGCCTCCCGCGGGACCGCGTGATGCCGTCCCCTGCCGCCGACCTGGATTCCGCCCGCAGGCGAAGACCGGCACCCGACCTGACCGCCGTCAGGGTCCTCTGGCGACGCCATGGGCTCACAGCTTGGAGATGTCCAAAATGTATGATTGGTTCCCTTTGGTCTTCTTTCCGTTCAAGATCATCGTGTTGGGCACCGGCATGTTCTTCGCCGTCAAGTGGCATCACGATCAGGCGAAGAAGGAGCGAGCGAAGAAGAACAACGAGACCGGCGGACCGTAAGCGCCCGCCGACCAAACCCTTGAGCCACGGTCGAGGCCTCGGATATCGAAGCCTTGTCACCATGGTTGGATCGGGCCTTGGCGAGGCTCAAGGCGCGATCCCGGCGAACTCCCGGAAGATGGCGCGCGAAGCGCGCCGGCCCTCTCCCCAAGGGGGGAGAGAGGGGCAACCGCCGCGTCCCGTTGACCTGGCGTCTTTACCCTGCGTCATGATCGGGTAAGCCTCAGGGCAATCGCATATCAGATTTGGGCGAGCAGTTTTCGGAGGAAGGCGGAATTCCAGGCGGCTCGCAGCAGCTTGACGCGGGTAGACCCCTTGGAAGCATCCTTTGAGACGAGGTTGATGGCGAGGTGCCGGAGGACGGCGAGGTTTTCGGGGCCGTTGTCCTTGCGGTTACGGGCTTGATCCTCGTTCATGGTGACGTCGAGGCGCCAATGCAGGCTGTTCTCCACGCCCCAATGGGCGCGGACGACCTCACCGCAGCGTTCGGCGGAGAGCGGCGTGCTGAACAGGTAGTAGGCGGTCTCCGTCGTCGTCTTGGCCGGGGTTTCGCGGGTACGGACCACCTTGCCGATGGCCGCCAGCCCAGGCCATTGGTGAATGGCCTGGAGCCAGGTAATGTCGGTGGAGACGACGCTGGTACGGGTCTCAATGCGGCCATGATCGCCATCAACGGTGGTGTGGCTGGTGGTGGTCGTGGTCTCGGGATCGTCGAGAAACAGGCTCACGTCAGCATGGAGCGTGCCCTGATTGCCTTTGAGCGCCAAGGCGTAGTCGCCCTTCCGATCGATGATTTTCTGGGCGATGTCGCGCTGGCAGTTGAGCGCGTCGACGGTCACGATGGTCCCTTTGAGCGCCAGCATCTCCAACAACGTGGGCACGGCGGTGATTTCGTTGGACTTGGCGTCGGTGGCGATCTGAGCGAGCACCAGACGCTGCTCGCACCCCCAGGCGCTGACCATGTGCAGGGGCGACTTAGCACTCGCCGTATCGAAGGAGCGCCGCAGCGCCTTGCCGTCGATGGCGATGACGCCCTGGCAGGTCTCGGCAAAGCGGTCCATGAAGGTGCGGAAACAGGCCTGAAACTGCTTGGGATCAAGGAGACGAAACAGCCGGCTGAAGGTATCGTGCGATGGCGGACCGCCCTTTAAGGTGAGGAATTCGCCCAGAAACTCCTGACGTTCGTCAGCGAACTCCGCCATGTCGATGCAGGTTCGCCCACCGCACAGGAACGTGCAGAGAGCGATCATCAGCATTTCATGAAGGTCGTGTTGACGAGCATTGCCCCGTCGTGGATCGTCCAGCGCTCCAAAGCACGCTTTGAACCCTTCCATCTCGTTCCCCCAACGCCCAAATCGGTCCGCCGGGTAGAATCAAATCCGATAGGAATGGCAAGGCTTTTCCGTATGCGATTCCCCTGGGGTAAGCCTTGAATTCCAGAGCGAACCTGTCCAAGCTCCAGGAACCATGACACCGCCGCCCCGCCATATCCGTAACCTCCTGCGTGCAGGCCGCGTTCACGCGGGCTCGCTCGCCCCGGATCTGGTCGCCTGAGGCAAGGCTCCCGGACCGTCCGGGGCCGACACACTCTCCCAATCCAAGAGAACCGCTCGAACCGCCTCCCTGCGGTCGCGGGTTCATAACGTGCAACCGCCGCATGACCGAGGAGGCGCCCACCGGGGGGCGCCGCCCGGCGGCCGGTTGCGCATGCCGAGAAAAGCGAAGGAAGACCCTGATGCGTCCGACGGACCAGTTTCCGCCCATCCTGCTGACCGCCACCGACCATGACCGCCTCTCGGCCCTGGTCGAGGCCGTTTCCGAGAGGCTGCCCGAGGTCTACGCGTACCTGACGGTCGAACTGGAGCGCGCCGCGGTGATCGAGGAGGGCGAACTCGCGACGGGCGTGGTCACGATGGGCGCGCGCGTGGCGTTCCGGGACGAGGTGACCGGACAGGAGCGGACCGTCACCCTGGTTTATCCGCGTGACGCCGATCTCGCGGCCTGCCGGGTGTCGGTGCTGACTCCCATTGGCGCGGCCCTCATCGGCGTTGCGGAAGGGCAGTCCATCACATGGTACACGCGGGAGGGCGAGGCGAAGATTCTCACCGTTCTGGCCGTCGAGCGTCCCGGTGTGGACGGGGGCGCCATCGCCGCGTGACCTGCGGTCCGAAGAGTGACCGCATCGCCGCGGGTCCGGGGGCCTCCCGGAACCCGCGGAACGACAATCAGGGCGACGGCCCTGGAGCCTGGCGCCGGGAGATGGTCTCCAACCTCGTGTGATGCTGACTGTTTGGCGTGACAACTCATTTCGAGGCGGCTGATTGTACCCCTTGTGGTGATGAACGCTTCGTCGGCGTGCCCAGCATTCCCGCCGCCAGCGGCGGACGCGTTCAAAACCCAGTGGACTCGCGCCTTCCATCGCGTTGTCCGCTTTCCCCGTCCTTGTCCCTTTCAGCATGCCGCGGCACAAGATCGCTCCTGTGGCCGAAAAGATACATCCGATATCGGAAATGTAATGGTGACAATGTTCCGTTTGACCCCGCCGATTTCATCTTCATAATCCTGATTGTCTCGATTGTTCGAGCAATGTGCGCCAGAGTATGGAGGATCCCATGCGCCACACCGACGTGACCCGCAGTTCCGGCATTCCCACGGCAGCCCAGGGCGCCGTTCCGGCCGCCAACCGCGTCGCCCGCGTCACCCGGCGCCCGGTCTGGCATCTGCTCGATGTGTTGTTTTCCGTGCTGGAACGGCGCAAACAACGCAATGCGTTGATGGGGCTCGACGACCATCTGCTGAAGGACATCGGCCTCAGCCGGTCCCAGGTGGATCACGAGGTGTCGAAGCCGTTCTGGCGGGGATGAGACGATGGCCGACGAATCCGTTCAAGACCAATCCGTTCAGCATGAATCCGTGCAAATCCAGTACGCGGTCGAACCGGACCTGACCGCGGACGAGTTCATCGACGTCCTGGAACGCTCCGGGCTGGCCGAACGCCGGCCCGTGGGCGACCGCCCGCGGGTGGAGGCGATGCTGCGCAACGCCGGCCTGACCGTCACCGCGAGGGCCGAGGGCCGGCTGGTCGGCGTCGCCCGCTCGATCACCGACTTCGTCTTCTGCTGCTATCTGTCCGACCTCGCCGTCGACCGCGCCCTACAGGGGCGCGGCATCGGCAAGGAGCTGATGCGGCGCACCCGCGACGCGGTGGGGCCGGGCACCATGTGCATGCTGCTGTCCGCGCCCGGCGCCATCACCTTCTACGAGACGGCCGGTCTGACGCGGCACAACCACGCCTTCCTGTTCACCGATCTGGAATGAGCCTCCGGAATCAGGATTCCGGACTTGAGACAAGGGGGGGAGCACCGCTGCCATGCCCGACATGATCGCCAACAGCTCGGCCAAAAGCGCCACCGACAGCGGGATCGATACCGCCGGCCTCGCCATCTGCTATGCCGACGTCGCCGGGGCGGCGGAGCGGATCGCCGGCGTCGCCCACCGCACGCCGGTGATGACCAGCCGCACCGCCGACACGCTGACCGGCGGCGAGCTGCTGTTCAAATGCGAGAATTTCCAGCGCACCGGCGCCTTCAAGATCCGCGGCGCCTACAACGCGGTGTCGCGCTTCACCCCGGTCCAGCGCGCGCTGGGCGTCGTCGCCTATTCGTCGGGCAACCATGCCCAGGCGCTGGCGCTGGCGGCGTCGATGCTGAGGGTGAAGTCCACCCTCGTCATGCCGGAGGACGCCCCGGCGGCCAAGCTGGCGGCGACGCGCGGCTATGGCGCCGACGTGGTGCTGTACGACCGCTATGCCGAGCCGCCCGACGCCGCCGTCGCCCGCGTGCTGGAGGAGCGGGGCGGCGTGCTGGTCCCGCCCTTCGACCATCCCCACGTGATGGCCGGCCAGGGCACCGTCGCCAAGGAGCTGATCGAGGAGGCCGGGGAGACCGGCGGGCCGCTCGACCTGCTGGTGGTGCCGACCGGCGGCGGCGGGCTGCTGTCCGGCTGCGTGGTCGCCGCCAAGACGCTGAATCCCGGCTGCCGCGTCGTCGGGGTCGAGCCCGAGGCCGGCAACGACGCCCAGCGGAGCCTGCGCAGCGGCGCCATCGTCCGCATCGACGCGCCGAAGACCATCGCCGACGGCGCCCAGAGCCGCGCGGTCGGCCAGCTGACCTTCCCGGTGCTGCGGCGGCTGGTCGACGACATCGTCACCGTCACCGACGGCGAACTGGTCGAGGCGATGCGCTTCTTCGCCGGCCGGATGAAGATGCTGGTCGAGCCGACCGGCTGCCTCGCCGCCGCCGCCGTGCTGTCCGGCAAGTTCGATGTCCGCGGCAAGCGCGTCGGCATCGTCGTCACCGGCGGCAATGTCGATCTCGCCCGCTTCGCGTCGTTGGTCCAGGCGGCCTGACCGCCCCTCCGCCGCATCATCTTCCCCCAAGACGTAAGGGATCCCTATCCATGACCGGGAAAGCCATGCGCCTGCCCATCTATCAGGTCGACGCCTTCACCGACCGCGTCTTCGCCGGCAACCCGGCGGCGGTGGTGCCGCTGGAGGTCTGGCTGCCCGATGCCCAACTCCAGGCCATCGCGGCGGAGAACAATCTGGCGGAAACCGCCTTCTTCATCCGCTCCGGGGATGGGTTCGAGCTGCGCTGGTTCACCCCGGTGGTCGAGGTCGAGCTGTGCGGCCACGCGACGCTGGCCACCGCCTTCGTCATCTCCACCATCCTGGAGCCGGGCCGCGCCCATATGGATTTCGCCACCCGGCAGGCCGGCACGCTGACCGTCACCCGCGACGGCGACCGTTACACCCTGGACTTCCCCAACCGCCCGCCCAAGCCGGCGGAGAGCCCCGACCCCAAGCTGCTGGCGGCGCTGGGCGGACCGGCGCCGGCCGCGATCCTGAGCGGGCGCGACTATCTGGTCGTCTACGAGTCGGCGGACGCGGTGCGGGCGCTGGCGCCGGACATGGCGCTGCTGTCGGAACTCGACCCGTTCGCCGTCTGCGTCACGGCACCCGGCGATGGTTTGGGCGAAGACGGGGTCGATTTCGTGTCGCGGCTGTTCGCCCCGGCCCAGGGCATTCCGGAGGATCCGGTCACCGGTTCCACCCACTGCATGCTCACCCCCTATTGGGCGGAGCGGCTGGGCAAGAGCGTGCTGAGGGCGCGTCAGGTCTCTGCCCGCGGCGGCGACCTGCTGTGCGAACTGGCCGGCGACCGGGTGCGGATCGGCGGGCAGGCGGTGCTCTATCTCGAAGGCTCGATCCTGCTGTAGGGGGGCGACGGCCATGGCTGACGATCCGGTGCCGCTGTTCTCCTACGGCACCTTGCGGCAAGAGAATGTGCAACTCGCCTCCTTCGGCCGGCGGCGGGTGAAGCATTGTTCGAGGACCCGGCTGCCCCACTGGTCGCCCGGCCGCTCGTCGGTCAGGACGAAGCCGGCCGCCTCATAGAGCCGGCGCGCCGCATCCAATCCGCTGAAGGTCCACAGCCGGGTTTCGGCGAAGCCGGCCCGGTCGGCGAAGGCGAGGGCCCCGTCCAGCAGCCGGCGGCCCAGCCCGCCGCCCCGCCGGCCATCCTCGATGATGAACCAGCGCAGATGGGCGATGCCACCCGGAGGGGAGGAGTGGGGAGGGCAGGAGCCTTGGCCCGGGGCTTCTGCGGCCAGATCCTCGCCGTCGATGGCGATGCCGCCGACGATGCGCTCACCGTCCAGCGCCGCCCACACGGCGTTGCCGGGACGGTCGAGTCGCGGCGCGAACTCCGCCAGCCCGGCCGCCACCCGGCTTTCGAACAGCGGGCCGAAGCCGTGGGCGTCGGCATAGAAGCGCGCCTGCATCTCCACCATGCGGCCGATCAGGCCGGGGCGATACCCCTCCTCGATCCGCACCGGCGGGGCGGGGATGTCCGGTCCCGGCTGGCCGGTACGGCGGATCCGCAGGGCGTCGGCATAGAGCCGCAGGCCCTCCCTCACCATGGCGGGCCCGCCGGGCGGCAGGCAGGCGAGCGCGCCGGCAACCCGGTCGCTGGCGAAGGCGTCGATGGCGGCCAGCGTCCCCCGGCCCTGGGCGGTCAGGGTCAGCCGTTTCACCCGCCCGTCGCCGTCGCCGCCCGCCTCCGCCAGCGCGCCGTTGTCGATCAGCTTGCGCAGCATCCGGCTGACGCTCGATTTCTCCAGCCCCAGCCTTTCGCAAAGATCGCTGGCGGTCAGGCCGCCCTCCCCGCCGATCTCGATCAGGGCATGGACGGCAGAGGGCGGCAGGTCGGTGCCGGCCAGGGTGGGCTTCATGAATCCCAGTTCGCGGACCATCCGGCGCGACGCGTCGCGGATCGACGGCACCGCCTTCTCCAGCTGCGCCATTTCGGAGCGCGCCGGTTCGGACTGGGCGGCGGGCCGGCTGGGCATCGGCATGGCAGGCGCTGGCATGAGGACCCCTCCGCATGAAGTTGTATGATGCAACTATCCGCGCGGCGGGGCGGTTTGTAAAGAGCGGCGAACCGGGTCAGGGACGGCCTTCCATGACCTTTTCGAAGCGGAACATCTCACCGCCGCCGGGCAGGCCGGACGGGCCGGGGGAATGCGGGTCCGGGTGACGGTCGCTGTAGAACTCGACGATCCTGAAGCCGCATTTGTTGACGTAGAAATGGATGTTGCGCTTCTCGAAATAGGGCGTGTGGGTCTGCCAGACGCGGGTTTCGGGATACCTCCGCTCGATGGCCGTCCAGGCCTTGAAGCCCAGGCCGCGGCCATGCTCCCGCGATGAGATGAAGAAGAGATCCAGGGAATTGCTCTGGGTCTCGTCGTCGATCACCACGACGGCGCCGCCGACCTTTTCGCCGCCGCACAGGATGTGCAGCACCACGGCACCCGGCGACTCCATGGAGTGGTCGAGATCCGCGGCGTCCGGGATCGAGCCCTCCGTCACGGCGCCGAACTCCTCGATCACCGCCACCGCGAAGGCGTCCGCCATCTGCCGTTTGAAAGCCGGCAGCTCGCCCGGATCGACGACCGCGAGCGTGACTTCGCTATCCTGCATCATTCCCATCATGACTCTGTCGCGGCGAGGGGGCCTCCCCTTACGCCTCCGTCTCCATCTTCAGGTCCAGCGCGGCGGCCTTGATCGCCTTCTGCAGCTTTTCGAAGGCGCGCACCTCGATCTGGCGGACGCGCTCGCGGCTGATGCCGTATTTCTGCGACAGATCCTCCAGCGTCGTCGGCGCCTCGCGCAGGCGGCGTTCGGTCAGGATGTCGCGTTCGCGCTCGTTCAACCCGGTCATGGCCTCCACCAGCAGCTTGCGGCGCTTGCCCAGCTCCTCGCGGTCGGCCAGCGCGATCTCCTGGCTGGCGCTCTCGTCCACCAGGAAATCCTGCCATTCGCCCTCGCTCTCCGCCCGCAGCGGCGCGTTCAGCGAATGGTCGGGGCTGGCCAGCCGCCGGTTCATGTTGACGACGTCCTGTTCCGGCACGTCCAGCTTGGTGGCGATGGCCTGGACCTGTTCGGGCGACAGGTCGCCCTCCTCGATCGCCTGCATCTGGCCCTTCAGCCGGCGCAGGTTGAAGAACAGCTTCTTCTGGGCGGCGGTGGTGCCCATCTTCACCAGCGACCAGCTGTGCAGGATGTATTCCTGGATCGCCGCGCGGATCCACCACATGGCGTAGGTCGCCAGCCGGAAGCCGCGGTCGGGATCGAAGCGCTTGACCGCCTGCATCATGCCGACATTGCCTTCGGAGATCAGCTCCGACAGCGGCAGGCCGTAGCCGCGATAGCCCATGGCGATCTTGGCCACCAGCCGCAGATGGCTGGTGACGAGCTGGTGGGCGGCGCCGGAATCCTCGTGCTGCTGCCAGCGCTTGGCCAGCATGTATTCCCGTTCCGGCTCCAGCATCGGGAACTTGCGAATCTCCTGGAGATAGCGGGACAGATTGCTCTCGGACCCGATCGCCGGAAGGTTGGACCCCGTCGCCATGGCTCTAAAACCCCCTCTCTGACGGCCGATGCGCGCGGACATGAATTCATGCGCACACCGCCGTTCTCCGGTGCGGGTTCCACAGGCCACCCGCAATGAGTGGACGGCGGAACCACGCCGTTGACGGGGAGTCTAACCAAGAAACATTTCACGGTGTACCGTTTTAAAACGACTCCAGGGTGACAATTAGTTCATGAATGTCCGCCGGAATTGAGGAGCGGAATGCCACAATTTCGCCACTAACCGGATGACGGAAGGTCAGGGCGGCGGCGTGCAGCGCCTGACGCGGAAAGCCGGTGAGGAGGCCGCGCGCTGCCTCGGGCAGCAGCGAGGCGAATTTGCCGCCCGGGCGGCCGGAGCGGCCGCGGCCGTAGAGCGGATCGCCGACCAGCGGATGGCCGATATGGGTCAGATGGACGCGGATCTGGTGGGTGCGCCCGGTCTCCAGCACGCATTCGACCAGCGAGGCGGCCATGCCGAAGCTCTTGACCACGCGATATTTGGTGCCCGCCGGTTTGCCGCCGCCGGTGACCACCGCCATCTTCTTGCGGTCGGCGCTGCTGCGGCCGATGTTGCCCTCGATCCGGCCCTGCGTCGGGTTGGGCACGCCCCAGACCAGCGCCAGATAGGTGCGGCTGAGGGTGCGGTCGGAGAACTGGTCGGAAAGGCCGTGGTGGGCGCGGTCGTTCTTGGCGACCACCATCAGGCCGCTGGTGTCCTTGTCCAGCCGGTGGACGATTCCCGGCCGCCGCACCCCGCCGATGCCGGACAGGCTGTCGCCGCAATGGGCCAGCAGGGCGTTGACCAGCGTGCCGTCCGGGTTGCCGGCGGCGGGATGCACCACCAGCCCGGCCGGCTTGTCGACCACCAGCACGTCGGCGTCCTCATACACCACGTCGAGCGGGATGTCCTGCGGCAGCGGTTCGGCGGCTGCGCTTCCCGGCATGCGCAGTTCGAAAATCTGCCCATATTTGACCCTTTGGGACGGGTCCGTTATCGTCCGTCCGTCGCCGCGCACGCAGCCCTGTTCCAGCAGGGCCTGGACGCGCGACCGCGACAGGTCCGGCAGGCCGGCGGACAGCGCCTTGTCCAGCCGCTGCCCCGCCGCCGTGTCGGGGATGCGATAGGTCAGCGTTTCGGCGGGGCTGGTCTTCGGACCGGGACCGTCACGTTCATCGTCTGGATCGGCGTCGAAATCGGCGTCGAAAGCTGCGTCGAAATCGGCGTCGTGATCGGCGGGAATATCGTCAGCCATCGGGCGTGCGTGTCGCGTCCTGTTTCAATCGTCCGGGAGTGGACCCCAAACCGTGCAGATCCTCAAGGCACTCGTCGTCATCATGGGCGTTCTGATCGTCGCCGGCTTCACTTTTCTCGGGGTGGAGCTGTACAAGCGGATGTCGGACCCCTCCCGTGGCTCCCTGACCGGACCGGCCAAGGCCGTCGCGACGGCACCGCCGCCCGACAGCCAGGCCACCCGCCCGATCGAGGTGACGCTCGACCTTCCCGCCGGCGCCCGCATCGGCGAGATCGCGATGAAGGGCAACCATCTGGTGTTCAAGGTCGCGGTGCCGCAGGAGCCGGACCGGCTCTATCTGATGGACCCGCGTGACGCCACCGTCACCGCCATCGTCATCGCCGGCAAGCCGTCGTCGTCGCCGGCATCCTCGCTGGAATCCCCAGCGGCACCCTGAGAACCACCAGGATTCGCGACCATGCATGATTTCCGCAGCGACAACGTCGCCGGCGCCGCCCCGCAGGTGATGACGGCGCTGGCCTCCGCCGCGTCCGGCACCGCCGCCCCCTATGGCGCCGATCCGTGGACCCGGCGGCTGACCGGGCGGCTGTGCGCGGTCTTCGAAACCGAGGTCGCGGTCTTCCCGGTCGCCACCGGCACGGCGGCCAACGCGCTGGCGTTGTCGGCGCTGGTGCCGCCCTATGGCGCCGTGCTGTGCCATGACGACTCCCACATCACCGTCGACGAATGCGGCGCCCCGGAATTCTTCACCGGCGGCGCCAAGCTGGTGCCGCTGGCCGGCGCCCATGGCAAGCTGACGCCCGATTCGGTGCTGCGCCATGTCGCCAGGGCCGGCGTCGGCGTCGTCCACCGGGTGCAGCCCGCCGCCCTCAGCCTGACCCAGGCGACGGAGGCCGGCACCGTCTACAGCCCGGCGGAGGTCGAGGCGCTGGTCGAGGCCGCCCATTCCAACGGCATGGCCGTGCATATGGACGGCGCCCGTTTCGCCAACGCCATCGCCCGGCTGGGCTGCGCGCCCGCCGAGGTGACGTGGCGGGCCGGGGTGGACGTGCTGACGCTGGGCGGCACCAAGGGCGGCTGCCTCGCCGCCGAGGCGGTGGTGTTCTTCAACCCGGCGATGGCCGAGGATTTCGGTTTCGGCCGCAAGCGCGGCGGCCATCTGGTGTCGAAGCAGCGTTTCCTGTCGGCGCAGCTCGACGCATGGCTGGAGGATGGGCTGTGGCTGCGTCTGGCCGCCCATGCCAACGCCATGGCCGACCGTCTGGCGGCCGGGCTGACCCGGCTGCCCGGCGTCGAGCTGGCCCACCCGGTGGAGGCCAACGAGCTGTTCGTCCGCCTGCCGGGCGCTTACACCGAGGCGCTGGAGGCGGCCGGTTACGGCTTCTACCGCTGGGACGACGGCACCGCTCGCTTCGTGACGGCGTTCGACACCCCGGCGGCGGCGGTGGACGGTTTGCTGGCTATTTTGCGCGGACCGCAAGAAAAGGCTTGATCAGTGGGACGGGCTTCGCTAGAAAGCCGCCCACGCCGATGACGTCCCCATCGTCTAGAGGCCTAGGACACCGCCCTCTCACGGCGGTAACAGGGGTTCGACTCCCCTTGGGGACGCCAACCTTTCCGGGTTGGGTCGCGCGGCCGGTGGCAGCCTCCACCGCCGCGACAATCATCGGGACCAGACGTCCCCATCGTCTAGAGGCCTAGGACACCGCCCTCTCACGGCGGTAACAGGGGTTCGACTCCCCTTGGGGACGCCATCCACGCGCGGGATGCGTTTGTTCGCGCGGATTGAAGCCACAATGTCCCCGTCGTCTAGAGGCCTAGGACACCGCCCTTTCACGGCGGCGACACGGGTTCGACTCCCGTCGGGGACGCCATTTCTTATAAGAAACAGCTCCGACCTTTCTGCCCTCAGCAGCATTTCCATCGCAGAATTTCGCGATGGGACGTGAGCTTTTGGTGCCCTTCCGCCTCCATAACCCCACTCCTACGCGGTTCCCACCCGCCAGAACTCGGCCGCCCCCTCGGGCAGCGTGGCGATGACGCGGTCGAACGCCTGCCGGTCGACATGGCGGCGCAGGGCCGTCGCCACATCGCCGATGCAGCTGTCGGGGGCGAAATTATGGTCGCGGCGCAGCGATTGCGCCTCCCGGGTCATGGCGGCGCGGTCGCCGAACGCCAGGCGCGGCTCGTCGGGATTCCAGTCTGTCACGAAGATCGCCCGCAGGACCGGCGGCAGAACCCCGGCGAAGCGGATCGCCTCTTCGAAGGACAGGCGGCGTCGGAAGACCTGCAACACCCCCTGCACCATGGTGTAGGTCTGGTTGCGGGTCGTCAGGGCGGAGACATCGCGCGCGTCGGCCAGGAAACGCTCGAACTCCTCCGACGCATGCTGGATTTCCATCGGGATCGGCATTTCACCCCAACACTTCCGTCCGATACAGCGTCACCTTGATCCCGCCGTTCGACACCGTCACCCCGTCCTCGCCGAAGGGCAGCTCCGTCGCCTTGGCCAGGGCCGCCTCGTTGGTGATGATGCCGACGCGCCAGCCGGCGAAGCGGGTCCGCAGCGTCTGGCCCATGGCGTGATAGAGCGGGATCAGGGACTTGCCCTCGCCGATGCGGGCGCCATAGGGCGGGTTGACGATGACGAGGCCGGGCGGACCCTCCGGCGGGGTCAGGTCGCTGATGGCGTGATGCGCGAAGTCGGTCCAGCCCGACACCCCGGCGCGTTCGGCGTTGGCGCGGCTCATGGTGATGGCGCCGGCGTCGCGGTCGCTGCCGTAGAAACGCACCGAAGGCGGCGTCACCGCGCCGGCGCCGCGCAGGCTTCGCCACAGGCAGGGGTCGAAGCTGGCGAGCTGTTCGAAGGCGAAGGCGCGCGAGCGGCCGGGCTTCAGGCCGGCGGCGATCTCGGCCGCCTCGATGACGAAGGTGCCGGATCCGCACATCGGATCCACCACGGGCGCGCGTCCGTCATAGCCGCACTGGCGCAGGAACAGGGCGGCCAGCGTCTCGCGCATCGGCGCCTTGTTGACCGCCTCCTTGTGGCCGCGCTTGTGCAGCGACTCGCCGGAGCTGTCGACACTGATGGTGCACAGGTCGTCGTCGATGCGCGCCTTGATCTGGATCGCGCCCGCTTGGGCCGCCGAATCCTCCTCCGATGCGTCCTTTCCGGTCTTGGCGGGGCTCTTGGGACCCTTGACCACCGGGGCGCCCAGCTCCTCGGCGATGGCGCGTTCGATGCGCTGGGCGGCGGCGCCGGCATGATAGATGCGCGAGGCCTTGCACGACGCCTCGACCCGCACCGGCACGTCGGCGCGCAGGATGTCGGCCCAGGGCACCCGGCGGGCGCGCTTGTCCAGCTGGGCCAGATGCAGCGCCCGGAAGCTGGCGATGCGCGCCAGCACGCGGGTGGCGCCGCGCAGCTCCAGATTGGCCCGCCACACCTCCGGCCAGCCGCCGGACACCGTCACCCCGCCCTTGACGGCGGTCGGGTTGGCGAAGCCGCGGTCGCAGGCTTCCGCGCACAGCACGGATTCCAGGCCGGGGGCCGCCACCAGGAAGATCTCGAAGGGCTGGGCGGGGCCGGTCTGGCCGGACTTGTCTTTGTCGGTGTTCATGCCGCCTACATAGCCCGAAGGCCGTGCGCGCTTCGACAGGATTCTGGCGTGGCGTCGGGACCGGAGCGCCGGATTCCCCTCGATGCGCGTGCGGTTGACGCCGGGCCGCCGGCCCCCGATGATCGGATGGGACCACGAACAATCAAGCTGGCTTTCGAGTCCGAACAGGACCGGCACCGGCCGCCAGGGGGAGGACGCCCATCATGACCGTCACCGAGACCGCCCGTTGGCCCGCCGATCTGCTGGCGCGGGACTTCCACGGCAAGCGGGTGCTGGTCACCGGCGGCAGCCGCGGCATCGGCGCGGCGGTGGCGTCGGCCTTCGCCCAGCTCGGCGCCCGCGTCGCCATCCATGGCCGCGACCGGGCGGCGGTGGAGGCGGCAGCCGCCCGGATTGGGGCCGGGGCGGGGCCGGACGTGCTGGCGCTGGCCGGCGACTTCGTCGACAAGGCGCAGACCCGCGCGGTGGTGGAACAGGCGGTGGAGCGGCTGGGCGGGCTGGACGTGCTGATCAACAATGCCGGCACCATGCTGGGCCGGGTCGGGCTGGCCGACATCGACGACGGGTTCCTCCAGCGCCAGTTCGACCTGAACGCCGCCTCGGCGGTGGTCGCCAGCCGCACGGCGCTGCCGGCGCTGATCGGGTCGGCGGGGGTGATCGTCAACACCGGCTCGATCTCCGGCCGCACCGGGGGCAGCGCCGGCTCGTCGCTCTACAGCGCCGCCAAGGCCTTCCAGGCCAGCCTCGCCCGCTCGCTGGCGACCGAGCTGGCGCCGCACGGCATCCGCGTCAACGCGGTATCGCCCGGCACCATCGACACCGATTTTCACCAACGCTACTCCACCCCGGACAAACTGTCGCAAACCGCGTCGCGCATTCCGCTGAAGCGGCTGGGAACAGCCGAGGATTGCGTCGGTGCCTACCTGTTCCTCGCCTCAAGGACGCTGGCCGGATACATCACTGGCCAAGTGATCGAGGTGAATGGCGGGCAATTCTACAGTTGACCGTTCTTTTTCGCGGTTGCGAAGGGAAATTTTGGCAAAACGCGAAGCAATCTCGGTGGTGTTTGCATAGTGCGAAGGGAAAGGGCCGCCCTCCGCTGATAAGGCGGGGCATTTCGCAGGATAGAAAAACAGCATGGGCATTAAGGAGGCTTTGGCATCCTTCTTGTAGGATGACCCGTCGAAAACCGGTCACAGGAATGATCCGGACGTACCCTTTCCGGGGTCAGAAGACGAGGACGCCAGCATGAACGCCACCAGCCCAGCCCAAACGCACAAGGTCAGCCCCTTCGCCAATCTGCGCACGGCGACCAAGATCTACACCGGTTTCGGCGTCACGCTGGCGCTGCTGGTCGGGCTCGGGGCGGTGTCCTGGACGGGCCTGCGGTCGAGCGACGACGCGTTGCGCCGCTATGCCGCCCAGTCGCACATCGCCATGGCGATGGGGGAGGCGGACAACAGCATTTCCGACGCCCTGGGGGCGGCCCAGGAATTCGTGTCCAGCGGGTCCCCGGCGGTGGCCGACCGCTTCCGCCGCGAGGTGGAGAAACTCCGCGGAAAACTGGAGAGCGCCGCCACGCGCATGACCAGCCCGGCCGACAGCCAGGCGGTGCGGGACGTCACCACCCTCTATCCGACGCTGACCGGTGGTTTCGACCAGATGGTCGCGGCGCGGACGGAGCGCGACTCCATCATCGCCTCGGTGGTCAACACGCTGGGGGCCGACATCCGCCGCACGCTGAGCGACACGGTCAGGGCGCAGAGGACCTCCGGCGATCTCGACGCCACGGTGCGGGCCGGCGAGGTCAGCGAACAGTTCCTGCTGGTCCGCGTGCTGGTCGCCCGCTTCGTGGCGGAGTTGAAGGCCGAGGACCTGGTCCGCATCCGCAAGGACATGGCCGAGGTGACGGCGAAGGCCCAGGCGCTGCGCGACGGCATGGCGGACGGCCCGGTCAAGACCAGGCTGGCCGAAGCGGTCGCCAGGATGCCCGCCTATGCCGCCGGCATCGACCGCATCGCGGCGCTGAGCGACCGGCTGACGTCGCTCAACAGCGAGACGTTGGGCAAGGCCGGTAACGAGATCAACGACAAGATCGGCATGATCCGCGCCCGCTCCGCCGAGGTGATGGCGCAGCTGGAGGACATGGCCGCGACCTCGGTGGCGACGGCGGAGACGCGCGGCTCGGTGGTGACGGTGGCGGCGGTGCTGCTGGGCCTGCTGATGGCCTGGGCGATCTCGCGGGCGATCACCCGGCCGCTCGGTACCGTCACGCGGGAGATGGGGCGGCTGGCCGAGGGGGATCTGGCGGTGATCGTCACCGACCATGAGCGTCGCGACGAGATCGGCGCGCTGGCCCGCGCGCTCCAGATCTTCAAGACCAACGCGCTGGAGATCGCGCGGATGCGCGAGGCGCAGGAGGAGAACGAGCGGCAGGCCGCCGCCCAGCGCCGCCAGACGATGATGCGGATGGCCGACAGTTTTGAACACTCGGTGAAGGGCATCGTCGACACCGTCGCCAACGCCGCCACCGGCATGCGTGACGCCGCCACCGCCCTGACCGCCACCGCGCAGGAGGCGAGCGAGCGCTCGCTCCTGGTCGCCTCGGCCTCCGAACAGGCCTCCGCCAATGTCCAGACCGTCGCCACCGCGACGGAGGAGTTGTCGGCCTCGATCCAGGAGATCGGCCAGCAGGTGGAGAATTCCACCCGCATCGCCACCCGGGCGGTGGCCGATGCCGACGGCGCCGACCGCACCATGCGCGATCTGGTCGCCGCCGCCGAGCAGATCGGCGCGGTGGTGGAACTGATCAGCGGCATCGCCGCCCAGACCAATTTGCTGGCGCTCAACGCCACCATCGAGGCGGCGCGGGCGGGGGAGGCGGGGAAGGGCTTCGCCGTTGTCGCCAGCGAGGTCAAGCAGTTGGCCAACCAGACCGCCAGGGCCACCGACGAGATCCAGGCCAAGGTTCAGGAAATCCAGCAGACCACCGGCGGCGCCCAGCGGGCGATCGGCGGCATCGGCCAGACCATCGGCCATATGAGCGAGATCACCACCGCCATCGCCGCCGCCATCGAGGAACAGGCCGCCGCCACCCGCGAGATCGCCGCCAGCGTCGCCCAGGCGGCGATGGGCACCGAGGAGGTGTCGAGCAACATCGCCGGGGTCAGCACCGCCGTGCATGAGACCGGCGACGCCGCCGGCCGGGTCCATGGCACCTCCAAGGCGCTGGCCACCGAGGCGGAACGCCTGCGCAACGAGGTGACGAGCTTCATCGCGACGGTGCGGGCGGCCTGAGGGGATGATGCCAGCGGCCCGCCCCATCGGGCTCAAAAGCCACTGGCATAAGGTGGTCTGGCGGCGGGGCCGGCGTCGATGCATGGGGGCGGACCCGCCCGCTTGAGACGGGCGGGCCTACTCCCGCCGGACCATCAGCCCTTCCAGCTTTGCGAAATCCACATATTGCGCCGGCAGGTCCTTCAACAGGTCCGGGGTCGCCTGGGCATTCTCCCGCGCGCATTCGGCGACATAGCGGGCCAAGAGGTCGCGCATGACCTCGGCCAAAGGCGTCTGGCGCTGACGGGCGTAATTCTTGGCGACATCTTTGATCCGGCGGTCGACCCGCAAAGAGATCGTCGCCTTCTTTGGATGAAACGGATCTCCGATCATGACGATCCCCCACCAATCTTGCTGATCCACGTCTTTTGGATATGCCGGATCGGCGGTGGATACAAGGCACCATGGGAAGACGGGCGATAAAACTTGGGGATGATAGAATGTGAATTTGTGTGGATAAAATCCAACCCGGTTTTCTTCTCCACAGAATCTGTGGATAGATGTGTGCGCAATCCCCGAACAGAATCATCCGCACCCTTCCGGCCAGCCCATCCGGCCTGTGGATGACTGGGTTTGCCTATTTTTTAGGCGCATCGGCCATGCCGGCGGTCCCCCATCCGCCGACCAGCCGCAGCCGTCCGGGCGGCGACAGGTCGGGCAGGACGGAGAGCACGGTCTGTTCGGTCAATTCGGCGATCTGGCGGTGCTTGGCGCGGGCGTCGGCGATCGCGGCGTTCAAGGAGTCGAAATCCACCGGCTCCGCCTGAAGCAGGCCGCGCACCTGCTGCCCCCCCTCGCGATAGTCCTGGCTCAGCGCGTCGTAGCGCGGGCGCAGCGGTTCGAAGGCGGCGCGCAGACGGGCGGCATCGGCATCGGACAGGCCGGCGGCCATATGTTCGACGAAGCGGTCGGGCATCGGCCGGTAGGGCGGGGGCGCGGGTTTGCCGATGGTGCCGGCCAGCATGGCGCCCAGGAACAGGTTCAGCGCCAGCGAGATCAGCGCCAGGCGGCGCAGGGTCAGGCTCCGCCGGAGGCGGTTGACCAAGGGCGGCGACGGGCTGGTCCGGGGGGCGAAACCGCTCATCGGGACTCTCCGTCGAACAGGGTGACGACCTCGTCGTTCAGCAGGGCCAGTTCCTGGCTGTGCGGCCTGGCGGCGCCGGGGACGGCGCGCTGGCCTTCCAGCCAGCCGCCGGCCAGCCAGCCCAGCGCCAGCAGGGCGGCGCAGAAGCCGGCGACCCTCGGCCGCGGCATCCGGCCCAGCAGCAGCATGACCACGCCTTCCTGAGGCCGGCCGCGCACCGTGGCGCCGACCGCCGACAACAGGCGGGCGACGCGGGCGTCCTCCACCGGCGGGGTGGGGCCGCCGATCAGCCGGTCGAAGGCCAGTGCCCGCTCCAGCGCGGCGCGCAGGGCGGGGGAGTGGGCGAGCGCCGCCTCGGCATCGGCCCGCAGCTCCGGCGGCCAGCGCTCCGGCGCGGCGCCGTACGCGTCCAGATGGCGGAGGAAGTCTTCGTCGGTCATGGCATCCTCCCTCACAGGATCTCGGAGACGGTGAGCGCGGTCTTCAGCGCGGCGCGGGCGCGGGCCAGCAGCGAGGCGAAGGCGCTTTCGCTCATCGCCAGGATCTCGGCGGCCTGCCGCAGGCTGAGCCCCTCCTGGTGGAACAGCAGGACGGCGGCGCGCTGGCGGTCGGGCAAGGCGGCCAGCGCCCGGTTGACGCGTTCGGCGGTCTGGCGCTCGGCGATGCGGGTCAGGGCGTCGGGCCGCTCGTCGGGCGGATCGCCGGCCTCTTGCAGCGGCGACCAGCCGGGACGGCGGCCGCGGTCGATGGCGAGATTCATGACGATGCGGTAGAGCCAGGTGGTGAAGGCGGCCCGCGCCCCGTCCCAGCGGCCGGCATGCCGCCAGACCCGCAGGAACGCCTCCTGCGCGATCTCGTCGGCGTCGGACGGGTTGCCGGTCATCCGCTGGGCCAGCGCCACCGCCCGGCGCATGTGGCGGGCGGCCAGCCGGTCGAAGGCGGCGGCGTCGCCGCCGGCCACCCGCGCCATCAACGCGTCGTCGCTGTCCTCCGCCACCGGGGCTCCGCTCCTGCCGTGGGCGGGAACTATGCCCAAGAGGGCGAGGGGGTGCCAGTTCCCTCTCCCCCCGGAGGGGAGAGGGGATCTTGGCGGGTGGAGTAGGATCAGGGCACCCATCCGCCCCCCCCTATTCCGCGGGCGCGGCGATGGCGGCGCGGCGGTGGCGCCGCAGGGCCAGCCGTTCCAGCGTCAGATAGACCACCGGCGTGGTGTAGAGCGTCAGCATCTGGCTGACCAGCAGCCCGCCGATGATGGCGATGCCGAGCGGACGGCGGATCTCGCCGCCGGTGCCATAGTCGAAGGCCAGCGGAACCGCGCCGAGCAGCGCCGCCATCGTCGTCATCATGATCGGGCGGAAGCGGACCAGCCCGGCCTCGCGGATCGCCTCCAAGGGCGACAGGCCGCGCGTCCGCTCCGCCTCCAGGGCGAAGTCGATCATCATGATGGCGTTCTTCTTGACGATGCCCACCAGCAGGATGATGCCGATCAGCGCCACGATCGACAGGTCGTAGCCGGTCAGGATCAGCGCGATCAGCGCCCCCAGCCCGGCCGACGGCAGGGTCGACAGGATGGTCAGCGGGTGGATCAGGCTTTCGTACAGCACGCCCAGCACGATGTAGATGGTGATCAGCGCCGCCAGGATCAGCAGCGGCTGGCTGGAGGCCGATTGCTGGAAGGCCCGCGCGTCGCCCTGGAAGCCGGCGCGGATGCTGGCCGGCATGCCGATGTCCTCGGCCGCGCGCTGGATCAGCTCGGTCGCCTGGGACAGCGAGACGCCGGGGGCGAGGTCGAAGGTCAGGTTGGCGACCGGAAAGCCGCTCTGGTGCTGGATGCTGGCGGCCTGGTTGCCGATGACGACGCGCGACACCGCCGACAAGGGCACCATGCCGCCGCGGCCGGGCACGAAGATCCGCTTCAGGTCGTCGGGGCCGAGCGCCTCCGACGGCTCGACCTCCAGCACCACCTTGTGCTGGTTCTGCATCAGATACATGGTCGAGACCTGACGCTGGCCGAAGGCGTCGTAAAGCGTCGATTCCAGGGCGCTCAGCGACACGCCGAGGCGGGACGCCGCGTCGCGGTCGACGATGACGTTGGCCTGGACGCCGCCGTTCTGGCGGTCGTTGGCGACGTCGACCAACTCCGGCAGGGTGCGCATCTTGTCGACCAGCTTGGGCGCCCACTCGTTCAGCGCGGAGATGTCGGCGTCCTGAAGGCTGTAGCGGTACTGGCTGCGCCCCTGGAAGCCGCCGACCCGGATGTCCTGCACCGGCGTCAGATAGAGCTGCACCCCCGGCACCTTGCCGGCGCGCTGGCGCAGCCGCTGGATGACGGTGGCGAGGTCGTCGCGCTCGTCCTTCGGCTTCAGCCCGATGACGATCTGGCCGGAATAGGTGCCGCCGGGGCCGCCGCCGCCGATGGTGCCGCCGACGCTGTCCACCGCCGGATCCCCGGCCACCGCGTCCTGAAGGGCGCGCTGGCGCGACACCATGGCGCGGAAGGAGATGTCGGGCGGCGGGTCGCTGAAGCCGATCAAGAGGCCGGTGTCCTGCTGCGGCACGAAGCCCTTCGGCACCTGTCCGTAGAGCCAGACGCTGACGCCGATGATGGCGGCGGTCGCCAGCAGCATGGCCCGGCGGTGGGCCAGCACCCAGTCGAGCCCGCCGGCATGGAGCCCGAACAGCCGGTCGCCGACCCAGCCCAGCGCGCGGCCGAGGCGGCCGGTCGGCCCGCGCTCCGTCTCCGGTCGCAGCAGATGGGCGCACATCATCGGCGTCAGGGTCAGCGACACCACCGCCGACACGGCGATGGCGACCGACAGGACGACGGCGAATTCGCGGAACAGCCGGCCCTGGATGCCGCCCATGAACAGGATGGGGATGAAGACGGCGACCAGCGACAGGCTGATCGACACCACGGTGAAGGCGACCTGCCGGGTTCCCGCCACCGCCGCCTCGAAGGGCCTGGCGCCCTTTTCGATGTGGCGGACGATGTTCTCGATGACGACGATGGCGTCGTCGACCACGAAGCCGACCGAGATGGTCAGCGCCATCAGCGAGAAATTGTCCAGGCTGTAGCCGACGATCCACATCACGCCGCAGGTGCCGGCCAGCGACAGCGGCACCGAGGCCGCCGGGATCACCGTCGCCCACAGCCGGCGCAGGAACAGCGCCATCACCATCACCACCAGCGCCACCGTGACCGCCAGCGTCTTCTGCACGTCGTCGATGGAGGCGCGGATGGTCGGCGTGCGGTCGGTGCGCACCGACAGGCTGACGCCCGGCGGCATCCAGCCGCGCAGCGTCGGCAGTTCCGCCCGGATGCGGTCCACCGTGTCGACCACGTTGGAGCCGGGCTGCTTCTGGATGTTGATCAGGATGGCGCGATGGCCGTCCTGCCAGGCGGCGGTGTATCTGTTCTCCGGCGCCTCGATCACGTCGGCGACGTCGCCGAGCCGGACGACGGCGCCGTTCCTCTCGGTCACGATCAGCCGGCGGTAGGCGTCGGCGTCGAACAGCTGGTCGCTGGCGCCGATCGCCCAGGATTCATGGGTGCCGTCGAAGCTGCCCTTGGCGCCGTTGGCGTTGGCCTGGGAAATGACGGTTCGGATCGCGTCCAGGCTGACGCCCATGTTGGCGGCGGCGGTGGCGTTGACGCGCACGCGCACCGCCGTCTTCTCCGCCCCGTTGATGGTGACCTGGGCCACCCCCTCGATCTGGCTCAGCCGCTGGCCGATGACGCTGTCGGCCAGATTGTAGAGCTCCGCCGGGGCCAGCGTGGTCGAGGTCATCGCCAGCGTCATCACCGGCGCGTCGGCCGGGTTGATGCGCCGCATCCGGGGCGGGCTCGGCAGGTCGGCCGGCAGGTCGCCGCCGGCGGCGTTGATCGCCGCCTGCACGTCGCGCGACGCCGCCTCGACATCGCGGTTCAGGTCGAACTGGACGACGACGACCGTGCTGCCGAGCTTGCTGTTCGACGTCATCTCCGACACCCCGGCGATGCGGGAGAGCCGGCGTTCCAAGGGGGTGGCGACCGAGGCCGCCATGGTCTCCGGGCTGGCGCCCGGCAGCGAGGCGGTGACGATGATGGTGGGGAATTCGACCTGCGGCAGCGGCGCCACCGGCAGGAAGCGATAGGCCACCGCCCCCAGGATCATCAGCCCGACCATCAGCAGCGCGGTGCCGACCGGCCGCCGGATGAACAGGGCGGAGAGCGAGGCGGCCGAGGAGAGCGGGTTGCCTAGGGGATTGGGGGGCAGCATGGCCGGCTACTCCGCCGCCGCGCGGTCGGCGGAGGCGTCGTTGCCCGGCTCGGCCGCCGGCTTCCGGCGCCGGGGCCGCAGCCAGCGGCCGAGCCGGTCGCCAAGCCGGTCCATGTAGAGGTAGACCACCGGCGTGGTGTAGAGCGTCAGCACCTGGCTCAACACCAGGCCGCCGACGATGGCGATGCCCATCGGCCGTCGCAGCTCCGACCCGGTGCCGTTCTCCAACGCCAGCGGCAGGGCGCCGAGCAGCGCCGCCATGGTGGTCATCATGATCGGGCGGAAGCGCAGCAGCGACGCCTCGTAGATCGAGCGTTCCGGCGCCATGCCCTGGTGACGCTCCGCCTCCAGGGCGAAGTCGATCATCATGATGGCGTTCTTCTTGACGATGCCGATCAGCAGCACGATGCCGACCAGCGCGATCAGCGACAGATCATGCCCGGTCGCCATCAGCGCCAGCAGGGCGCCGATGCCGGCCGACGGCAGGGTCGACAGGATGGTGATGGGGTGGATCGTGCTCTCGTACAGCACGCCCAGCACGATGTAGACGGCGACCACCGCCGCCAGGATCAGCCAGGGCTGGCTGTCGAGCGAGGAGCGGAACTCGGCCGCCGTTCCGGCGAAGCGGGCGGTGGCGGTTTCGGGCATGCCGATGCCGGCCCGCGCCTCCTGGATCGCCGCCACCGCCGCCCCCAGCGAGACGCCGGGCGCCACGTTGAAGGACAGGGTGACGGAGGGGAACTGGCCCTGGTGGGTGATGACCAGCGGGGCGGTCCGGCGCACCACCGACACCACGGCGTTCAGCGGCACCACGGTGGTTCCATTTGGGCCACCGCTGGACTTCACATAGATCTTGGACAGCGACGCCGGGTCCATCTGGAAGGACGGCTCCACCTCCAGGATCACCCGGTACTGGTTGGTCTGGGTGTAGATGGTCGAGACCTGGCGCTGGCCGAAGGCGTCATAGAGCGTGTCGTCGATCGCCTGGGGCAGCACATGCAGCCGGCTGGCGGCGTCGCGGTCGATGGCGAGATAGACCTGCAAGCCGTCCGGCTGCTGGTCGGTCGCCACGTCGGTCAGCTCCGGCCGCGCCCGCAGGGCGTCGAGCAGGCGCGGGGTCCAGTTCTCCAGCTCGCGCGGGTCGGCGTCCTGAAGGACATACTGGTACTGGGTGCGGCTGACCCGGCTGTCGATCTGCACGTCCTGCACCGCCTGCATGAACAGCGACACGCCCTTCAGGTCGGAGGTGGCGGCGCGCAGCCGGGCGATGATCTCCTCCGCCGAGGCGCCTCGCTGGTCGCGCGGCTTCAGCGCGATGGTCAGGTTGCCGGTGTTGGTGGTGGCGTTCACCGTGCCGGTGCCGACGAAGCTGGCCACCCCGGCGACGTCGGGATCGCGCCGCACGATGTCGGCGACCTCGCGCTGGCGCTCCGCCATCGCCTTGACCGAGATCGAGGCGGCGGCGTCGGTCACGCCGATGATGACGCCGGTGTCCTGCTGCGGCAGGAAGCCCTTCGGCACCACGGCATAGAGGTGGAGCGTGGCGGCCAGCGTGGCGATGGTGACCAGCAGGGTCGCCGGCTGGTGGCGCAGGACGAAGCGCAGCGAGGCGGCATAGCCGTTCAGCAACGCGTCGAAGCCGCGCTCGGTCCAGCGGAACAGGCCGTTGGGCCTGGTCTCGGTTTCGGGCTTGAGCAGGCGGGCGCACATCATCGGCGTCAGCGTCAGCGAGATCACCGCCGACACCAGCACCGCGATCGACAGGGTGATGGCGAATTCGCGGAACAGCCGGCCGACCACCCCGCCCATGAACAGGAGCGGGATGAACACCGCGATCAGCGACAGGGTCAGCGAGACCACGGTGAAGCCGATCTGGCTGGCCCCCTTCAAGGCCGCCTGCAACGGCGTCTCGCCCTCCTCGATGTGGCGGACGATGTTCTCGATCATCACGATGGCGTCGTCGACGACGAAGCCGGACGCGATGGTCAGCGCCATCAGCGACAAATTGTCCAGGCTGAAGCCGCACAGCGCCATGATGCCGAAGGTGCCGATCAGCGACAGCGGCAATGCCGCGGCCGGGATGACGGTGGCCCAGGCCTTGCGCAGGAACAGGAAGATCACCAGCACCACCAGACCGGCGGTCAGCACCAGCGTCTTCTGCACGTCGACCACCGAGGCGCGGATGGTCTCCGTCCGGTCGGTCAGCACCGCCATGTGGATCTGCGGCGGCAGGCTGGCCTGGAGCGCGGGCAGCAGTTTGCGGATGCGGTCCACCGTGTCGATGATGTTGGCGCCGGGCTGGCGCAGCACGTTCAGCAGCACCGCTGGCTTGCCGTCATGCCAGGCGGCCAGCCGGGTGTTCTCCACCGAATCGACCACGGTGCCGATGTCGGACAGCCGCACCGGCCCGCCGTTCCGGTAGGCGACGATCACCGGGCGGTAGGCGGCGGCGTTCTCGATCTGGTCGTTGACGCCGATCGACCAGGACTGGCGCGGTCCGTCGAAGCTGCCCTTGGGCGCGTTGACGTTGGCCTGGGTGATGGTGCTCCGCACATCCTCCAGCGTCAGCCCGAGACCGGCGACGGCGGCCGGGTTCACCTGCACGCGCACGGCGGGGCGCAAGCCCCCCTCGATCCCGACATAGCCGACGCCGTCGACCTGGGACAGCTTCTGCGCCAGCAGCGTGTCGGCGGCGTCGCTGACGGTCTCCAGCCGCAAGGATTCCGAACTCAGCGCCAGCACCATCACCGGCGTGTCGGCCGGATTGACCTTGTCATAGACCGGCGGGTTCGGCAGCCCCTTGGGCAGCGTGCCCGACGCGGCGCTGATCGCCGACTGCACGTCCTGCGACGCCGCGTCGATGTCGCGGCTGAGGTCGAATTGCAGGGTGATGACCGACAGCCCGAAGGAGCTGGTCGAGATCATCGAGGAGATGCCGGCGATCTGGCCGAGCTGGCGTTCCAGGGGGGCGGTGACCGAGGAGGCCATCACCTCGGGTGCCGCCCCCGGAAGCTGGGTGGTGACGCGCACCGTCGGGAAATCGACCGTCGGCAGCGAGGAGATCGGCAGCGCGCTGTAGCCGAGCAGGCCGAGCAGCACGACCGCCAGCATCAGCAGCCCGGTGGCGACCGGACGCAGGATGAAGGGGGTGGAGATGCTCATGAGGGTTGCCGCCCCTCGCGTTGTTGCCCGTCACGTTGCCGTCCTTCTCCCGGCTGGTGTTCGCGCCGCCGGTTTTCGCGGGCGGCCGGGTCCTGCGGCTGGCCGGCGGGGGCCGTCTCGGGCGTTCCCTTATCCGCGCTCCTGTCCGCCGGTTCCGCCGCGGCGACCGGCTCGATGATGCGGATCCTGGAGCCGGGTTGCAGGCGGTATTGGCCGTCCACCACCACCCGCTCGCCGGGGGTCAGCCCCTCGTCGATGATCGCCTTGTTCTCCTCCTGGCGGGCGACCTTGATCGGGCGCTGCTCCACCGTCAGGTCATCCTTGATGACATAGGCGTAGGTGCCCTGGGGGCCGCGCTGCACCACGGTGGAGGGCACGGTGGTGGCGCCGCGGCGGATGGTGGAGAGCAGGCGGACATTGACGAACTGGCCCGGCCACAGCTTTTGCGGGTCGTTGGGCATCTCCGCCTTCAGCCGGATGGTGCCGGTGCCGGTGTCGATCAGGTTGTCCACCACCGACAGGCCGCCGCTGTCGAGCAGGCGGCGGCCCTCGCGGTCCAGCGCCTCGACCTTGACCGGCCCTTGCGCCTGGGCGGCGAGCACCGCCTGGAGCTGTTTCTCCGGCAGGGTGAAGAGGACGGCGATCGGCTGGATCTGGGTGATGGTGACGATGCCGGTCTGGTCGCTGGCCCGCACCACATTGCCCTGGTCGACGTTGCGCAGGCCGATGCGGCCGCTGAGCGGGGCGGTGACGGTGGTGTAGTTCAGCTGGACCTGGACCGCCTCGATCGCCGCCTCGTCGGCGCGGATCTGCGCCTCGTACTGGGCGACCAGGGCGCGCTGGGTGTCGACGGTCTGGCGCGAGGCGAATTCCTTCAGCCCCATGTTGCGCTCCAGGTCGCGCCTTGCGTTGGCGAGCTGCGCCTCGTCCTGCGCCTTCTTGGCGACCGCCTGGGCGAGCTGGGCCTGGAGCGGCCGGGAATCGATGGTCGCCAGCAGGTCGCCGGCCTTGACCAGCTGCCCTTCCTGAAGCGAGACGCGTTGCAACTCGCCATCGACGCGGGCGCGCACGGTGACGGTGTTGAAGGCCTGGACGGTGCCGATGCCGTCGAACCAGATCGGCACATCCTCGCGCGCCACCGTGCCGGCCTGCACCGCCACCACGCTGTTGCGCGCCCCGGACGCGCCGCGCGGACCGGGAGACTGGCCCGGCTGCGCCGCCGGGGGCATCAGCTTCTGTTGGACCGCATAGCCGACGCCGCCGACCAGACCGGCGAGAACAACACCGGTGACCACCGGCTTCCAACGAATCGTCATGACCTGTTCCGACGCTTGCCCCGACGTTCGACCGGGCGGCGCGCGTGGCCGCCCCGGTCTTTTCGTCCGTCCCTGATACGGGGCGGTTGGGCGGATTCGTCGGAGGGTCGCGAAGATTTTTTGAGGACTGCATACGCTGATAGGTATTGAAGATGATAATCATTTGCACTATGACGGTTTTTGAAATGAGAATGATTCTTATTAGTGTTTGGGGGCAAGACAGTGGGGAAGCAGGGTGAACGTGGCCCGATGTCGCAGGGAACGACGTTCGGCGTGATGGTGCTGGCCGGCCTGATGGTGCCAGCGGTGGCGGGGGCGCAAAGCTCCGGCAATGGTGCCGGCAATGGCGCCGCGGTGCAGATGCCGGCGGTGACGGTGACCGGGCGGGGGGAAACGGCCCTGTCGCCGGTGACCGGCTATGTCGCCAACCAGCAGGCGACCGGCACCAAGACCGACACGCCGCTGATCGAGACGCCGCAGTCGATCTCGGTCATTCCGGCCGATCAGATCCGCGATCAGAACGCGCAGACGCTGAATCAGGTGGTGCGCTATACCGCCGGCGTCACGGCGGAGACGCGCGGCGCGGTGGCGACCCGCTACGACCAGCTGAAGGTGCGCGGCTTCGACGCCGACATCTATCTGAACGGGCTGAAGCTCCAGTCCCTCTATTACACCACCTCCCAGATCGATCCCTATCTGCTGGAGCGGGCGGAGGTGCTGAAGGGGCCGACCTCGGTGCTCTACGGCCAGTCGCCGGCCGGCGGCCTGATCAACCAGGTCTCCAAGCGCCCGACCGCCACCGCGCTGAACGAGGTCGGGATCGAATATGGTACCGACAACCATTGGCGCGGCACCGCCGATTTCTCCGGCCCGATCGACAAGGACGGTAAATTCCTCTACCGCCTGACCGCCGTCGGCCTGAGCGAGGACGGCCAGATCCGGATGACGGAGAATCAGCGGATCGCCGTCGCCCCCTCCGTCACCTGGAGGCCGGACGCCGAGACCAGCCTGACCCTGCTGGGCTTCTACCAGCATGACCCGAAGGGCAATTCCTATGGCGGCATCCCGGCACAGGGCACGGTGCTGCCCAACCCGCTGGGCCGGATCCCGGTCGATTTCTATGACGGCGACCCGAATTTCGAGAAATTCGACCGCCGCCAGGCCTCCCTCGGCTACGCCTTCGACAAGAGGCTGAGCGATGTCTGGACCGTCCGGCTGAACGGGCGCTGGCTGAACGCCAAGGTCGCCTATGACAGCCTGTATGCCAACGGCCTGTCGTCGGACAACCGCAGCCTCTTCCGCGGCATCGCCACCTCGCGGGAGGAGATGAACGCCTACGCCTTCGACAACCAGATCGAAGGGCGCTTCTCCACCGGTCCGGTCCGGCACACGCTGCTGGCCGGCATCGATCACCAGCGGCTCGACGGCCATTACACCGCCGGCTTCGGGGCGGCGCCGTCGATCGACGTGTTCAATCCGGTCTATGGCATCGCCGTCACCCGGCCGCCGACCAGCCGCACCGAGATCGACGGGCGCCAGACCGGCGTCTATCTGCAGGACCAGTTGAGGCTCGGCGGCTTCATCCTGACGGTCGCCGGACGCCGCGATTGGGCGAAGACCACTTCGACCACGAGCGGCGGCGGCAGCACCCAGTCCGATCAGGCCTGGACCGGCCGCGCCGGCCTGACCTATGTCTTCGAGAACGGCCTCGCTCCCTATGTCAGCTATGCCGAATCCTTCACGCCCAGCAGCGGCGTCAATTTCTCCGGCGCGCCCTTCAAGCCGGAAAAGGGCACCCAGTACGAGGTCGGCGTGAAGTATCAGCCGCCCGGCCTCAACAGCCTGTTCACCGCGGCGCTGTTCGACCTGACCCGCAGCAACCTGCTGACCAGGGATCCCGCCCATCCCGGCTTCTCCGTCCAGAGCGGCGAGGCGCGGTCGCGCGGCGTCGAGCTGGAGGCCAAGGTCGGCGTGACCAAGGATCTCGAGCTGATCGGCACCTACACCTTCCTCGACACCACATACACCAAGGACAATGACGGGCTGGAGGGCAAGCGCCTGGCCGCGGTGCCGCGCCATCAGGCGTCGGCCTGGGCGATGTACCATCTGCCGGAGGCGACCCCGCTGGCCGGGCTGGGCGTCGGCGCCGGTGTCCGCTTCACCGGCGGCACGGTGAACACGGCGAACAGCTTCAAGGTGCCGTCCTTCACCCTGGTGGACGCCACCGTCTCCTACGATCTGGGGGCCCTGTCGCCCAAGCTGCGGGGGGCGGAGGTCACCGTCAACAGCAAGAACCTGTTCGACAAGGAGTATGTCGCCTCCTGCTATTACGGCGAATGGTGCGCCTACGGCTATCGGCGGACGGTGACCGCCGGCCTGCGCTACCGCTGGTAAGCGGCGGTGCGGTCCCCCCTCCCCCCTTGGCAAAGGAAGCCGTCATGACGCCTGCGAGCCTGCGGGGCTGGCGCCTCGTCCATCGCTGGACCAGCCTGATCTGTTCGGCCAACCTGCTGATCCTCTGCGTCACCGGGCTGATCCTGGTGTTCCACCATGAGATCCAGACTCTGATGGGGGAGAATCTCGACAGCAGCCATGCGGAGGGGCAGGCCCGCCTGCCCCTCCGGACGCTGGAGGACATCGCGCGGAAGGCCGATCCCGCCCTGGTGCCCAAGATGATCTCCTTCGATGACGAGGACAGGGCGGTCAGCTACATCTATCTGGGCAAGCCGGAGGAGAGCGGCTTCGATCTGGGGCGCTGGGTGGTGCTGAACGGCTTCACCGGCGCCAACCAGATGCTGAAGCTGCCGGAGGAGACGCTGGTCGGCTTCCTGTTGAAGCTGCATGTCGACCTGTTCACCGGCTTCGCCGGCCAGATGTTCGTCGGCGTCATGGGCCTGCTGTTCGTGGTCAGCACGGTCAGCGGGCTGGTCGTCTACGGCCCCTTCATGAAGAAGCTGGCCTTCGGCATCCTGCGCTTCGGCCGCGGCCCCCGCATCGGCAGCATCGACCTGCACAATCTGTTCGGCGTGGCGACGCTGGTCTGGGCCTTCGTCGTCGGGCTGACCGGCGCAATCCTGTCCTTCTCGCCGCTGATCACCGGTTATTGGCAGAAGACCGAGCTGGCGGCGCTGACCGCCCGCCATCCCGAGCCGATGACGGGCGAAGCGGTCTCCATCGACCGGGTGGCGGCGGCGGGGCTGGCGGCCTTTCCCGGCAAGGACATCGCCTTCATCGCCTATCCCGGCAACGAATATGCCGGCAGCCGCCATTTCAGCGTGGTGGTGCGCGGCCACACCGAACTGACCAAGCGGCTGCTCAGCGTCGCCCTGGTCGATGCCGAGACCGGCGCCGTCGCCGAGACGGCGGGCACCCCCTGGTACATGACGGTGCTGATGCTGTCGGGTCCCTTCCATTTCGGTGATTATGGCGGCCTGCCGTTGCAGATCATCTGGGCGCTGTTCACCATCGTCACCGGCGTCGTGACGGTGACCGGCTTCGTCGTCTGGCTGAAGCGGCCGAGGGCGCGGCGGGAACCGGCCGGGCGCGCCGCGGCGTCCGCCGCCAGACGGGATGCGGCGTCCGCCGCCGGGCTGGGGGGCGGGGCATGAGCGGGCTCTGGCGCGTTCCGGCGGGGCTGGCCCTGCTGTCCCTCATCGGGCTGGCCGCCGCCATCCTGGGCGACGGTGTCTGGGACGGGCTGAGCTGGGCCGCCCTGTCGGTGCCGTTGGCGATCTGCATGGTCAAGCTCTGGCGGCAATGGCCCGCCGGCCGAGCGGGTCAGGTGAACCAGTAGCGGGTGAGGTGGAAGAACAGCGGCGCCGAGAACACCACCGAATCCAGGCGGTCGAGGATGCCGCCATGCCCCTCGATCATGGTGCCCCAATCCTTGACGCCGAGATCGCGCTTCATCGCCGACAGGACGAAGCCGCCGAAGAAGCCGGCCGTCACGATGACCAGCGACATGCCCGCCGCCTGGAGCGGCGAGAAGGGCGTGATGACGTGCAGCCCGGTGCCGATGGCGACGGCGGTCAGCCCGCCGCCGACCAGCCCCTCCACCGTCTTGGACGGGCTGATGCCGGGCGACAGCCGGGTCCTGCCCCACAGCTTGCCGAAGACATACTGGAAGACGTCGCTCAACTGCGCCACCGTCATCAGGTAGAGCAGCAGCAGGGCGCCGGGCAGCCGGTGGCCGGGGATGTCGAGCCACAGCAGGGCCGGCGCGTGGCTGACGCAGTAGACCGCCAGCATCACCCCCCATTGCGCCTTGGCGG
Source organism: Azospirillum sp. B510 (assembly GCF_000010725.1). Classification (NCBI taxonomy): domain Bacteria; kingdom Pseudomonadati; phylum Pseudomonadota; class Alphaproteobacteria; order Rhodospirillales; family Azospirillaceae; genus Azospirillum; species Azospirillum sp. B510. The sequence continues at coordinate 530,101 of NC_013858.1, read as the reverse complement.
TGCGGGTGAGGAAGTCGGTGGTGTCGGCGCCCAGGGCCGCCAGCGACGGCAGCGCCATGAAGACGTAGACCGGGATGAAGATCGAGAACAGCCCGTACCAGCCGATCCCGACCAGCCAATATTGCAGCGGCACGACGACGAAGAAGGACAGGAACAGCCCGGCATGGTCGCCGCGCCGGGTCGGCGTCAGGGTGATGAACTCGCGCAGCGCCAGATAGGAGAGCAGGGCGAACAGCACCAGCGTCACCATGCCGCCCAGCAGCATCGCCGCGGCGAACAGCGCCACCATCACCCACCAGGAGCGGATGCGGGCGTTGAGGTTGCGCACGGCGTCATGTCCGGCCGGTGTCCGCACCCGGTGGGCGAGGACGGCGCCGATCAGGGTGGCGACGACCAGCAGGCCGAGGGCGGCGCCCGACAGCCAGAGGAACAACGGCTCGGTGGTGGTGAGGAAGCTCGTCACGGTGTCCATCACGGTGGTCATCATGCTGTTCATCGCGGTGTTCATCGGGCGGTCCGTTGGCCGGTGGACTGGGAATCGGGCTGGGAGGCGGATTGGGGTTTGGGCCGGGACAGGGAGACCAGCGCGTCACGCGCCCGCTCCAGGAACGCCGCCTTGTCCTCGCCCCCGACCCGTTCCAGCGGGGCGCCGAAGCGCATGGTGCAGATCAGCGGCACCAGCAGCGGCATGCCCTTCGGCATCACCCGGTGCAGGTTCTCGATGAAGACGGGCACCAGCGCGGCGGCCGGCACCCTTTGGGCGAGGTGGTAGAGGCCGCTCCTGAACGGGGCGACGGTGCCGTCGCCGCGCGTGCCCTCGGGGAAGAGGATCAGCGACCGGCCGCTTTCCAGCACCGCCGCCATCGCGTCCATCACCTCCGCCGTCGCCTTGCCGGTGCGGTCGACCAGCAGCGCGTTCAGGCAACCCACCGCCACCGTCCGCCGCAGCGCCGAGCCGCCCCAATAATCGAGCGCCGCCACCGGATGCGTGCGCGCCCGCAGCGCCGCCGGCAAGGCCGCCATGACGGCGAGCGTGTCGAGATGGCTGGTGTGGTTGGCGAAATAGAGGCGCGGAACGTCGGGCTCGGCGGTTGGGGCGCCGCCGCCCTCCCAGCTCGCGCGGGCGCCGATCAGCAGGCGGGTGAGGCCCAGAAGGGCCGGGCGGAGAAGCGGGATCCTCATGACCGGGCCTCCAGGCGGCGGGCGATGGCGAGCGTGCGCGTCGCGACGGTGAGCAGGCTGCCGGCCGTGATGATCCAGACCGCCGCCAGCAGGCTGTACCCCGTCCCCCACAGCGCATGCTCGACCGTCTGGGCGAGCAGGGCGACGGTGAGGGCGGCCATGCGGCGCTGCTTGGCCATCACCCCGCCGAAATCCTGCGCCAGCCCAAGGGCGCCGCCGAAGGTCCGGACATAGGCGGTCATCATCGCCGCCAGCGCCGCCGCCCAGCCGAGCCAGGGCAGGCCGGCGGCATAGCCCAGCGGCACCAGGAAGGCGGTGTCGGCGACGCGGTCGGGGATCTCGTTGTAGAGCGCGCCGGCCGGCGAGCCCTTGCCGCCCTCCACCGCGACCATGCCGTCGAGCAGGTTGCAGACGAGGCGGAGCTGGACGCAGAGCGCGGCGCCGATCCAGGCCGGGCCGCCGCCCTGCAACAGAAGGGCGCCGCCGAGCATGGCCCACACAGCCGACAGGAGCGAGATCTGGTTCGGCGTCACCGGCGTCGTGGTCAGCCATGCCGCCAGCCGCTGCGCCCAGCGGGCCGAGCGGGTGGCGATGGGGCGCCGGTCTCCGGTGGGCGTGGCGGTGTTGGTGCTGGTCTCCATCATGCGGGCTCCTTGGCGATCGCTTCGGCGGCGAACCGCGCCACCGCCGGATAATCGGTCTTGCCGGTGCCCAGCAGCGGGATGGCGTCGATGCGCAGGATGTCGCGCGGAATGGCGATCTCGGGCGCTCCCCTGGTCCGGGCGGCGGCGGCCAGCGCGTCGCGGGTCAGCGTGGCACCGGTCGTCACCAGCAGGATGCGTTCGCCGCGCTTGGCGTCGGGCAGGGCGACGGCGGCATGCCCGGCGTCCGGATCGGCCAGCGCCGCGAGCTCCTCGACGAGGCCGAGCGGGATCATCTCGCCCGCCACCTTGGCGAAGCGCTTGACCCGGCCGACGATGCGGATGAAGCCGTCGGCGTCGATCTCGACGATGTCGCCGGTGTCGTGCCAGCCATCGGCCGGCGGCTGGATCACGCCGGGGCGGTCGGCATGCAGGTACCCCTTCATCACGTTGGGCCCGCGCACGCGCAGCCGCCCGCCGGCATCGACGCCGGGCACCGGCACCAGCTCGGTCTCGATGCCGGGCAGGGCCTGTCCGACGCTGCCGGGACGGAAGCGGGCCGGGGTGTTGACGGCGATCACCGGCGCCGTCTCGGTGGTGCCGTAGCCCTCCAGCAGATGGACGCGCAGCCGTTCGGTGTAGACGCGCCGGGTCTCGTCCTGAAGCCGCTCGGCCCCGGCGAAGACGAGGCGCAGCGAACGATAGTCATAAGGATCGGCCGAGCGCGCCCAGGCGTTCAGGAAGAAGTCGGTGCCGAACAGCACGGTGGCGTTGGTCTGGTAGACCAGCTCCGGGATCAGCCGGACATGGCGCGGGTTGGGGTAGAGCACCGTCTTCACCCCGTTCAGGATCGGCAGCAGCATGCCGCCGGTCAGGCCGAAGGAGTGGAAGACGGGCAGGCAGTTGAACACCACGTCCTGGCGGGTGAAATCGACCACCGACGCCACCTGCGCCATGTTGGCGAGCAGGTTGCCGTGGCTGAGCGCCACGCCCTTCGGCGGCCCCTCCGACCCCGACGTGAAGAGGATGGCGGCGATGTCGTCGCCGCTCCCCTGCGGCGGCAGCAGCCGTTCCGGCATGACCAGCGCCGCCAGCGCCCGCAGCTTGTCGCCCAGCCGCAGGCCGCGCTTGACCTCCTCCAGATGGATGATGGCGTGGTCGGCGGCCAGCGCCTCGACCAGGGCGCCGAGCCGGGCCTTCTCGATGAACTGGGCGGAGGTGACGATCCGGCGCACCCCGGCGGCGCGGCAGGCGGCCTTCACCGCCTCGGGGCCGGCGGTGAAGTTCAGCATCGCGGCCGGACGGCCATGGGCGGCGAGGCCGAAGAACACCGCCGCCGTCGGCGAGGCGGTCGGCAGCAGCACGCCGACCGCCTCGTCCGCCCCGGTGCCCTCGGTCAGGATGCGGCCGAGCACCAGGGCGCGGGCCGCCAGCGCCCGGTAGGACAGGGTGGAGAAGTCGCCGTCCTGGACCGCCTCCTCCCGCGCGCCGGTCTTGGTCCGGGCGTCGAGCAGGGCCAGCATCAGCGTCTCCGGACGCGGGCGGGCGGCGAAGACGCTCTCGGTCATCACCCGCGACAGCCAGGATTTCAGGGTGGCGCGCCGCTTCTTGCCGACCAGACCGCCGACATCCGGGGGCATGACCGGCGGCAGCACGGTGATGGTGATGCGCGGGAACAGGCCGAGCCGCAGCCGGCCCTTCATGCGCGACAGCAGTGAGCGCTGGGCGCCCTCGATCGAGACCGGTACCACCGGGCAGCGCGCCTTGTCGGCCAGCATGCCGGGGCCGCCGTTGATCTTCATCAGCGACCCGGTGACGGTGATCCGCCCCTCCGGAAAGACACAGACCTTGTCGCCCTCGGAGAGCGCGCGGGCCAGCACGCGGGTGCCGAGCGGGTTGGTCGGGTCGATGGTGACATGGTCGGCGACCGCCAGGAACGGCTTGACCAGGGCATGCTTGGCGATGTGGGTGTCGACGGCGAAGCGCATGCCCGGCAGGAAGGCGGCGAGCAGCGCGCCGTCGAGGAAGGACTGGTGGTTCGGCGTCACCACGGCGGCGCCGTCGAGGCCGGACAGATGCTCGGCCCCGCGGACCTCGACCCGGAAAGCCAGCTTGAAGACGGCGCGGAAGACGGCGCGCATCAAAGCCTGGGCATCGACGGCCAGCGCCAGGGCGACGGCGGCCAGCATGCTGGCTCCGCCCAGGGAGGCGACGGCCAGCGGAGAGAAGCCCAGCGCCAACATCGCGGCGGCGACGGCCGAGCCGGCGACCATGAAGAGCGCGTTGACCACGTTGGCGGCGGCGATGACGCGGGCGCGGGTTCCCGTCGGCGCCCGGTGCTGGATCAACGCATAGAGCGGCACGGCGAAGGCGCCGCCGGCGGCGGCGATGACGAAGAGGTCGGCCAGCAGTGGCAGCGCCCAGGGCTGGGCCAGCAGCGCCAGCGGCGACAGCGGTACCAAAGCCGGGGCGGCCGGCGTCAGCAGGGGCAGGACGGCGCCGGCCAGGGCGGCGACCAGACCGGCGAGCGCGGCGCGGCCGGCGTCGGCGGTCGACGGCGTGCGGTGGCTGAGGCCGGCGAGCAGCGAGCCGGCTGCCACGCCGACGGCGAACACCGCCAGCAGCAGGGTGGCGCCGCCGCTGTCGGTGCCCAAAGTCTCGCGGGCGATGGAGGGGAATTGCGCCATCACCACCGCGCCGACGCCCCAGAATACCGAGATGCCCTGGATCGCCCGCATCGACGCCCGGTCGCCGGCGGCCGAGCGCAGCACCCGCGCCGTCACCGCCAGCGGATTGAGGCCGACGCGCACCGCCGGGTCGGCGTTGCCGGCGCGCGGGATGAACAGCGACGCGGCCAGCCCGGCCAGCGCCGAGGCGGCGAGCAGCCCCGGCACCGCCCAGGCATGGAGCAGGGCGAGCGAGCCGCCGGCGATGGTGCCCAGCAGGATGGCGACGAAGGTTCCGGCCTCGACCAGCCCGTTGCCGGCGCTCAGCTCCGACGGGGCGAGCAGGTCGGGCAGCAGGCCGTATTTGACCGGCCCGAACAGCGTCGAATGGGCGCCCATGCCGACCAGGGCGATGATCAGGACGGGCAGGTCGGCGGCGACGATGCCCCAGGAGGCGACGGCCATCAGGCCGATCTCCGCCAGCTTGACGATGCGGGCGATCAGCGTGCGGTCGTGGCGGTCGGCGAGCTGGCCGGCGGTGGCCGACAGCAGCAGGAAGGGCAGGGTGAAGGCGCCCGCCGCCAGCGTCGAGATCATCGCGCCGTTCAGGGGGCCGGCACCGGCCACGCCATAGACCGCCAGCACGGCGATGGCGCCGCGCAGGACATTGTCGCCGAAGGCGCCGAGGAACTGGGTGAGGAACAGCGGCAGGAAGCGCCGCGAGGCGAGAAGGGCGGGGGCGTTCATTGTCCGGCTCCGATTTTGGACATGCCGACCTTGGACATTCCGGTGAGGATCGCGTCGGTGATCGAGCCGGCGAGGCTGGAGAGCGGCGCCGTCTGCCGGCCATAGACCTGCGACTGCACATTCAGGACGATGGCGCCGATGACGATGTGGGACAGCGCGTCGCGGTCGGCCGGGACGATGCTGCCCTCGGCGATGCCGTCGGCGACGATGCCGCAGATCACGTCGACCGGCGTTTCCTGGTCCCTGGGCACCAGGGGCAGCGATTCATGCTGCGACAGCAGGAGGAAGCGGGTGCGGTCGGGGGCAGCCTCCGCCAGATGGAAGGCGTGGTGGATGACCCGCCGCAGCCGCTCGGGCGCCGGTCCCTGGCCGGCGGCGTCGCGCAGGCTTTGCGACATCGCCGTGTATTCCGTCGCGAACAGATCGCCCGCCAGCTCGTCCTTGCTCGGCCAATGGCGGTAGAGCGCCCCCTCCGACACTCCGGCGGCGCGGGCGATGTCGCGCACCGTCGTCGCTTTCACCCCCTTCTGGGCGAACTGCGCGATGGCGGCGTCGCGGACCTTCTGGCGAACGTCGATGGACATGATGTCCCTTTGTGAATGAATGTTCACTCACAGCGTGACGAAGCCATTTTCCCGGCGCAACGGAAAAAAAGGATAGGGTGGCGCGTCCGGGCTCGGGCGTAAGGGTCACCACCTTTGCGCGGGTGCTGCATGATCGCCACCATTGCGATCATGGCGTGCCGGATGCCCGCGAAGGACGCGGCGCTCCGCGATGGGTCAAGCAACGTCGGATGAAGGCATGGCGTCGGTTCTCCATTCCCTGGCAACCCTTCCCTCCTACCTGCTTTTCGCGGCGGTGATGCTGGGATTCCTGCTGTTGTTCATCCTGGTCTACACCGCCGTCACCCCCTATCGCGACCTGGCCCTGGTCCGTCGGGGGAACGCGACCGCGGCGCTCACCCTGGGCGGCGCCATGATCGGCTTCGCCCTGCCCTTGACGAGCGTCGCCTCCCACACCACCAGCATCGTCGATCTGGCGGTGTGGGGGGTGATCGCGCTGGTGTCGCAGCTTCTGGTCTACGCCATCGGCTCCCGCCTGCTGCTGCCGGACTTCCGTGCCGGCGTCGAAGCCGACCGCACCGCCTACGGCATCCTGCTCGGCAGCCTGTCGATCGCCGTCGGGCTGCTGAATTACGGCTCGCTGACCTATTGATGTGGAGAGGGATTCCGATGAAGCGCTCGCGCACCGTGGCGGCCCTGCTGATGGGCGGCATCAGCCCGGTCCTGTTCGCCTGCGGCGAGGACGGTACCGAGGAGGCGACCGTTTATCCCTCCGTCGAAGCCTGCACCGCCGAGAAGCCGGCGAGCGACTGCGCCGAGGCCTTCGCCGACGCGCGCGAAGCGCATTGGGCGGGCGCTCCCCGTTTCGCCAGCCGGGAGGCCTGCGAAGCGGAGATGGGCGACGGCGCCTGCACTCCAGCGAACGGGGCGGCGGATGAGGGCGGGGAAAGCGATACGGGGAGCGTCTTCGTTCCGGCGCTGGTCGGCTTCATGATCGGCCGCGGCCTGACGGGCGGTTACGCCCAGCCGGTCTATTTCGACCGCCAGGGCTATGCCCGCAGCGGCAACAGCCGGATCTCCGAGACGCCGCTTCCGCCGCGGCGCCGCGACGAGACCCGTCAGGGTGGCGGCGGCGTGGCCGTCAGCTCCGGCTCCTATTACCGGCCGGGCTCGGGCGATGCGGGGAAATCCTTCACCGTCACCACGAGCGGGCGCAGCGCCGGCTTCGGCTCGACCGGCTCGTCGCGCGGCTTCTCGGGGAGCTGAGGCCATGGAGCGCATCCGGACGGCCCCCCGCCCGCACTGGCAGGCCAGGCTCGAGGAGATCGGTTTCCCCTTCCATACCGAGCTCGACGGCACCGCCTATTGGGACGAAAGCGCCCATTGGCGCTTCCCGCTCGCCGAGGTCGAGACGCTGGAGGCGGCGGCCGAGGAGGTCTATCGCCTGTGCGAGGAGGCGGTCGGCCATGTCGTGACGCGGGGATTGTACGAGGCGGTCGGCCTTCCGCGCTGGGCGGCCCCGGCCATCGAGGCGAGCTGGGCGGAACGTGAGGGGCGGGACATGGCCCTTTACGCCCGCTTCGACTTCGCCTGGGACGGTATGGGCGGGCCGCCGAAGGCGCTGGAGCTGAACGCCGAGACCCCGACCTCGCTCTATGAGACCGCCGTCGCCCAATGGTGCTGGCTTCAGGATACCAATCCCGACGCCGACCAGTTCAACAGCCTGGAGGAGGCCCTGGTCGAACGCTGGCAGGCGCGGATGCGGGCCTTTCCCGCCCTGGCGTCGCAGGCGGAGGCGGTGCATTTCGCCTGCCTGATGCCGCATCCGGAGGATGAGGCGACCATCGCCTATCTCCAGACCCTGGCCTTGCGCGCCGGCATGACCACCAAGGCGCTGCCGATCCAGGCGATCCGCTACGACGACGCCTCCGGGCGTTTCCTGGACGATGCCGGTTTGCCGATCCGGCATCTGATGAAGCTGTATCCCTGGGACTGGATGATCCGGGAGACGACCGGCCGCGAGCTGGTGGCCGCCGCCGCCGAAGGGCGGATCCGGATGATCGAGCCGGCCTGGAAGATGGTGATGGCGTCGAAGGGGCTGTTCGCCCTGCTGTGGGCGCTGAACCCCGGCCATCCGAACCTGTTGCCGACGGCGCTCGACCGCAACGGCTTCGCCGCCGGCGGCAGGGTGGTGGCGAAGCCGCTGCTCGGCCGCGAGGGCCGCAACGTCAGCATCGCCACCCTCGACGCCGCCGGTTTCCCGGTCGGCCCGCCGATCGCCCAGACCGAGGGCCCCTATGTCGATGACGGCTGGGTGTACCAAGCCTTCACGCCGCTGGCGGAGGCCGACGGCAACCATGCCGTCTTCGGCGTCTGGATGGCCGGCGGCAAGGCCTGCGGCCTCGGCATCCGCGAGGACCGCGCGCTGATCACCGGCGACACCAGCCGTTTCGTCCCGCATCTGATCGCGGTGGGCTGACGGCGCGGGGGGCACCGGGTCTAAAGGACAAGCGCGTCGGCGATGACGGCGCCGCTCGCCTGCATCAGGTACAGCCCGATATGGTGGGCCACCATCTGCGGATGGGCCGCGGTGTCCGGCAGGCCGAGGTTGCGGGCGGTGGCGAGCGGCAGGTCGTAGGTGGCGCAGCCGGGCTCATGCACCACGATCTCGCGCAGCGGGCCGGTCATGCCGTGGTTGCGCGCCGACAGCAGGGCCTGCACCGCCTGGAGGACGCAAATGTCGGTGCAGATGCCGTCCACCACCAGCGTCTCGATGCCATTGGCGGCGATCCAGTCGAACAGCCGGTTGCGGCCGGTGGCGAGGTCGGTGGTGCCGACCACGCCGTTGATGCAGTCCTTGCGCATCAGCGTGACGCCGGGGGCGCCGTCCAGCCAGGACAGCTCCGCGACCAGCTCCTCCTCGCCGGTGCCGGCCTCGCAATGGGGCGGGTAGGGGTGTTCGGGCTTGCCCGGCTCATGGGTGTCGAGGAACACCGCGATGGGATATCCCGCCGAGAGGAACAGCCGGTCGCTGCGGTCGATCTCGGCGATCATGCGCGTGACCTGGGCGTTGGCGACCGGCGGCGCCAGATTGCCGCCGCCGATGGCGGCGAACCCGTTCACCGGATCGACATCGAGCTTGCCGACCCGCTTGCCGGCCAGCGCGACGCTGGTCCTGCGCACCGGCAGGGCGGCGGCGACGGTCTCCAGCGCGACATCAGGGGGAATGGGCGGGGCGATGGCCGGGCTGCTGATAAGGGGATCGGTCATGAAGCGTCTCCTCAGGGTCAGACCAGCACCGGGACGTTGGCGACGCCCTCGGTGCCGAAGATGGCGCGGTAGCGGGCGATTTCGGAGGCCGGGCCGGTCGCCTTCTCGTAATTGTCGCTGAGCTTGACCGCCCCCTTCCAGGCGCCGTCGACCTCGACCGCCGTCACCTTGCAGACCAGGCTCAGCGGATCGAGCCCCTGGCCGCTGCGCGGGTGGCAGCCGCGGAAATCGGAGGTCAGCAGGGTGCCCCAGCCATAGCCGTCGCGGATACGGCCGGCGAAGTTGCGGTGGAGCCGCAGGATGTCCTCGACGTCCAACCCGTCGCTGAACAGCACGCGCTTTTCACGGGGGTCGCGGCCGTGGCGTTCCAGCCAGCCGATATATTCCTCGCCCGCCGCCACCGGGTCCTTGCTGTCCACCCGCATGCCGGTCCAGTCCGCCACCCAGCCCTGCGCGTCCTTCAGGAACTGGGTCGAGCCGAAGGTATCCGGCAGGAACACCAGCATCGCGCCGCCATAGGTCTCCTGCCACAGCCGAAGCACGTCATATTGCGCGGCCCGCAGGTCGTCGTCGGTCCGCGCCAGCGCCGCGACCGTCGTCGGCAGCTCGTGCGCGTTGGTGCCGATGGCTTCCAGATCATGCTTCATGGCGAGATGGGTGTTGGAGGTGCCGATGAAGCGCGGGCCGAGTTCGGCCGCCATCGTCTCCACGACATATTCCTGCCAGAGGAAGCTGTGCCGCCGCCGCGTGCCGAAATCCGAGAGGCTGAGATCGGCCAGCGGGCGCAGCTTTTCGATCTTGTCCCACAGCCGGACCTTGGCGCGGGCATAGAGGATGTCGAGTTCGGTCTCCGTCATGGCGGCCAGAGCGGCCCGCGTCTTCAGCTCGTTGATGACGCTGAGGGCGTAGATCTCCCACATCGTCGTCATCGCCCACGACCCCTCGAAATCCAGGCGCCACTGGCCGTCCTGCTCCGACAGCCGGTAGTCGGGCAGGGCGAAATCGTCGGCGAGCCAGGCGACGAACTCCGGCCGGAAGATCCCGCGCTGGCCGTAGAAGGTGTTGCCCTGGAGCCAGACCGCCTCCGAGCGTTTCAGCCGCAGCGAACGGACATTGTCGAGCTGGCGGCGCAGTTCGGCCTCGTCGATGATCCGGGCCAGCTTCACCGAGCGGCTGCGGTTGATCAGGCTGAAGCGGACCTTCACGTCGCGGAAATGCCGCCAGATGAATTGCAGCATCGCCAGCTTGTACCAGTCGGTGTCGAGCAGCGAGCGGACGATGAAGTCGGTGGCGAAATTGTGGTTGTGGGCGCGGCTGCTGAAATTGACGAGCATGGCTGGAACCTCCTGTTCTCGCTGACCGGGTCACAGCCCGTAATGGTTGGTGACCGGCAGGCGCCAGCCCGGCCCGTAGGTCCGTTCGGTGACGACCACGCCCGGCGGGCTCTGGTCGCGCTTGTATTGCGCCCGCGCCGTCATCCGGCCGATGCGCTCGGCATAGGCGGTGGGGATCGGCTGGCCGACGGCGGCGCCCGCCAGTTCGGCGGCGCGGTCGGCGCCGTTCAGCCCCTCGACCATGGTCGCCAGCACCGCGTCGAGATGTTCGTAGGCGCCGAGCGCCTGCTCGTCGGTCTGGCCCGCCCGCAGTTCGGCGCTCGGCGGCTTGGTGATGATGCGGTCGGGCATGACCGCGCCATGCGGGCCGAGCAGGCCGGCGGGCACATGCGTGTTGCGCCAGCGCGCCAGGGCGAAGACCACCGTCTTGTAGACGTCCTTCAGCACCGAATAGCCGCCGCACATGTCGCCGTAGAGGGTGGCGTAGCCGACGCTCATCTCGCTCTTGTTGCCGGTGCTCAGCACCATCAGCCCGAGCCGGTTCGACAGCGCCATCAGCGTCATGCCGCGCGCCCTCGCCTGGATGTTCTCGAAGCTGGTGTCGTCCGGCGCCGCCGGCGGCAAGTCAGCGAAGACCGGGGCGAGCATGCGGTCGAACGCCTCCATCGCCGGCGCGATCGGTACGGTCAGCAGGCGGGTGCCGAGCAGGGCGGCGGCCCGTTCGGCGTCCTCCATGCTCGCCGCCGAGGTGTGGGGCGACGGCATGCGCACCGGCAGCACGCGGTCGGCACCCAGCGCGTCCACCGCGACGGCGGCGGACAAGGCGCTGTCGATGCCGCCCGACATGCCGAGCACCACGCCGGGAAAGCCGTTCTTGTCCACGTAATCGCGCAGGCCCAGAACCAGCGCCCGGTACATCGCCTCCGGCTCGTCGGGGTAGCTGTTCGGCGGCATGCCGAGCACGTCGCCGCGCCGCGGGTCCACTCCTCCACCCTCGCCGCGTTCCAGCGTGATGTCGAGGTCGCACTCCTGGAAGCCGGCCTGGGCGATCACCAGCCCGGCGCGGTCCATCACATAGCTGCCGCCGTCGAACACCAGGCTGTCCTGCCCGCCGATCTGATTGACGTAGAGGACCGGCAGGCCGGTGGCCTTGACCGTGCGGCGGCCGATGGCGAGGCGGACCGCCTGCTTTCCGCTCCGGAAATGCGAGCCGTTGGGCACGATCAGCACATCGGCGCCCTCGGCGGCCAGGGCCTGGGCGACCTTGCCGTGCCAGAAATCCTCGCAGATGGCGATGCCCAGGCGGAAGCCGCGGAAATCGACCGGCGAGGGCATCGGGCCGGGGGCGAAGACCCGCTTCTCGTCATAGACCTCGTCGTTGGGGAGGATGTGCTTGAGCAGGATCCTCATCGAGCCGTCGGTCTCGATGAGAAAGGCGGCGTTGTAGGGCAGGGCGGCGCCGTCGAGCGGCCCGCCGATCAGCACCGCCGGCCCGCCGTCGCCGCGCATTCCGGCGGCCAGCGCGTCGAGCGCCGTGCGGAAGTCGCGGCGGAAGCCGGGACGCAGAACCAGATCCTGAAGCGGATAGCCGGTGCCGAAACACTCGCTGAACACCAGCAGGTCGGCCTTGCCGCGATACTGTTCGCGTTTGCGGCGGACGATGTCGAAATTGCCCCGGAGCGCGCCGACCGTGGGGTTTGCCTGGACGCAGACGATGCGCAGGGTGGTGGATGGAGTGGTTGACATGGCAAAGCTCCTTTGCCGAATGCCGCCGGTCTGTCCGGCGGGCTTGGTCGTGTTGGGGGGCGATGTGATGAGACGCCACGCCGTCGCTGTGAACGGGACCGGGCGGTGGGCGGGCGGCGCGGTCAATCGTTGGACTGGGCGATCAGGGTCTGGATGATGTGGAAGTGATCCTCGAACATCTGTTCGGGATCGATTTCCGCGATCGGCATCCAGCGGGCCGATTTGGCGTCGTCGCCGCCGCGCACCTTGGGGAAGCCCTCGTCGGTGGCCTTGAGCTGGATGAGGAACGCCTGGGTCACCGTGCGGCCGCGCGACGAGCGGTAGGGATGGTCGAAGATCTGGCTGGCGCGGATGCCGCCCTCCAGGAAACCGACGGGAACCTTGAGCTTCGTCTCCTCCCGCAACTCCCGGATCATGGCGTCCTTGATCCGTTCATGCTGGCCGACGAAGCCGCCGGGCAGGGCCAGCAGGCCGCGACCGGGCAGGCCCCGGCGCTCGACCAGCAGGACATGGCCGGACAGCACGACCACCGCATCGGCGGTGAGAAAGGTCGGGGGGTAGGGCGCGCCGGCCCAGCCGGCCCTGTATTTGGCGATGTAGGCGCTTTCCTCGGCCAGCCGCCTGTAGTCCTGGGTTTGCGCGAACCGCGCCATGAAGTCGGCGACGGTCGCGGGCAGCGCCTCCTTCCAAGTCTCCAACGCCGCCGCCGCATCGGCGAAATAGGCGTCGCGGATGGGGGTGGCGGAAATTCCCCGGACATTCCCGGCTTCCACGCCGCCCCATTGCGGGAACATGCGCAGATACCGGCTGCTGTGGTCCTTGGCGTGGCCGATCAGGCCGATCACCGGGGCCGAGCCGTCGGGCGGCCGCTGGTGTTGGACGACGACGCCCTGCACCGCCGCCTGGACGTCGCGGATCCATTCCAGGTCGTTGTAGCGGTCGATGAGGGGAAGCACGGTGACGCGCTCGCGCTCTTCCGGCGGCAGGGCGTCCAGGATGCAGGAGCGCACCTCTTCGAAGCGGAAGGGGTTGCGGTGGCTGCGCGCCTGACGCGACGATCCGACCAGCAGGATGACATGCCGCCCCAGCGACAGGGCTTGCCGCAGGACGGCGAGATGGCCGAGATGAAAGGGGCGGAAGCGGCCGACGAAGACCATGAAATCATAAGTCGGGGCGACTGGGGCGCCTGGGGCCGGGACGCCCTGGGCGCCGGGGGCCGTGGTCTTCTTCGGCAAGGACAGAGGGCCGGACTCGCGTCCGGTGACGGTGGCGGAAGTCATGCTCAGCAAGCTCCTTGCTGAAGGAACGCCGCAGTCTATCTACGACACACCAACGATACGGTGATGGCGGGCGCATCTCAAGAGCCGCGGATAGGCTCTTTGGAGGTACCCTGCGAGCCAATGCCGCGCGACAGGAGGATTGCCCGAGCCACGCCACGCCTGATACGCTATATTCCATTGAATATAGTGAAGCGGTCATTCCGCCGGCTCCATCGCGGTGACCGCCCCCCTGCCGACCGAGGTCCTGGCCCCATGACGCCGTTCCGCCGCATCGCCGCCCTGACGTTGTTGTCCGCCACCCTTCTGGCCAGCCTCCATGCCTCCGCCGCCTGGGCGGAGGAGCTCGTCCTCTATGGGGCGGGCAGCCTGCGCGACGCGATGACCGCCATCGCCGCCGACTACGGCAAGGCGACCGGCACCAGCGTGCGCACCGCCTTCGGGCCATCCGGCCTGATGCGCGACCGGATCGAGGCGGGGGAGGCGGTCGATCTCTTCACCTCGGCCGACATGGGCCATGCGCTGACGCTGCGGAAGGACGGGCGGGCCGCCGCCGTGGTCATGTTCACCCGCAACCGGCTGTGCGCCTACGCCAAGCCCGACGCCCGGCTGGAGCCGGCGGTCTTCGCCGAGCGGCTGCTCGACCCGGCGGTGCGGATCGGCACCTCGACGCCCAAGGCCGACCCCGGCGGCGACTATACCTGGGAGATGTTCCAGCGGATCGAGCGGCGGCATCCCGGCGCCTTCGCCATCCTCGACGCCAAGGCGAAGAAGATCGTCGGCAACAGCACCGCCGCCGATCCCGCCGACCCCGACCCGATCGCCTCGGCCTTCGCGCGCGGCGACATCACCGTCATGATCGCCTATTGCAGCGGGGCCGAGCAGCGGCGGCGGGCCACGCCGGATTTGCAGGTGGTGCCGGTTCCGCCGCCCTACGCCACCGGTCCGGAATATGGTCTGGCGATCACCAGCCTGCAAAAGCCGGCCGCCGTCGGCCTGATGCTGGCGATCCTGTCGCCGGAGGGGCAGGCGACGCTGGCGCGCTTCGGCTTCGATCCGGTCGGTTTGCCGTCCGCATCCAGTGGGGAGCGTTGATCATGTCCCTGCCGTTCCGCCTCCCATTCCGTCTCCATGCCTCGCCGCACTCGCCGCCACAGGCCGGCATGGCGGCGATCCGGCCGCTGTTCGACGACCGCTCCGACGTCGCCGCCCTGGTCTATGGCGGTGGCGACGACCCGGACAGTCTGCTGTCCGCCTTCCTGCTCGACCTGCAAGCCCAGGGCTTCGACGCGGTGGGGGTGGTGCAGGTCCGCCCCGACGCGTCGGTGACCGGGATGGCGGCGCCCGGCTTCCGTCTGCTTCCCGGCCGGGGCGGCGAGCCCGCACCGGAGGGAAGGGAGGGCGAGACTCCCGGCTTTGGGACTCCGGGCGTCGAGACCCTGGCCGGCATCGGCCGGCGGCTGGCCGCCCTGGTGGAGTTGCGGCCCGACATCGTCGTGCTGAACCGGTTCGGCTGGCAGGAGTTGAACGGCTTCGGCCTGCTCGACGTTCTGCAACTCGCCATGCTGCGCGACGTGCCGGCGGTGATCGCGGTGCCGGACGCGCTGTTCCCGCACTGGCTCGACCTCGCCGACGGGCTGACCGTCAAGCTGCCCTGCGACCGCGCCGCGCTGGATCGCTGGTGGGCGTCGCTGTGGCGGGCACCATCTCCGGCCGGGCGGCGTTCGACGCTGTGCGAACGGGCCAAATGAGCGCGGGCTGACCATAAAAACAGACTGGGCGGGGTCCGCGCCGCCCGGCGGAAAGCCAGGGGTCCGGCCCGCGACGCGCCGGACGGCGCGCCGGCCCTGCCGGGGGGCATGCGCATGCTGGTTCGTCACCTGTCCTATTTCGTCACCCTTGCCCGCGAGAAGCATTTCGCCCGCGCCGCCGAGGCCTGCAACGTCGCGCAGCCGACGCTGTCGGCCGCCATCCGCAAGCTTGAGGAGGATCTCCAGGTCCCGCTGGTGGTGCGTGGCCACCGTTTCCTCGGCCTGACGCCGGAAGGCGAGACTGTGCTGGCCTGGGGCCGGCAGATCCTGACCGATTACGAAAGCCTGCGGGCCGACCTGTCGGGCCTGCGCCAGGGGCTGACCGGCACGCTGCGGCTGGGGGTGGTGCCGACGGCGATGCCGGCCGTGTCCGCCCTGACCACCCGTTTCGCCGCCGCCCATCCGGCCGCGACCGTCGAGATCCGGTCGATGACCTCGCGGGCGATCCGGCAGGGGGTTGACGCCTTCGAGCTGGACGGTGGCCTGACCTATCTCGACGGCGAGCCGCTCGACACCGTCCGCCACATCCCGCTCTACCGCGAGCGTTACGCCTTCGCCACCCACCGTGGCAACCGCCATGCCGGCCGCGGGACGATGTCCTGGGCGGAGGCGGTGGGAGAGCGGTTGTGCCTGCTGCACGAGGACATGCAGAACCGGCGCATTCTCAACCGGATCGCCGCCTCGGCCGGGCTGTCGATCGAGGCGGCGGTGGTCAGCGACAGTTTCCTCGGCGTCTTCTCCCATCTGATGCGGGGGGAGTGGTCGAGCATCGTCCCCCACAGCTTCGGGCCGATGTTCGGCCGCCCGGCCGATCTGGCGCTGATCGATCTCGTCGAGCCGGCCGTCAGCCAGCTTGTCGGCCTGATGCTGTCGAAGCGTGAGCCGCCATCGCCGATGACCCAGGCCCTGGCCCTGGCGGCGGCGAAGGCCGGCTTCGATCCCGACCGCGCCGCGATGGGCGGCGATGAGGGGAACAATGATGAGGCGGGCGGTTGATTGATGATGCCTATCGATCGTTCCAAAACATTCATTTTATAAAGCAGTCAGCACAACGCATCATTTTCTTGTCCAGCGCGACGGCCCGCAAACAGACAGGCGGCCTGGACGATCGGGGAAACGTCACAAGAAGAAGACGGGATGTCCGGTCCCGTCTGTCCCAAGCGGCCGCCATTTGCGAAGAAGGGCGGCCTGCGCGGAGGACTGGCGCTTTCTCCTTTGAAATTCAACGAAGGGGATAGAGAAATGGCCAAAGTTGTCTGTGTTCTGTACGACGATCCGGTGACCGGATATCCGACCTCCTACGCCCGCGACGATCTGCCGGGGATCGACGGTTACGCCGGCGGCCAGACGCTGCCGACGCCCAGGGCGATCGATTTCCAGCCCGGCACCCTGCTGGGCAGCGTCAGCGGCGAGCTCGGGCTGCGGCGTTACCTGGAAAGCCTCGGCCATGAGCTGGTCGTCACCTCCGACAAGGACGGCCCGGACAGCCGGCTGGAGAGGGAGCTGGCCGACGCCGAGATCGTCATCTCCCAGCCCTTCTGGCCCGCCTACCTGACCGCCGAGCGCATCGCCAGGGCGCCGAAGCTGAAATTGGCGCTGACCGCCGGCATCGGGTCCGACCATGTCGATCTCCAGGCGGCGATGGACCGCGGCATCACGGTGGCCGAGGTCACCTATTGCAACTCGATCAGCGTCGCCGAGCATGTGGTGATGATGATCCTGGGCCTCGTGCGCAACTACCTGCCGTCGCATGACTGGGTGCGCAAGGGTGGCTGGAACATCGCCGACTGCGTGGCGCGCTCCTATGATGTCGAGGGGATGCATGTCGGGACCGTCGCCGCCGGCCGCATCGGTCTGGCCGTGCTGCGCCGCCTGAAGCCGTTCGACATGCACCTGCACTACACCGACCGCCACCGGCTGCCGGAATCGGTCGAGGCCGAGTTGAACCTGACCTGGCACGCGACGCGGGAGGAGATGTTCGAGGTCTGCGACGTCGTCACCCTGAACTGTCCGCTGCATCCCGAAACCGAGCACATGATCAACGAGGAGACGCTGAAGCGGTTCAAGCGCGGCGCCTATCTGGTCAACACCGCGCGCGGCAAGCTGTGCGACCGCGACGCCATCGCCCGCGCGCTGGAGAGCGGCCGGCTCGCCGGCTATGCCGGGGACGTGTGGTTCCCGCAGCCGGCGCCGCAGGACCATCCCTGGCGGACCATGCCGCACCACGGCATGACCCCGCACATCTCCGGCACGTCGCTGTCGGCGCAGACCCGTTACGCCGCCGGCACCCGCGAGATCCTGGAATGCTGGTTCGAGGGACGGCCGATCCGCGACGAGTATCTGATCGTCGACGGCGGCAGGCTGGCCGGGGTCGGCGCCCACTCCTACAGTGCCGGCAACGCCACCGGCGGCTCGGAGGAGGCGGCAAAGTTCAAGGTGGCGGTGCCCGCCTGACCGCTTGCGGACGGTCCGATGGTGGCCGGCGCGCCTCCCCGCCCGGCCTCCATCGGATGGCATGGTGGCAACCGCCGGATATGGACGGCTATGATGCGCCATGACGGTGCGAGAGGCGGATGTGACGGAAACGGCGGCTTACCATCACCTGATAGCCACTGTGGCATCCGGCGGCGTTTCCGATGTCGGCCTTGCCGACATGCGGGATCTCGGCCGCATGCTGCTGCGCCGGTGCAGCGCCGCCGCGGCACCCTATCCGGCCGCGCTGGGGCTGCCGCCCGACGATCTGGGCGCGCTGGTCGCCGCCGTCTTTCCGGCGGCGGCGGTCGGCTGGAGGCCGGGGCGGTGCTTTTCCCGCCATATCCATCGTCTGGCCGGTGTGGAGGCGGAGTGCCCCCACGCCTGCCCCGCCCATGATGATAACGGTGTACCGGACGTCACCGCGTCGGAGATCCTGCGGCTGAGGCGCGAGGAGGAGGATTTCCTCGGTCTGCTGCGGCGCCATCGCGGCGCGCAGGATCCGATCGGCGCGGTCTTCGCCACCGTCATCGCGCGGGCCTGCCTGGAGAACGACCATCTCTGGCGCTCGCTCGGGCTGGCGGGGCGCGCGGGGCTGGCGGGGCTGCTGCATCGCCATTTCCATCCGCTGGCGTCCGCCAACACCCGCAAGCTGCGTTGGAAGCGCTTCTTCTACGAGCGTCTGTTCGCCGAGGGGCGGCCCACCGACCGGGCGACCGTCTGCGCGACCTGCTCCCATCATTCCGACTGCTATGGCGACGCCGGAACCGGCGCCGGTCCGGTGTGAGCGGTCTCGCGGAGCGTCCATCGGCCGCCGAACAGCGGGCCGGGTGGCGAGCCCTGCGCGAAGACCGCGCGGGCCACGGCTTTTGAAACCGGTGGAGGGTCGGCCGGCTCCTGCCAAACGCCATTATTTGACTTAGATCATGGTTGGAAAAAATAGCTCACCGTAAGTTTATTTCCAGAAAACACTCATAATGTGAGGCTGCGAGCATGACAAATCTCCATCAATCCCAGCAAGGGGAACGTATTCTACTGGCCGCTTTGCGTATTTTCGTCGGCTGGGTTTTCCTCTGGGCGTCCATCCATCATTATGGCAGCACCGGCTACGTTGCCGGCTTCCTGTCCTCCACCAAGACCTTCAATTTTATTTATGGTCCGCTGTCCCAGTCGGCGCTGATTCCCGTCATCGCCTTCCTTGTGGAATATGGACATATGTTGATTGGCCTATCCCTGATCTCGGGTCTTTTCGTCCGCGTCAGCGCGCCTTTCGCGATCTTCATCATGCTGACCTATTGGACGGCCCATCTGGATTTCCCCTTTGTCCAGAATCACAACAACTTCCTGGTCGATGAACACCTGATCTACGCCTTGCTGCTGGTCTTGCTGGTCATGCGCAGGGCAGGTCATTATTTCGGTCTGGATGCGGTTGTTTCGCGTCTCGGCATCGTGGAAAGCAATCCCACGCTGCGCTGGCTGGCTTGAAGACAAGACGAAGGTCGGCCAGACGAAGGTCAGCCGGCCCGCACCCCCTGTCCGGCGGTTTCCCGGAACCGGGCCGGATGATGCTCTCATCACCACGCCACAGCGTCTGAGAAGGATGGGGCCGCCTCACGCCACCGCGTGCAGGCGGCCATTCTCCAGCCGCAGGCTGCGGTCGGCCCAGCCGGAGACCGGCAGGGCGTCATGGCTCGCCAGCAGGACGGCGGCGCCGTCGCGGCGGGCGGCGGCGGCCAGCACTGCCAGGGCATGGGCGGCGCGCGGCGCATCCAGCCCGCTCAGCGGCTCGTCGAGCAGGAACAGGCGCGGACGCCCGGCCACCAGACCGGCCAGCGCCACCAGCTGGCGCTCGCCGACGCTGAGGCTCGGCGGCGGTCGGTCGGCCAGCGCCGTCAGGCCGAATTGCGCGATCACCCGGTCCACCCGATCGGCGCGGTCGGGCGGACGCAGGCCGGCGCGGGTCAGGGCGAAACCGATCTCCGTCCGCACCGTCTCGGCGAAGAAATGGCGCGGCGGCTCCTGGGGCAGGAAACCGACGCGGCCCGGCAGGTCGCGTGGGCTGGGATTGCGCAGATCGGTGACGGTGATGGTGCCGTCCTCCACCGGCTCCGCGCCGATCAGGCAGCGCAGCAGCCGGCTCTTCCCCGCCCCGTTCACGCCGCTGAGATGGAAACGCCGGCCCGCCGGCAGCGTCATGGCCAGCCGGTCGAACAGCGGCGTGCCGTCGCCGCGCGGCAGCCGCAGCCCTTCGGCCAGCAGAACCGGAGGAGCCGGCCCGGTCTCCGGCCTTGGCCCGTCCTCGTTGGCAATACCACCGTTCGGAAACGGGGAGGCGGCGTGGCCGTCCGGCGCCGGCATGCGCAGATGGACGGCGGGCAGACCGGCCATCCGTTCCGGCCGGTGTTCGCTGACCAGCAGGATGCGTCCCTTGGCGAGGCGCCGGCGGATGATGGAGCGCAGCCTCTGCACCCCGTCGCCATCCAACAGGGCGAAGGGTTCGTCGAGCAGCAGCACCGCCGGATCTGCGGCCAGGGCGGCGGCGATGGCGAGGCGGTGGCGCTCTCCCATCGACAGGCTCTCCACCATGCGGCCGGCGGCGGTTTCCAGCCCGACCTCGCGCAGGAGATCCGCGATCAGCGCCGGGCCGTCCCCGGCAGCCGCCGCCATGACCGTGTCCACCCGGCCGGACCGCAGGGGGCTGTCGGGCAACTGCGGCACGAAGACGGCCGGACGGGCGGTTCCCAGCGGCACGGCGATGCCGCCATCGACCGCCATCACCCGTCCGTCATGGCCCGGCAGCCCGGCGAGCGCCCGCAGCACGCTGGTCTTGCCGGTGCCGGTCGGGCCGGTGATCAGGCCGCATTGTCCGGCGGTCAGATGGATGCGCCCCAGCCGCAGCCATGGCGCGCCGTCGCCGAGTATGACGATGGGTGGCTTCATCGCTCGCTCTCCACGCCCCGGTGCCGGATGGACAGTCGTTATATTTGTAAGAATATAGGGAAGCCGCACGCCGCACAAGCGGCGGCCTCCGGGGCAGGGTCGTCGCTCGGTCGCGCTGTCAGAGGGAGTCGAGGAGGGCTGGCGGCCAGCGCCGCTCGCTCCCCCGCGGCACAGCCGGATGGAGCGGCCCCCTTCCCCGCCGGGAGAAGGGGGCCGCTCCATTCCGCACGCTCATCCCGCCGTGGTCAGGGGCGGATCGATGTAGTCCAGATCGAGGGTCAGGCTGCTCAGATGCACCAGCGGCATCGTCTGCTTGGTCAGATCCGACATGATCCGGAGGTCGAAAGCGAGCCGGCCGCCGGTGCCCGATGGCGCATTGGTGGCGAACCACAGGGAGATGGCGCCCGTCCAGGCCTCGATCATGGCATCCAGCGTGCCCTCGCCGGTGCCGAAGATCGCGACCGACCGCGGCGCCTGCATGAACACCGGCAACTCCACGGTGGCGAAGCTGGTCTTGGCGTAGCCGTAGACGGTGCGGACCTGGATGGACAGGGTCGGCAGGGTGACCCCGGTCAGCAGGGTGGCGAACAGGTTGGCGAGCTGGCCGGTCAGCGTCCGGCTGACCGGACCGCTGCCGCCGATCGCCGCGACGTCGATCGCCTGATCCCAGCTGACGCTCGGCAGCACCGGGTTGGCGAAGGTCACGTCCGGCGTGGTGTAGACGAAGCCGGCGGCGGAGGGCCGCCCGGCCACCAGCTCCTCGTTGCGGGTGAGAAGGACGCTGGTCTGGGCGTCCTGGCGCTGGAGGATGTTCATGCCGGGCAGCTCGATGGTCCGGTCGGCGATGGACTGGCCGTCGCCGGCCGACAGGTAGACGTCGTCGCCGTCCCGCCGGCGGTAGACATAGCTGAAGCTGCTTGCGCCGTCCGGAGCGCTGATCAGCACCGCTTCATAAAGGTCCGGCGCCACCAGGATCACCGGTACGCCGATGCCGGCGGGCGGCGCGCCGATGATGGTGACCAGCAGGGCATCGCGCGTCTGCCCATGATCGACCGACGATTCCGCCACCGTGAAGGCGTAGCTGAGGGATGGATCGCCGACACCGGCCGACGGGCTGGCGGCGGCGACGCGGAAGGAGTTGCCGCCGCCCGACGCCTCGACGATGTCGCCGACCATCTCCAGCATGCTGTCCAGCGCCGTCGCGGCGTTGGCGATCCGCAATTGGCCTTCCGCGTCGGCGGCGTCGATCGACGCGTCGATGCCGGCCAGCCAGCTGTCCAGATCCGCCTGGACCGAGGGGAACACCGTCACGAACTGCGCCAGCGCGTTGAAGGCGTCGAGGAACGAGGCGAAGGCCATCAATGGCGTGGCGATGTTGAACTGCACCGTGGCGTGGACGCGGTCCTGGGGATAGTGGTAGGGCAGCGAATAGGTGGCATCCAGCGTCCAGACCAGGATTTCGGACAGCTCGTCGGCGTCGGCCTGCGGGGTGCCGGTCGCCGTCTGCGCCGGCAGGTCCGGCGTTGTCGGGAAGCTGCGCAGGACCATCGGCACCGGGAACCGGCCGAGATCGGCGGTCAGCGGGCCGGAGGGCTGGGCGATCACGAAGCTCAGCCAGCTCGACGCCTCGTAATTCTCGATGCCCGACAGGCTGCCGATCTGGTGTTCGATGCTGCTGCCATAATAGCGCAGGTTAAGCGCGACCGACGAGACGGCGGCGCCGCTGTCGTCGTGAAGGATGCCCGGCGCCGACACCATGATGGTCAGCGGCTGGTCCGGCGCCGTTTCCAGCGACAGTTTCGGCGCCGACAGCGACAGGGTCGAGGCCAGCGGCGTCGCCGCCCCGCTGGTCACGGTCATCGACAGCGGCGCCTGGATCGGCCAGCCCAGCGTATCGGTCAGCGCGCCGTCGACGGTGACGACGGTCGTCCCGGCCGTCGCATCGCCGTTCAGGGTCAGCGTCACGCTCTGTCCGTCGGAGGCGACCACCGCCCCGACGACCTCCAGCCCGCCCGACAGCGTGTAGGAGCCGGGCGATCCGGCGGGGTCGGTGGCCATGGCGGTGCTGAACCAGACGGTGAGCGCGCTGGCCGACGCTTCGGCGAGGGTAACCGCGGTCATCTGCGGATTGACCGTCGTCGCGCCATAGAGGCGGGGCGGAACCTCGTCGCCGCTGAAGGCGCCGGTCGTGGAGCCCGTGACGGCCGCGGTGAAGCCGAGCGCCGCCTTGACCGTGTAGGCGTTGGAAAGCTGGGCCAGCAGCTCCTGATAGAAGGCCTCGCGCGCGTTGCTGGGGTCGGCGTCGGCCTGATCGGCATAGACCGGCTCCATCAGCTCGCTGGTGATGGTGGCGAGATCATCCTTGTAGTCCAGCAGCGCCTCCAGCCGGCCGCCGGGGGAGAGCTTGTCGAGGATCTGGATGGCGGGCAGGAATTTCGGGGTCAGCACCGCATCCACCGCGGCGAACAGCTGGCTGGTCCAGCTGTCCATGTCGACATTGGTGAAGTCGGTGGGAACGCCGGTCTTCGACAGGCCCTGGCCGGTGGCATAGGGATAAATCGGCACGCCCGACCGGCTCTCCAGCCGGTTGGACACCGGCCTGGGCGCGAAGATCGCCGGATCGTCCGGCGACGACGACAGGGCATAGGAGATCGCCTGCCCGGCCGTCTCGCCGACGCGCACCGCCCAGACGCTGGTGTCGGCGGTGCTCACCGAGGCGTCGCGGTCGGTGCCGGTGGCCACCCGGATCAGGTAGCCGCCCGGCTGGGACAGCGCCTCCTCCATGGCGGCGGCGAAGGCCGACAGGGCGAGGCTGCTGCTGCTGTCGCCCTTGGTCAGGGGCGGCACGATGGTGGAGGCGCTGCGGATGCCCGGCACGCTTTGCAGGTCGCCCCAGACGCTGCCGCCGGTGCGGGTGACGGTGAAGATCAGCTCCAGCTTGACGATCTCGGTCTTGGTGAGGCTGGAGGCCGCGACCGGCAGGGTGATCTGCTGGCTTGGCGGCGGGGCGGCGACGCCGGTGCCGAAGGCGGCACGGTCGGTGACGAAGGCCAGGATGCTGGTGGTCGCGGCCGTGCCGTCTGTTCCGGCCGTGCCGCCCGTGCCGCCCGTGCCGTCGAACAGCCATTGCTTCAGGGCCGTAACCTCGTCCGCCGACAGGGCGGTCACCAGCGGCTTGCCGCCCTCGTCGACCAGCAGGGACATCGACACCGTGAGGCTGATGCCGTTGGGATCGTTCAGCTGGTCGCGCAGGCTGCCGTAGGTGCGCTGGGCCTGGGCGGCGCTGGACTGCACGCCCGATCCCCGCGCCGCCACCGTGTCGGGATAGGAGAAGCCGGCCCAGCCGGACACCCCGTCCCCGGTGGCGGTGGTCAGGCCGTTGACGGTCAGGGTCGCGGCGTCGCCGTCGGTGAAGGCGCCGGCAAGGGTCAGCAGAACCGACAGACCGCCGGGCTGAAGCGCCGCCGACGCCACCTCCAGGCTGACCGCGCCGTCCTCCGCCGTCAGGCTGTAGTTGGCGGCGTTGGCGGCGCTGGTGGGATCCAGGGTTTGGGTGAAGGTGGCGAGCACCGTCCTGTCGGTCTGCGGCACCGCCATCAGCAGCCCGTCATAGCTGGCCTGGGCGAAGGACAGGGTCAGGGTGATCCGGGCGCCGCCATCCTCGGCGCTGTCCACCAGCCAGTTCGACGACAGGGTCGGCCATTGCCCGAGGCCGATCAGGGCATCGGTGTAGCCGACGATGACCGGTGGCTGGTTGAAGGGGCCGCCGCTGCCGGCCGACGGCTCCGACAGGGTGGTGTCGATCTGGTTGCCGTAGAGATCCTGCCAGGAGAAGGTGACCTGGAGGACGCCGCCGACGCCGTCATAGGGGCTGTCGCCGCTGCCGTCGCGGGCATAGGAGGAATAGGGGATGTTCTGGCGGAACTCCCAATCCGGCTCCCCGGCGGTCGCCAGCTCCGGCGCCGCCACCTTGCCGAAGGCGGCTGTGGCCAGGGTGTCGCCGGTGTCGGCGTCATCGCCACCGTCGTCCGGCGAGGTCGGGCCGAAGGGCAGGCTGACCGGGCTTTCGGTGAAGTCGGCGTTGCCGTAGATCCGGCAGCCGAGCAGGGAGACGTCGTTCAGCAGGAAGGCGGTGGCCCATGCGGTGTCGCTGGCGCCGGCAGGGGCCGCCGCCTCTTCCGGCGGCACCTCGCGCAGGGCCAGCAGCGCGGCGGTGCCGACATCGACGGTGCTGGTCACCGTGACCGGCCCCTCCGGCACCACCACCGTCCGGCCGGTCCACAGCCCGGCCACCAGACGGTTGTGGGCGGCGAGCGCCACCACATCCATGCCGTACCAGCCGGCGATCTCCTCCAGGCTGCCGCTGTGGCTCGAGGTGCCGGCGGTCAGCGACAGGGCCGGCAGCCGGATCGCCAGCGGGAAAGATGCCGGATCGGGCAGGGTGCCGCCGTTGGCCGCCTGGAGGGCGGCGACGCTGGTGCCGAACCGCGCGGCGATGGCGTCCAGCGACTGCGGCGCCCCCGGCGGCGGCTGGTAGAGCCCCTGGCTGACCGTCAGCACCGTGCCGGCGGTCAGCGCCAGCCCGGCGTTGCTCTCGGCGAGATCGCCGGGATTGGCGAAATAGCCGTAGGCCAGACCCGCCAGCGTGTCGGTGGCGGTGGCGGTCACGGTGAGCGGGTCGGTCTGGGGATCGGCCTTGGCGTTGACCGCGGCGCTGCCGAGGTCGAAGCCGCCGCCGGTGACCACGGCGTTCATGTAGTCGGTCAGCCGGTTCCGCCGCGCCGCCGCCGCCGGGGCGGCGTAGAGGACCATCGCCGTCAGCGACGCCTCGCCCTTGTCGTTGAAGGCGTCGTCGGGCAGGCCGCGGGCGTCGGTCTGGTCGTAATAATAGAGATAGAAGCCGCCCGAGCGGGTGATGCTCGCCTCCCACAGCAGGCGCAGGAAATCGAGCTTGCTGTTCAGCAGCCCGAGCCCGGTGGACGCGGTCGCGGTCAGGGCGCGGGCCGTCATGGTCGCGGGCGGGTTGGTCTGGGTCGACAGGTTGGCCTGGGAAATCCCCATGGTCACCGCGGCGTCCGCATCGCTCTGGATCCCGCCATCCATGACGAAGGCCACCCGCAGGCTGGCGATGGCGTCATCGTCGGTCTTCAGCTGGTCGAGCAGGCGCTCCAGGATGACGATGCCCTCGTCGTCGGCGCCGATCACCTCATAGGTGGTGGCGGAGGCCGGGCTGCCCTCGATGGCCGGGACCTTGCGCACGGTGAAGGCGATGGCCGAGGCCCAGCCATAGGCGCCGACCGGCCCGTCCACCGTCGATCCCGACGCCTCGTCGTAGCGGCTGAGGATGACGGCGAAGCGGGGGTCGATCCGCCGGGTCGACGGGTCGGGCAGGGCGGTCAGGCTGTCGGGCAGCGTCCACACCCGCAGCGTCTGGTTGCCGTCGCCGGGGCTGCCGTTCGGCAGGCCGACCAGATCGGCGCTGAGCCACGCCGTCATGCTGGACAGCGGATAGGTGGCGGGACTGCCGCGCGCCACCGTCCCGGTGCCGAGCGCCAGCAGCGGGATGTCGAGCGGTGCGGCGAGGCAGGCGGCGATGCTGGTGATCCGGTTGGCGTCCGGGGTGCCGGCGGCCACCTCGATCGTCAGGCTGTCGACGCTCGTGCCGGCGGCATCGGCGAAGGCGAGCCAGGCCGGTCCGGCGGCGCGGCTCAGCGTGACCGTGAAGGGTGTCGCGGTGATCGCCGCCGGCAGCGCGATCTGTTGCCCGGTCAGGGCGAACAGCCCGGCGAAGGGCGGCAGCGTGAGGGTGCCGCCGCTGTCGCGCACCCACATGCCGGCGGCCTTCGGCGTGATGCCGTCGGTCGGCAGGCGCAGCCCCTGGAGGTAATAGCGCGAGGCCATGCCGGACAGGTTGGCGATCGCCTGCGACCGCTGCGCCTCGTCGATCAGGGCGGCGACCTGATAGTGGGGCAGGTGCGGCAGGTCGAGCGTGCCGATGTCGGCGCCCGAGGAATCGGTGACGGCGAACAGGCCGGCGATCGCCGCGTTGGCGGGCAGGTCGCCCAGCGCCGCCGGCGTCGTGCCGTAGCGCGCGGCGATGTCGGTCAGCGTGTCGCCCTCGGCGGTGTCGATGGTCAGGACCGGCAGGGCCAGCACGGCGACGGTCGCCAGCAGATCCGTCTGGGTCAGCACCTGGCCGTGGGCCAGCAGATCGTCCAGGCTGACGCCCAGGCTGTGGGCGATGTCGCCCAGCCCCTGGCGCGGCTGGACCGTGACCGCCGCCTTGTCGGGATAGCCGACCTGGGCGCCCGTCCGCAGGATCTGGTTGCCGGCGTTGGCGAGCGCCAGCGCGCTCGCCGTCAGGCCGGCGGCGGCGAACGGCTCGCGCCCGGCGATGCTGGTGAAGCTGTCCCCCGACAGGGCCGAGGCGGTGATCAGCGGCACCAGCAGCAGCGCGCCGGAGGCCGGCAGCCCCGGCTGGTCGAGCACATCGGCCTCGCTCAGCAGATCGGCGAGCAGGGCGTCGAAGGCGTCGGCGACGGCATAGAGCGTGTCGCCGGCGGCGACGGTGTAGGAGGCCGGATCATGGCCGGGCCAGGAGACGACGGCCCCGGCGGCGAGGATGCCGGCGCTGGCGGCGTTGGCCATGGCGAGGCTGCCGCCGGTCACGCCGTCGGCGGCGTAATCCAGGGCGAGATCGTTGAAGCTGGGCGACGGGGCGGGCGCCGTCAGGCTGGTGCCGATGCCGAACGGCTTGCCGGCGGCCAGTGCGTGGGAGGGGTTGGCGGTGAACAGATCGGCGACGCTGACCGCCGCGCCCCCGGACAGCTGGCCGGTGGCGTTCACCGACGCGACCAGCGCCTGCGGCGTGGTGGTGGCGTCGATGGGGTGGGTGAAGTCGCGCAGGCCGTCGCGCATCGCCTGGATCATCTGGCGGGCGATCAGCAGCATGTAGTCGCTGCGGATCCAGTCCGCCATCGAGGTGCTGTCGTCGGTGCCGCCGCTCTTGACCGCCAGCGCCGCCGCGTCGCCGCTCTCCCCGCTCTGGACGGACAGCGCGTTGAAATAGGCGCGCAGCTCCGCCAGCCCGGCCGAGGAGATCGCGTTGTAGTCGCCGAAGGCGTAGGAGACGCCGGCGTAATCGGCGCCATAGGCCGGCACCGTCATCGTCACCGCGCCCGGCATCGGGAAATAGGTCGCGGTGGCCGACCCGTCCTCGTCCGGCGGCAGCGCCACCGTCATGACGAACTGGCCGTCGAAGAAGGGGTCGATGGCGTCGATGGGAATCGGGGTCGGGTTGTCGTCGGTGCTGACAAGCGTGGTGTCGAGCAGGGCGTCGAGGGCCGTCTCGTCGATGATCAGGGCGTCGACCTGATCGCTGGTCAGCGGCGCCGGCTGCATCGCGGCGATCACCCAGCGCGCCACCGCCTTGGCCAGCGTCTCGAACGCGGTGTCGCCCGTGTCGGTGCCGGTGGTGGTGCCGTCGGAGGGGGCGACGCTGTCGATGAACAGCATGGCGACCCAGCAGGGCGTCTGGGTGGTGTCTTCCGGCCATTCGCTGCGGGCGCCGGTCAGGCCCATGGCGGTGTAGCCGGAC
This sequence comes from Azospirillum sp. B510, assembly GCF_000010725.1. Lineage (NCBI taxonomy): Bacteria > Pseudomonadati > Pseudomonadota > Alphaproteobacteria > Rhodospirillales > Azospirillaceae > Azospirillum > Azospirillum sp. B510. The sequence goes on along the minus strand of NC_013858.1, from coordinate 501,855 downwards.
AATGGCGCCTTTTTGTCCGCCGGCAGCAGGTTGGACCAGGACGGGCCGCTGTCCACCGCTGTTTCCGCCGCCTTCAGCGTCCGCGCCGCCGGTTGGGCGGTCTTGCGCAGCGCCGAGGTGCGCAGGGCCGAGGTGCGCAGCGCCGCCGGGCGGCTCAGCAGCGAGGCCGTCTGGGCCGTGGTCGTCGCGGCCACCTGCCAGGGCGGCGAGCCGGTGTTGGCGACGGTGAAGGATTCCTTCACCCGCATCGAGAAGCTGAAATGCAGGGTGATCTTGAACAGGCCGAGATTGATGCGCACGCTGGCCTTGACCTTGACCGAGGCCAGCACGGTGAAGGTCATCGACACGAAGCTCTCGTAGGAGAGCTGGACCATCACCATGACCTCGACCGAGACCGAGGCCTTGATGATGCCGAAATCGACGCTGCCATCCAGCTTGCCGCTGATGCCCAGCGTGCCGGACAGCTTGAAGTAATAGGCTCCCTGCAACTGCCCGGCGGGAAGCGTCGAGCCGGCGCCGTCATAGGGATTCCAGGTCGCCAGCACACCTTCGAGGATGCCGAACACGGTCAGGCTGAAGGAGGCGCTGAGGATGCCGTATTCCACCGACTTGCCGAGGCCGAGCTGGAAGCCGAAGCCGAAGGTCAGGACCGGATTGAAGGTGCCGTTGACCACCGTCGGTACCAGCGTGGTGGTGGCGCTCGACAGCTTGCCGAAATAGAAGCCGCCCGATCCCAGCATCGGGATCCCCGGCGGGATGATCGCCTCGACGGTGAAGGAGCGGCTGAAATCATTGTTCCAGGGGAAACCGACATCGATCTGGAAATCGCCGTTGGTGTAGACCGAGATGGCGAATTCCGGCAGCGTGATGGTGTAGGCGCCGACATCGATGCGGCGCATGATGGTCGGCAGGGCGATCTGGGCGGAATAGACCCCGACCGTATCGCTGATCTGGCGGTAGATGATCTGGAAATCCAGCCCCTTGAACACCTTGGCCATCGAGCCGTCGAGCGCCAGGCGCAGGGCGTAGAAGTTGGGGTCGTTGAAGACGGTCTGGAGCGTCAGGAAATAGCCGGTTCCGGTGTCGCGGCCGCCATCCTTCTCGCCCAGCTTCAGCACGCCGAAATCGAGCCCGACCATCCAGTCGGACGCGGCGTCGAAGACCAGGGGCGGCAGGGTGCCGGGGCTGGGGTCGGGCAGCGTCGTCATCAGCGCGATGGCGTCCTGCACCGTGGTGGCGTCGGTCAACCCCTTGACCGTCACCCGCTGCCCGAGCGCCATCATGCGCAGGTCGAGATATTTGTTGCCCTGGCCTGGAGGGGCCGGCGCCGCTCCCGGCTTGCTGGCGTCCCAGGGGCCGAGCGTCGTGCTGTCCCCCATCGCGCCGTCGCCGATGTTCCAGGTGAACAGCCCCTTGAGCGAGACATTGACGCCGCGGTCCTTGCCCTGCGACAGGTAGGAGGCGGAAATGCTGTCGATGCGGGCGAAGCCGAGGTCGAGCGGCCCGATCGACAGGTCGAAGCTGACCCGGTTGCGGCTGCTGTCCTTGGTGTTGAAGACATAGACCAGCGACACGCCGCTCAGGCTGATCTGGTTGACCACGTCCCACGGCGCCTCCAGCGTGAAGGAGGAGCCGGTCAGCCATTCGATCATGGTCGCGATCAGCGACCCGATGGTCACATTGTCGGTGAAGCCGAGCTTGGTGGTGTATTCGCCGGTCTTGGGATCGTAGGTGACCGTTCCCGACAGCAGATCCCAGGTGATGCCGAAGGAGGTGACCTCGGGCTGGTAATCGTACCAGACCTTCAGCGTGATGCCGTTCCACAGCCAGTCGAGGTCGATGCGGCCGTAGGATTCAAGTTCGCCGCCCCCGTCCGGCACCCGGCTGCCGCAGGAGAAGCGCCCGGCGACCTTGATGTCGGGGATGAAGGGCACGCTCCACGGCTCGGCGGTGCCGCCGGCGAACGACCACGCCCCGGTGCCGGTGTCGAAGGACAGCGCCAGCCCGGCGATGCCGTAGGGGTCGCCGTCGCCGGTGTTCCAGCCCAGATAATAGTCGAGCAGTCCGGTCAGCGAGACCGAGGTGCCGTCGGTCTGCTGGCCGACGAAGGTCCAGGCGTCGGGAAGCTCGAAGGTGGCGCCGAGGCTCAGCGAGAATTCCGCCGACGTCCCCGGCAGGATGACCGTGGTGCCGCGCAGCGTCACCGCATAGCGCCCGTCGCCGCCGGTGGTGTCCACCCCCAGCGTGTCCAACTTGAACAGGGTGATGCCGCCGATGGTCACCGGCGCGTCGAGCACGGCGTCGGCGGAGACGCCGAAGAAGCCGGTGGTCGGGTAGACGTAGAAACTGAAGCCGGTGATGGCGGCATCGACGTCGAGCACGGCGCCGAGCAGCTTGACCAGATCGGCGATCTTGATCTCGCCGTCGGTCAGCGCGCCGGACACCTGGAAGTCGGGATACTGGGTGCTGATCGTCACCGTGCCGCCGCCGATGGTGAAGTCGCCGGTGGCGTTGATCATCCAGCTCCGGTTCTCCAGGTCGCCGGGGGCCGAGATGGTGTAGACGATCGTGGGGGCGAGCGAGATGGCGGGATCCTTCAGCAGGATCCACGGCGAATCCGTTGAGAATGTGAAGGTCAGGGACTCGATGGCGGCGGCGGTCTGGTCATAGACGAACTGGGCCTCCCGCAGGCCGAAGCCGGACAGGGCGTTGAGCGGGGAGGGCAGGCTCTGCACGAGGTTGAGACCGCCCGCCATCTGGAAGAAGCTGCCGATCGACGGGTAGGGGGCGGCGAACACTCCGGTGACGATCCAGCGGTTCTCCTCGACCGGATAGCGGATCTCCATGGTGAGCGTGGCGCCGCCGATCACCGTGCCGACCAGACCACCCTGCACCGGGGTCAGCGCCTCCGTCACCGTCAGGTCGAAGCCGGGGTCGGCGAACTGGATCCAGGGCGCGCCGTCGATCGACCAGACCTGGGTGGCGCGGCAGCTCAGGGTCGACAGGATCGGCCCCTCGTTGGGTGCCGTGAACAGCAGCCCCAGCGAGAAGGGGGTGCCGAAGGCGAGCGTGCCGGCATTGACGACGGACACCTCCGTCACCGCGCCGCCGTCATCCTTGGTCTCGGTGATGTCGTCCAGCGCCACCGTCACCAGGAAGGTTGATCCCACCACCGGCCGCCAGAAATCGGCGAATTCCGAGCCGGCCATGGCCGCCAGCAGATCAAGCGTGCCATCCGACCAGGCGGCGGTCAGGCTGTCATAGATGCCGGCCAGCGTCGCCGTCGACCCGGCTTCGGCCGACAGGCGGGACGCGGAGCGTGCAGACAGCGCCACGGCGTTCGGCTCCTGCTGGGCCGTGGTCTGGGACTGGTAGGCGATCAGCCCGAGCGTCAGCTTGTCGTGAATATCCTGGGAGTAATATGTGAAGAGGGTTTTGAAATATCCACTGAGTTCGCTTTCCGCGTTCCGAAGATCATTCATGAAGGAAATGATCGAATTTATGCTGTCCCCGAATTTCTGAATGGGAGGATAGGTCAGGTATTTGTTGTAGCCGAGACGAACCAGGGCGGCGGTTTCGTTGCATCGCATCGGGATGCCCGCCGGCTGACCGACCGGCGGTGCGCTCGGATAATTGTTGCCGTTCATTCCCGGTTTCGGCATCTGAAAATAGGGGGTGCCAAGGGAAATGACCAGGCTCGATGTCCCTTGCCCTTCGAAGAGTGGCGGCAAGGGTGCTGTGAACAGGCAATTATAGACATCCTGCGGCACGCTGCCGATCACGACCATCAGGACATCGCCGGTGTGCAGGGCGGAGATTTTCTGAGTGATGTCCTCAGCGGTGAAGTCACCACGGAGTATGCTTACGCGCTGAGATGCCTGATTGTCGGTCTTGTAACTGTCAACTCGGCCGAGGAAGTCGTCAAAATTCGATTTGTTCTTGTTCGTGTAGCCGTAATCATCCTTGATTTTCTTGTTCAGGTTTTCAGTGGATTTCGGATCGGCCGATTTGTACAGATCAACATAGGTGAATTTTTCGTCGGTGAATGTGTTCAGCAGGGGGACGACGATCGGCGCCCCCAGGAAATTCTGGCCTTTCTGGTAACAGCCGGCGATGATGGCGATGTTCAGCAGCATCTCCGTTGAATCGAACTGGTGCAGCCCATAGGCTGGCCAAATCAACGCCCCGGTGTTCTCGCAGGCGCTCATCAGGCTGCGGGCGTAGCCGGTGCTGGTGGCCAGCGCCGGGTTCCAGGTCTGCGAGCAATACCAGTCCCACACCGACTGCGGCACCGTGGTGACGGCGGCCTTGTCGAACTTGTAGGGCAGCAGGTTGATCGTGTCCGACAGATCGCCGATCCGGACCGTCGCACGCCCCGAAGCGGGTTGGAACTCGATCTGGTTGGGAACGAAACTCCCATTCTCCAGACGCCACGCGAAGGGCTGCAAGCGCAGGAACGCCGAGACATTGAGTTTCTCGGCATAATTCACCGTCAGGTCGTCGGCGCCGCCGGTCATCCCGAACGCGACACGATCATTCAATTTGTCGCCCGGCGAGGCCAGATTGATGAACCGGATATCCTGGCAGGTTCCATAGGTGATCTGCGCGGTGTCGATCTGGGCGGGGTCGAGGCCGGTCAGCAGCAGGCCGAGCTTGCGGGCTGTATCGTTGATCCCGTCCTTCGATGTGCCCGCTGGCGCCCAGACGATCCGCACCTGCCCCGCGTAACCGTACCGGTCGATCTGCCGCTTGAGCAGATGGATGGTCGTGGCCTGGTGCCCCATGTTGGGGGTGTTGTCCACATAGATCCGGATCTGGGCCTGGGCGTTGAGAAACGCGCCGAAGGCCGTGGCGCCCTCGGCGGCCTTCTGCTCGCTTTCGGCGTTGCCCTGCATCAACTGGGCGAGAAGTTCGGTGAAGGACATGGCGTTTCTCCCCGGTCGGCGGCAGGTCAGGAATTGTCGGGTTCGTTGTTGTAGAGGGCGTACCAGCCCAATCCCGACGGCTTGCCCCCGGACTCGGGGTTTCCGAACAGGTAGAACAGGGTGGAGCCGCTCGGCGGGATCTTGAGCAGCCCGAGGAAGCGCAGGGCGATGTCGGTCAGCATCAGCAGGAACGACGACTGGTCCGGGTCATAGGCCAGCCAGATCTGGTTGACCGACAGCTTCAGCACATTCTGCAGGCTGATCAGCTTGGCGCCGCCGCCGGTGCCCGGCAGCTGGATGCCGACCAGCGCGCGGTAGGACCCGGTTCCGCTGCTGTCGGTTGACCAGGCGGTGAGCAGCTGGGAGGTCAGCTTGGCCTTGCCGGCCAGCGCCCCCGGCGTCCCCATGTCCAACCGGTAGCTCAGCCCGTACCACTCCGTCCCGCCGACGCCGCTGAACACCGCGTCGGGGATGACGGTCAGCCAGTTCGACGCCTCCGGTGCGGCGGCGGCGCTGCCGGAGACCAGCCCGTTCAGCGTCAGGGCGAAGTTGGTGTAGAGGCAGCCGGAGCGTGGCGTGCTGGTCACGACGTCGAAGGTGATCTGGTCGGTGACGAAGCGGAAGGCGGTCTCGGTCGGCGACGCCGCGGGCGAGGTCAGCTGCAATCCCAGCGTGGCGTAGCGCAGCCCCTGGCGCAGGATGTCCTGGCCGTCCGGACTGCCGAAGGAGAACACGTCGAAAGGAACATCCGCGGCCGTCCGCACCAGCGTGAAGTCGAGATAGCCGCTGAAGCTGAACAGGCTTTGCAGGATGCCGGTCCCAGTTCCGTCATCCACCGTGCTCATCTGGGCGGAGTCGATCTCGATCTTGTTGAAGATATTATTGTCGAAGTAATAGGTGGTGGTGTAGAGCGCCCCCATGCTGTAGATGGGCGTGCCGTTGTTGTTGACATAGGTGCCTTTCAGAATGATGGCGTTGGCATCGTTGCCGCCATCGGCACCCATCCGTTCGACCGGCATCCCGAACAGGGAGTTCAGCGTCACCTGGGCGTAGCTCTGGAACAGCTTGACGGCGGTGTTCTCGAACAGGACCTGGAGCGTCAGCACCCGGAAACCGAAATCGGCCCCTTCGGCGACCGGCACCGGGGTGACCGGTTGCCCGGCCGCGGGCGGGACATAATCGGGGTCCTGGTAATAGATCAGGCCGAACATCGAGCTGGAGGAGGACAGGGCGATGCTGGCCGCCGCCGGGTCGTTGGCGACCGGGCTGACCTCGATGCCGAGATGGTGGGCCATGAAGGCGCCAGGATCGGTGATCCCCGCCGCCAGCCCGGCAAGGTCGGACGGCAGGCCGCAATCCATCGCCAGCACCAGGATGCCGGTCCAGTCGGGGTCGCGCGCGATGGCGTTGAAATTGCCGAAATAGTCGGTGTCGGACTGGTCGCTGGCGGCCTGGAAATAGGAGCGCAGCCAGGTCGACAGCACCGGAAGTTCGGCCGGATCCGGCGGTCCGGGCGGCAGGGAGGGGTTGGCGGGGTCGAGGTCGCTCGGTGCCGCGAAGTCGGTGGCGAGCGTCCATTTGTCCTGCGTCGACACCAGGCTGGAGGATTTGGTCGCGTCGGAGCTGGGATCGTAGAGCGCGCCCTTGCAGCCCTTGACGATAATCACGTTGTTGTAGTCGTTGTAGGAATTGTGCCCGACATTGGCGGTCAGCAGCCAATCCTCGATGGTCATGCCGTTGAGGAAGCGCGCGCCGGAGGCGCCGGGATCGGTGCTGCCCAGCAGGGTGGCGTTGGCGATCACCAGGAACAGGTCCCCGGTGGAGAAGGCCTGGTGCAGCTCGGATCCGGGATTGAGGAAGGCCAGCGTTCCGTCGCTGCCCGCCGCCAGATTGCTGCCGAGGAGGATCTCCCGCCAGCTGCCGTCGTCGGCCAGCGTCACCAGCTGCCCGGACGGGGTGGTGACCACATCCTGACCGCTTCCGGCGTCTGCGGTGTCGGCCAAGGCGGCTTTGGCCAGAGGGGATTGGGCCAGAGTGGTTTTGGGAAGGGCGCGGGACCGGGCGGCCGATCTGAGGGTCGTGGGCTTCGCGACGGCGGCTTTGGCCATGCCGCCGGCGCTCCCGGTGCCCGCTATGGCGGACCGCCGCGTCGCCGCCAGCACCTGGCCTTCGAAATTGGCGATCTGGCTGGCGTCGAAGCTGACGACGCCGTCGCCGGCCGTGGCCAGAGCGTAGGGAGCCAGCGGAAAGGGGCTGCCCGCGCCCGGAAGCGCCACCGCCGGATCCATGGCGCCGAACAGGCTGGGGTAGGACGCGAAGATCAGCGGATCGCGCCCCAGCAGGGGCGATCCCTTGGGCTGGGCGACATAGGGGACGGTCCCGGCTCCTTGCGCCGTGACCACCGTCGCCCAGGAGGTGAGGAAGGCGCTTTCCAGAAGCGGTGCCGACGGATCGGTCGGGGCGGATACCGGCGAGGCGGGGGGGAAGGGAAAGCGGGGCGCCCAGGCCGGCTTTCCGGTCTCGAACCACAGCCGGTCGCCGTCGCCGCCGTCGCCGCGCGGCTGGAAGGCGATGTATTCCGTTCCCAGCAGGCCGCCGATCATGCCCAGCGTCCCGCCGCCCGCCGGGGCGTCGGGCACCGCCAGCTCATAGGCGCCGACCGGCGCCGCCTGGAAACTGGTGGGGCCGACGCGGTCGGGCTGGCAGCCGGGATTGAACACGAGATAGGCGGCGTCGGGATTTTCGTCGATCTGCCCCGGAACGGGATAGAGCCAGACGGCCAAGCCGGTGGTGGTGGCGAATCCCGACGCCAGCGCCACCGGGACCGAGGGCTGGTTCAGGATCTCGCCGGAAAAGGCGACGGTGGTGCGCGCCGGCAGAAAGGCGTTGGTCGGATCGCTGGGATCGATGGCGAGATGGAAGCCGATCATGTCGCTGGAACTGGGCAGATTGCCGACGGCCAGCGGCAGCCACAGGGCGGTCACCGCCGAAACATCGCTGTCGGCGGAGGGAAAGGCATACTGGAATCCCCAGTTCCAGCTGTCATGCAGCGACTGGCGCTGGATGAAGCTGTCGAACCGCAGGGTGCCCCGCAGCGTGCCGTCGCAGGGCAGACGCGCGTTCGGGCTTCGGCTGCTGACCGGCTGGGCGGCGCCCTGGAAGCTCGGGTTGGCGTTGGTCAGCGACAGCGTCGTCCCGTCCAGCGTCACCGTCATGCCGCCGGTCAGGGTCAGCGACAGCGCCGGCACGATCGGGGCGGCCAGCGGTCCGCCGCTGTCCCCCGCCGGGCTGAGGCTCATGATCGGGCAGGTCGACGGGGTGATGGCGGTGGGATCGGCCAGCCAGATGAAGCCGCGGCTGTCCTGGGTTTGGCGCAGGACGCCGTCGATCGCCTCGACGAAGCCGTCGGCACTCGCCGCCGTGATCGCCGGGTCGCCGGCGGAATAGACGAATGTTCCCTGGAACGCGGCGGAGGACAGCGCGTCCTGCAGGCCGATGCCGTCGGGAAAGCTGGTGCAGCCCGCCGGCAGCACATAATAGAAGAATCCGGCGCCCTGCTGCGCGCTGTACAGGCGGGCGGTGTGGAATTTGGTGAAGAAATCCATGGGCGGCCTCCGGTCGTGGCGGGATCGGGGACGCGCCCGGCGGTCCTCCCCGCGAGGGGGGAGGGCCGCCGGGCCGGTCCCGTGACGTGAGCGGCCGAACCCGCGTCGGCCGGAGAACCGGACAGGATCAGATCTGGAAGGTCACGGTCGCCGCCATGGTGGTCAGCAGGCTCGACGCGGGAGTCGCGGCGTTCCAGCCGGAGGTGAACAGCGCCGCCGTGTAGGTGGCGCCGCGGCCAAGCGCGATGCCGTTGATGAAGGCGATGCCGCTGGAGGAGGTCGAGGTGATCGCGGCGGCTCCGACATTCGGCGCCGAGGTGTAGGAGGCCAGGCTGCCCTTCCACAGGCCGACCCAGGCGCCGTTGGTGCTGGGCGAATCGCCGACCGGCAGAGCGTAGTTGAGATTGAGGTTGTTGCTGCCGTTGGAATTGTAGGTCAGCGAGCCAGGGGTATAGATGACGGTGCTGGAATTGGGGGGAAGGAAGGCGGTCGAGCAGGCGTTGCCATAGATCTGCATCGGCGCCGTCAGCTGCCTGCCGACCGCGAAGCAGACGACATAGCCGTTGGTGGTCAGCGACGAAACCGGGAAGGTGGTGGAGCCGGCCTGGGTGTTGCCGTTGACTGTCGAGGTGTTCTGGGCGGTCTGGTTGTAGGGGATGTTCCCGCTGTTGTCCTGCCAGATCCCCAGGTAATTGCCGTAGGTCTGCGGCATGTTGCCCGACAGGGTATTGTAATCGACCTGAAGGGTTGCGTCGTCCAGAAGCGTCAGGGCCAGGGTGGTCTTCGCAGTCGAAATAACCGTTGCCATATGCTTACCCTCAATCGTGGCGCAGGATCGGTCCTGCTGGGTGTCGGCGGGGAAAATCCCGCCTGGGTCCGTGCCCGGACTATTTGGAGGGCACGGGCTGTTGGGCGCCGGCGCGGCTGGCGGTCTGGAAGACCAGCATCGCCGCGGCCTGCGTGGTGTCGGGTGTCTGGCCGCCATCGCTCCAGGCCGCGGCGCAGCCCGGCGCGGCCTTGCCGTCGGACGCCGGGGCGGCCGGGCCGGTGAAATAGACCAGCGTGTAGGTTTCCTCCGCCCCCAGCGACAGGCCGTTCATCGCCACGGTGCCGAGATTGGCGTCGGAGGGCACATCGGCGCAGGCCAATGGCTTGAAGGCGTTGTAGGGCGACATTTGACCGGGCCAGATGCCGATCCAGTTGCCGTAGCTGGCCGGCTGGTATCCCGGCAGCGTCGCATAGCGCACGGCGAGCGCTTCCGACGTCTGGCTGGCCAGCGTCATCGTCACCGACGATCCCGGCTGGCCGGGGGCGGGATTGGCCGTGCTGGTGCCGCCTTCCGCCGACTCGCCGGTTACGGGCGGAATGGGAACGGAGGCCGCGATGGTGGAGATGGCCGGCCCGGTGCCGTACCCCACCACATAATCAAGATTGGCCAGGGTGAAGCCGCTGAGCACCACCGAACCGGAATCCGTGTCCTGTGGAATCGTGATCCGCGCCAGCGGTGGCGCCCGCCACGGGATCATGCGCCCCTGCCAGATCGCCAGGAAATCGCCGTAGCTCTTCGGCCGGTTGGCCGGCAACGACCGGTAGCCGATGGTCGCCGTATCGCTGGTCACGTTCAGGACCGACAGTTTGATGACGAATTCATCGGACGCGGCGACCGCCCCGATGCCGACATTGGCATGAGCGGTGCAGCCATAAGTCATAAATAGAAGAATAGGAAATAACAATTTTGTCATTGTTAATGCCTCTGAACTTCTCCGTAAATTATAGTGCGTTCGAAAGAAAAACAACATAACAGCTCAGAATTTTGCAAATAATGCAAATGTATGTATTTTCAATTGTCTTTGAAGAAAACAAAAAACATGATCATTACTTATGTATGTTGCTGCGGTGCCAAATTCGACGCTTTCGCATTCGGACTCCGCCCGCGTCTTGCGCAGACTCCTTCCCGGTTGGCGGAGCGCGGCCGGTCTCGATGCGGGGTGCCGAAGGCGGCGGCGGATCAGCCGACCAGGCTGGCGGCCAGATTGACGCCCAGCGCCAGCACCGCGGTGTTGAACAGGAAGGACAGGGCGCCGTGCATCAGCACCAGGCGGCGCATGCCGGCGCCGCGGGTGGTGACGTCGGACACCTGCGCCGTCATGCCGATGGTGAAGCTGAAATAGAGGAATTCCAGATAATCCGGCGCCTCGTTGCCGGGAAACTCCAGGCTGCGCTCCCGCGCAGGTCCGCCGTCCAGCCAATAGTCATGGGCGTAGAGCTGGGCGAAGAAGACGTGCAGGAAGGTCCAGGACAGCAGCACCGTCGCCCCCGCCAGGATCGCCGCCATGCCCTCGTGCGGGGAGCCCTTGGCCGACACCAGTTCGGCGACGATGGCGACCAGGGCGGCGAGTGCGGCCAGCACGGCGCCGGCCAGCACGGCCCATTTGCCGGGATCGAGCAGCTTGGCCCGGCGGCGCATCGACGCCACCGTCGCCCGGCTCATCAGGAAACCGGCGAGCAGGATGTAGAGGACGACGCCCAGATCCCAGCCGATCAGCAGGGCGGTGGTCGGGCGCAGCCATGGCGCCACGACCGCTCCCGCCAACAGGGCGAAGGCCAGCGACCCGGTGAGCGAAGGGCGGTTGCGCAGATGGGTCAGGCTCCGGCGCATCCAGATCTCCAAAGGATAGGGGCGGGCAACGGCCGCTATCAAGTGGAGGCGGGAAGAGGCGGGCGCAAGACCGGCAGCGGTCCCAAGAGGAACTGCCGGCCTTGCCGTTGCCGGATCGCCTCAGCCAGCGTTGATGGCCGTGGCGTAATCGCTCAGATTGTAGTTGTCATAGGGAAGCGACGCGGTGGCCCAAAGCGAGGCCCCTTGCGATTTCCACCCCTGCATGGCGGTCGTCACCTGCGACGGTGTGGAGTTCGGGCCGTTGCCTAGGCCGCTGTCGCAGGAGAAGATCGGCCAGATGAAGGCGGAGGCGTCGGCAACACTGGTGCCGGATTGAGCCGAGACAGCGCTCACCCAGGCCGTGGGATCGTTTCCGTAACCGCCGGCATAGGTCTGCAAATTGAACCCGAGCACCGGTTGGGTGTTCAAGGCGGAATAGATGGTCGACAAGGACGATATCCATGGCGAGACCGCCTGTGTCTTCGCGTGCGGTGGAGTGATCGGCAAAGACTGGAATGGGCAGAACGTAAAAGTGCATTTGAACTGCTGATAGAGCCAGATTGTCACATTGGAAACAAGGGTTTGCAGGTCGCCTTTTTTTTGTTCGAAATCGATATCGAACCCGGAGAATACAGGGCCGCTCTCGCTCGCAGCGCCTTGGATATTTCCAATGGCCGTGATGATCGCATTGAAGTTATTGTAAAGTGTTTTTGTTAGATCCGAATTTTGTGAAATGATGTCGTTGATATAGGTAAAAGCATCGGATTCTGCGCCACCAATCGAAAGCCAAATCCGCTTCAATGATTTATTCTTGATTCCAGCGCTGATGATCGGTTCAATGATATCCGAGAAACCGTCTTGTATGTCTCCATCAGAAGCCAATGTAGGTCCACTGAGACCAAAGCTTATATCCACAATTGTTTTGCTCTTTACGTTCAGGCTGAAGATGATGTAGTCGGTCGTTCCGCTGCCCGGTATCTGGTCCAGTGCGTTTTCCAAACCGCTGTCCTGATCCAGGCTGTTGAAATAGGCTCCATTCATCAGAATCGTCATTTGTTTCTCCGAGAAAGATATTTTTGATCAACGGAATTTATGATTATTATATTTTGTTTCATTTATCGATGTGTTTCCTGAGACTTTGGGAATCAAATTGTGATGCTTTGTAATTGACATGCCATTGCGTGTGCATGCCGTCAAAAAAGCCGGCGCGAACCCGCGGTTCGTGCCGGCATAGGGGATGCTTGACAGGCCTGGCCGCCCCGGCGTCCGGTCAGTTCGAGGCCGGATAGAGTGGCAGCAGGTTCTGCTGGCGGCGCTGGTAGCGGACCAGCTCCAGCGCGGTCAGCGGCCGGGCCCCCGCCGCCCGGCAGGCGTCGGCGACCTCGAACATCAGCGCCTGCTGGTGGAACAGGGTGGCGTAGGCCTCGCCCAGCCCGAAGTCCGGATCCCACATGTGGATGGCCTCGGCCCCGGCGCCGTTCACCTCGATGATGCGGAAATCCTCGCCCACCGCCAGCCGCTCCACCGAGGCGAAGCGCACGTCGAAGCGGCCGAAATGGAAACCCGGCATCTCGTCGGCGATCTCGTCGAAGCGCGCGGTCAGCGTCGCCGTGACATGGCCGCAGGCATCCTTGTAGAGGCCGCCGACCCGGCTGCTGCCGACGAGAGACAGCCGCACCGTCCGCCCGGCCGCCGGCACCTCGTCCAGCCGGTCGGCCAGCGCCTCGTGATGCAGCCCCGCCTTCCAGGAGGCGCGCGGGTCGGCGGCGATCAGCGCACGCAGGGTGGAGCGGCCGTCGCCGACGACATGGGGATAATAGCGGAAGGTCATCGAGAAGATCCGCCCGTGGCGTTCGCCCGGCTTGCGGACATAGAAGATCCCGGCCTCCCCGGCATAGGGGACATGCTCCTGCAGGATCAGCCGGACATCGGCGGGAAAGCCGTGCAGATAGCTGCGGAGATCGGTGGAATCGCGCACCAGGCGCACGCCGATGCCGCGCCAGCCGATGTCAGGCTTGGCGACCAGCGGGAAGGACAGGCCGGCCCCCGATGCCAGCGAGTCCAACTGGGCCGGGGTCAGCGACGGCCGGTTGACGAAGGCGACCGACCGGGCGGCCCAGCGGCGCGCGTCCGGCCCGATCAGGTCCATGCAGGCGATCTTCGATTCGCCGAGCAGCCCGCCCGCCTCGATCGACGGGTTGGCGGCGGTCGGCAGGGTCAGGCTGCGGTAACGGGCGCCGAGGGCGAACCACTGGACCACCAGCGGGATGTAGAACAGCAGCGGCGGGATACGCTCCGCCCAGCCGATGGTGCGGGCGCCGGCCGGCACCATCGGCAGGCCGGGCAGGGCGATGGCGCGCGGCGTCGGGCAGCCGCGCAACGCGTCGCGCAGGCCGCCGGGCAGCAGCGGCTCCAGCGCCGCCCGGATGCGGCCGATCAGCGCACGGGCGATGGATTGGGCGCGCTTGGTGCGCAGAAGCATCAGCACCGCCGCGCAGCTGATGCCGATCACCTGGACCTGGAGCGCCGCCGCCTCCAGCGAGGAGGTCATCAGCGTCAGCAGCAGACCGACATGGACGCCGGCGGTCGCCAGCGTGATGGCGACGAAGCGGAAGAACGGCACCCGCATCACGCCGCAGGCGAAATAGGTCGGGAATAAGACGCCGGGCACCAGACGGCAAGTCACCAATGTTGGCAGCAGATTGCTTTGCAAGGCCCTGCGGCAGCGTTCAAGCATAGGCCCCTCGGTCCGCCGCCGGATCCAACTGATCCGGAGAGACAATAGTCCGAGGACATAAATGAACAGATCGCCGATAACGATTCCACACAGCAGCGTGAGGGCGGTGACGCCGATGCTGACGGTTCCGACGCTGACCAGGGTGGCTCCGGCCGCGATCGCAACGTCTTCGTGCAGAAGCGTAAGCAAAGCAAGGCCCAGCAACAGGGGGAAACCGGCGAAGGCGGTTATTGGTTGCAATGCAGCAAACACGGGTGGGTGTCCGTTGGGTAGGTGGCGGCTACGGTGCCACCGGCAAAATTGCATAGCAAATGGTAAGCTTCACGTTAAAACTTTTGTGGAACCGTCCCGCATGAAGACTGTTTCTTTTTAGCCATATGGAAATGTTATGGATAGGATAGAAAATATGTGTTTGTGGATATGGCGCCGGCGCGGCACAGTAGCGCCCAATTGGCGAGCGGCCAAGCGGTAACCGGTGGCCGAACCGGCCCGGACACGATCAGGAGACGCACCGTGCAGAGCATCCAGTGGGACGACGCTTTCCTCCTTGAAAGCCAGCTGACCGAGGACGAGAAGCTGGTCCGTGACAGCGCCCGCGCCTACTGCCAGGACCGGCTCCAGCCCCGTGTCATCTCCGCCTTCCGCGAGGAGCGGTTCGACCGCGAGATCATGGCCGAGATGGGCGAGCTGGGGCTGCTCGGCCCGACCATCCCGGAGGAGTATGGCGGGCCGGGCGTCAGCCACGTCGCCTACGGGCTGGTCGCCCGCGAGGTGGAGCGGGTCGACAGCGGCTATCGCTCCGCCATGTCGGTGCAGTCCTCGCTGGTCATGCATCCGATCTATTCCTATGGTAGCGAGGAGCAGAAAAAGAAGTGGCTGCCGCGTCTGGCCACCGGCGAGCTGGTCGGCTGTTTCGGCCTGACCGAGCCGGACCACGGCTCCGACCCCGGCGGCATGAAGACCCGCGCCACCAAGGTCGATGGCGGCTATCTGCTGTCGGGGTCCAAGATGTGGATCACCAACTCGCCCATCGCCGACCTCGCCGTCGTCTGGGCGAAGTCGGAGGCCCATGACAACAAGATCAAGGGCTTCGTGGTCGAGCGCGGCACCAAGGGCTTCTCCACCCCGAAGATCGAGGGCAAGCTGTCGCTGCGCGCGTCGGTCACCGGCGAGATCGTGCTGGACGAGGCCTTCGTCCCCGACGAGAACCTGCTGCCCAACGTGACGGGGTTGGGCGGTCCGTTCGGCTGCCTGAACAAGGCGCGCTACGGCATCGCCTGGGGCGTGCTGGGCGCTGCGGAGTTCTGCTGGCACGCCGCCCGCCAGTATACGCTGGATCGCAAGCAGTTCGGCCGTCCGCTGGCCCAGACCCAGCTGGTGCAGAAGAAGCTGGCCGACATGATGACGGAGATCACGCTGGGCCTCCAGGCTGCCTTGCGCGTCGGCCGCATGATGGACGACGGCAGCTGGTCGCCGGAAGCGATCTCGCTGATCAAGCGCAACAATTGCGGCAAGGCGCTCGACATCGCCCGCGTCGCCCGCGACATGCACGGCGGCAACGGCATCTCCGAGGAATTCCAGGTCATCCGCCACATGGTGAACCTGGAGACGGTGAACACCTACGAAGGCACCCACGATGTGCATGCCCTGATCCTGGGCCGGGTGCAGACGGGGCTTCAGGCGTTCTTCTGATCGAACCCTCCCGTTCGGCCGTGCAGGACATGGCGGAACGGGAAGCGGCAGGGAGGACAAGGAAAGGGTTCGGAAATCGGTGTGGTTGCGGATTTCCGAATACCTCCCTGTCCTCGCCCGCCGCGATGGTTCGCTTGGCACATCACAATGCGCCGTTGAAGCGCTTTGGATGGTAAATGCAAGCAGGATATGGGTGGCTTCCGAATTGTCGCAGATGGGTTGTGGATCTGTTTTTAAATATTCGCTAGCATTTTGAACCGATACCGCCACGCTTAAGCATTGACATATGGTTTCTTCGACGGCATTAGCTTGCCACCAATCCCAGAAGGTGGAAGGGCGGTCCACCACATCACCTTAATGTGCGGCCGCCGCGGCTTTCAGCGCTTCGGGCAGCCCCTTTTTTGGAACGCGGCTTGCGCCTTGGAGGCGGGCTGCAAGTGGCGAGAGCGCGTCTTCTGCTTCAACAGGTATCCGTGCCGTTACCCGCCCTTTGCTCTCTCACCGCGCCAAGGCGCAACTCGCTGGCGCTCACCCCGCTGGCGCGGCACCTTGAGTTGCCATGAGAAAATGGGCTGGGAAGCACGCTTCCCAGCCCATCCGTCATCTTGAAACCCGATTGCATGAATCGGGAACGGACCCGGAGACTATCATTCCGACCGACTGATTAAGTCCCCGAAGGGCATGAACTGCTGTCGGTTGTGTATTTTGCATTAGGATCTGGAATATTAATCGAGTTGATCGGAATCACGGCGCCGGGAGCAGTACCAGTTATAAGGATACCCTTGCCCTGTTCCACAACAATCGTCGGGGTATCGCATTGCCAAGGTTGCTTGTTGTTGGGGTTTGTATTCTTTGACATAAGAAAAATCTGCGAGCATCCACTGGGCAGCGTAATGTTGATTGGTAATGACGAGTTCCAGTAGGAACCCGCGCCCGCTTGGTAGTGGTTGTTGGCGCGGACCTGGGTTTTGTTAGGCTCAATGACGACGATTCCCACCTCGCGGGCCGCGTTCAGCACGGATAGATATGTATTCGGGGTGTCTGCAGTAACGCATACGTTCACGCTGTCGGCCCAAGCACCGGTCGCTGTCATCGCGAGAGTGAAGGCGTACAGCGCAATTATATTCTTTTTTACCATGACTGTCCTCCTGATTTCTGAGGGGTTGACATGATCTCATGGCGAAATGACATGAGAATTTGTGGTAATATCCGATATGAGCATAGGGTATAAATTGGCATTTTGTCGGTTACATATTTGTTCTCCCTTTTAGTAAATGATGATTACTTTATTATTATTATTTAATCATAGACTTTTCGGTAAATACCGCAAAAAACCTTAAGATGATATTTCGTATTCTCCATATCACCAAATTATATATTTGATATTTATTAAAAACTGTGCTTCTGGCATGGATTAATTTGAATGCCATATTCAATCATCCTCACGTTTACTTTTCTGACAAAAAAGAGAATACAAAACAACCCACAAATCATCACAAAAAAACGACGAAATAATGATATGCATGTTTTGTCATAAGGCCAATTCATTTGTTTAAAAAATAACCATCAGAGATTCAAATAATATTTGAAAATACTATTGAGTGTTTTGAAGCATACTCATATGAAATTTAGGTAGAGATTTTGATTAAACCAATAGTATTTCTATAATTTTTTTTGTAATCTTTGATTGTATTCGCAGAAAATAGAGAGATGTTATTTTGTTTTACAATTATTTATACTGGTAAATCCATTATACGCATCCATTTGGATGTTAAAATATGATTAATATTCTCGTACCGGATGTCCGGACCGTCATGATGATGCAGATGCTGGTGCTGCTGCTGTTCACCGGCATCTTCGCCATCGTCTGGCGCCAGGGAGGCATTCAGAGGGGCGGCGGTCAGGGGAGCGGCAGCCGGTCGGCCGGCCTGTTGGCCCTCGGGCTGGGATTGGGAGTGGTCGGCAACACCCTCTGGGTTCTGCGCGGGGCGGTGTCGCCGCTTCTGAGCGTGGTCGCCGCCAATCTCCTGATGCATGGCGGGACGCTGCTGGTCTGCTGGGCCGCCGCCCTGCTGGCCGGGCGGCGGTTTCCCGTCTGGATCATGCCGCCGGCCCTCGCCGCCGACGCCCTGCTGTTCTTCCACTTCACCCTGATCCAGCCGGACTATCAGGTGCGGTCGATCCTCGCCAGCGGGCTGTACGGCGTTCTCTATCTGTCGGCCGGCGCGCTGCTGCTCGGCGAACGGCGGCGCTGGCGTCTGATCGCGGTCCGTTGCGCCGCCCTGCCGCTCATCGGGCTGGGGCTGATCCATGCGATGCGGGTCGTCCTGGTCCTGTTCCAGCCGGGGGGCGCCGCGGAGCAGGGCGAGGCGCAGCGCGGCGGCCTGCTGCTGCTGTTCCTGATCCTCGTCGTCGCCGGGCTGGTCAGCCTGCTGTGGGTGCATATGGCCGATGCCCAGAACGCCCTGCGCGAGGAGGTGGACAGCCGCCGTGCGTCCGAGGCGGCGCTGGCCCGCGCCAAAGAGGCGGCCGAACGCATGGCCGCGACCAGAAGCCGCTTCCTCGCCAACATGAGCCATGAGATCCGGACGCCGATGAATGCGGTCAGCGGCCTCGCCCGGCTGCTCGGGCAGTCCGTCCTGAACGAGCGCCAGCGCATCCATGTCACCCGCATCGCCGCCGCCGCCGATCTGCTGCTGCGGCTGACCGACGGCGTTCTCAGCGTGGCGCGGCTGGAGGCCGGACAGGTCGCGCTCGACGAAAGCGACTTCGATCTGGCCGACCTGCTCGACGGGGT
The DNA here is from genome assembly GCF_000010725.1 of Azospirillum sp. B510. NCBI lineage: Bacteria > Pseudomonadati > Pseudomonadota > Alphaproteobacteria > Rhodospirillales > Azospirillaceae > Azospirillum > Azospirillum sp. B510. The sequence continues at coordinate 483,440 of NC_013858.1, read as the reverse complement.
GGCCGGCGCCGTGGCGCCGGTGGCGGAGGCCAAGGGGCTGGATTTCGTCATCGACCGGAGCGACGGCGTGCCGGCGGTCCTGCGCGGGGATGCCGGCCGGCTCGGCCAGATCCTGCTCAACCTCGCCGGCAACGCGGTGAAGTTCACCGAGACCGGTTCCGTCCGGCTGTCGGTCGAGCCGGCCATGCTTGCCGGCGGGCGCCGGGGCTTGCGTTTTTCCGTGCGCGACAGCGGGCCTGGCATCGACCCGCGCCACCTGTCCGACATCTTTGAGCCGTTCCACCAACCGGACGCCGCGTCGGCCCGGCGGCATGGCGGCAGCGGGCTCGGTCTGGCGATCGCGCGGCAGGCGGCGACGCTGATGGGCGGAACGATCTCGGCCGACAGCCGCCCCGGCCAGGGAAGCGTCTTCACCGTGATCCTGCCCTTCGGGACCGCGGCCGGTTCCACCGTTCCGCAGGCGCCGCCGGTCAGGCTGGACGGAATGCGTGTTCTCGTGGTCGACGACGACGAGGTCAACCGCGAGGTCGCCCGCGAAATCCTGGAACAGGCGGGTGCGCTGGTCGAAACCGCTTTGGACGGCCGTGAAGCGGTGGCATGGGCCATCGATCCCGCCTCCGGGATCGATGCGGTGCTGATGGACATCCGAATGCCGGGACTCGACGGGCTGGCGGCGACCGCCTTCATCCGCGAACAGCGCGGCCTTGCCGACCTGCCGGTGATCGCGGTGACCGCTCATGCCTATGACGAGGAGCGGCGCCAGTGCCTCGCCGCCGGCATGAATGATTTCGTCACCAAGCCGGTCGCGCCCGAGCGGTTGCTCGGTGTTCTCGCCCGCTGGCTCAAGCCCCGGACGGCGGCGGTGGCGGCATCGGCTGCTGCGGCTGCGGCTTCGCCGGCCGGCGCCGGGCTTCCCGACAGCATCGCCGGGTTCGACATCGCGGCGGCGGTGGAGCGCTTCTGCGGCAATGCCGGGCTGGTCCGCCATCTGCTCGACCGCTTCGCCCAGCGTTGCGCCGAGGCGGCGGAGCTGCTTGCCGCACCGGCCGATGCCGGGCTACGGCCCTTTCTCCACCGCCTGCGGGGGGCGGCGGTGACGCTGGGCGCCGAGCGGATCGCCGGCCATGCCGAACGGCTATCCCGCCTGCTGGAAGACGCCCCGCCGGATGGTGGCCCGCCGGATGATGGCCGGGTGGAGGCGGTCCTGGCGGAATCGGCCGCCCTGGCCGATGCGCTGGCGGCCGCGGCCAGGGCGATCCGGGCGGCGGGCATCGGTGCGGAGCGGCCGCCCGTTGCCGCAAACGGAAAGATCGGGGAGGTCGCGGCATGAGCGGCCAACCCCTTTCCCCCGCCCCGCAACTCCAAGTGATTCTGCTGGAGGATGACGAGGATCAACGCGACGCGCTGGTCATGACCCTGTGTGGATTGGGCCTGGCGGTCGAGGGGGTCGGCAGCATGGCGGACTTCTATCGCAGGCTGCTGGTGCAACGCTACGATGTGGCGATCGTCGATCTGGGGCTGCCGGACGGCGACGGGCGTTCGGTCGTCCACTTCATCGCCGAACATACGTCGATGGGGATCATCATCCTCTCCGCCGCCGGCGATATCGAAGAGCGGATCCGCGGGTTCCACACCGGCGCCGATCTGTATTTCGTCAAGCCGGTGGATTGCCGCGAGCTTGCCGCGGCGGCGGTTCGCCTCTTCAACCGGTCTTCCGGCGGCCGGCTGCCGCGGCCGGCCGCCGGTGCCGATCGAAAGACCGGCGGTGGCGGCGGCATGCGGGCCGAGTGCTGGCTGCTGGTCCCGTCGCGCTGGCTGCTGGTCGCTCCGGACGGAGGGGAGATGATGCTGACGCCGAAAGAGATGCGCTTCATCGAGGTGCTGGCGCGTCAGCCGGGAGAGGTCGTCCCGCGCAACGTGTTCATCCGGCATCTGGGATACCCCGACGATACCGGTGGGCACCGCCGTCTCGAGGCTCTCATCCGCCGGTTGAGGATGAAGGCGGAGGAGGTGCTGGGCCGAAGCCTGCCGGTTTCCACCGTGCATGGCGTCGGCTACAGCTTTTCCCGATCCTTGACCGTGGCCGTCTTGCCGAGCTCCTGATATTGGCGGTCTTCGGGCGAGGCGCGCTCTACGCCGCCTCCACGTCGCCGGTCGCCTGCTGGCGCACCTCGGTGAGGAAGCGTTCGACCTCCGCCGCCAGGGCGCGGGTCTGGCCGGACAGGCCGCGGGCGGCGTCCTGGACATTCAGCGCCGTGCCGCCGGCGCTCTCCGCCGTCCGGGCCAAGGCGGCGATGGTCGCCGACACGTCCTGGGTGCCGAGCGCGGCCATCTCCACCGCCCGGGCGATCTCCTGGGTGGCGGCGTTCTGTTCCCGCACCGATTGGGTGATGGTGCCGGAAATGCCGTCGATCTCGGTGATGGTGCTGCCGATGGCGCCGATGGCCTCGGCCGCCTCACGGGTGACCGACTGCATCGCGTCGACCTGGGTGGCGATCTCGTCGGTGGCCTTGGCGGTCTGGTCGGCCAGCCCCTTCACCTCGGTCGCCACCACGGCGAAGCCCTTGCCGGCCTCGCCGGCGCGGGCCGCCTCGATGGTGGCGTTCAGCGCCAGCAGATTGGTCTGCTTGGCGATGGCGTGGATCAACCCGACCACCTGGCCGATGCGGTCGGCATTGGCGATCAACCCTTGGACGGTGGCGTTGGTGCGGTCGGTGTGGGACACCGCCGCGCCGGCGATGCGGGCGGAATGGCCGACCTGATCGGAAATCCCGCCGATGGAGCTGGCCAGTTCGGTCGCCGCCGCCGCGGCGGAGCGGACGTTGGACTGGATGTCGTCCGATTCGCGGGCGACGTTGCGGGTCTGGCTGGTCGCCTCGCCCACCACCATGGCCATGCGGTCGGCGCTGTCGGCCATGCCGGATGCGGACTCGGCGATGCCCTCGACCAGACGCTTGACCGTGCCCTGGAACCGGTCGGCGAGGTCGAGCAAGGCGGCGCGCTTGGCCTGTTCGGCCTTGGCGTCGGCTTCGGCTTGCGCCGCGTGCATGCGCCCGATGGCGCGGGCGTTGTCGCGGAAGACGGTGACCGAACCGGCCATCGCGCCGATCTCGTCGGAACGGCCGTCGCCCGGCACCTCGATGGCGGTGTCGCCGTCGGCCAGTCTCGCCATCGCCGCCGCCATGGCGCGCAGCGGGCGGATGACGATGCGGCCGAGCAGGAGGTTCAGCAGGGCGATCTGCACCACCAGAGCGATCAGGCAGATGGCGATCTGGTTGCGCATCTGGGTGGCGATGGCGTCGATCTGCTTTTCCAGGCTCCAGGCGATCTGCAGGGCGCCGACCAGCCGGTTGCTCTTGCCGGTCACCACCGGCACGGTCACGACGATGTGCCCGTCGGCCGAACGGGTCTGGGCGCCCTTGCCGGCCAGCACCGCCTCGACCAGAACCTGGTCGGCCTTCAGGTCGTATCTGGCGAATTGCTGGTTGGAGAAGTCGGCCAGCAAGCCTGAGGCGGTCGCCGCGCGCAGCGAGGCGAGCTGAACCTCGCCGCTGTTGGCCAGCGGCATGAACTCCGTCTCGATGGAGGCGCCGTCACCGGCGACGAAGCTGGTCTTAGTGGCGTTGGCCAGCATGTCCGTCTTGACGCGGGCGTCGTGCGTCGCCAGCCGCACCGCGTCGTCATACTGCATCTTGGCCTGCAACCCCATGATGACGATGAAGCCGCCGACGATGGCGGCGACGAAGGCCGCCGTCACCTTGTTCCCGACACTCCAGATCCGGCGCGGCCGGGATGCGGCCGCCTTATCCACTGCCATGCTCTTGTCCCTTCCCATGCCGCCTTCGCCCGCCCGCCGTTCCTGCCCGTCGTCAAGGCATGACGCTTCACCGCCGGCAAAGCCGGCAAGCGCGGTTGATGTGTCAACGAATTGCAAAATTTAAATGATAATGTAACGGAATGTCGCAGTTCGCGCCATGATAATTTGCTCTGACTTTCGGCCAGCCGTAAATCAGGATGGCAATACGAAAGTCATGCTTTTGTATTAAAAAACAAGGCGCCGTCGTCTTCATGACGAACCGGCGCCTTTGGATTTAAAAATACTTATGGGATGTTTGGTATGAGACTTCCGGTTGTCAGCCGTCTCACGATAGATGTTGTATTTATACTATGATCGAGCCGCAACGGAGAGGGGCTGGTCTCAGCCGCAGGCTGGACTGCGCTCTTTCCAAGCGAAGGGCCCTGCGCGCTCATAGAGCCACGGGTACTGGTTGACCATGCGGCGCGCGATGGCGACGCGGTGTGCGGTCAGCGTGATCAGGGCGATGACGGCGGTGTGGACGATGAAGCCCCACAGCGACAACAGCTGCCCGCCGAACAGGCCCCAGGCGAGGAAGCGGTCGCCGACGCCCAGCAGCAGCGAATAGGCGATCACGCTGGAGACCGGCTTCCACCCCTCCGCCAGCGTCTGGCCGGTCAGAACCCCGCAGCCGCCGAACACCAGGACCGTCAGGAACACGAAGACCGGCAGCGAAGACCCGAGAAGCGCCTCCATCTCAATGTCCCCCTTCCAGATAGGCCGACCGCACCTCCGGGTCGGCCAGAAGCTGCGCGCCCGTCCCCGTCATCGTGATCTTCCCCGTCACCATCACATAGGCCCGGTGCGCCAGCTTCAGCGCGTGGAAGGCGTTCTGCTCCACCATGAACACCGTCATCTTCTGTTCCCGGTTGATCTCCTGGATCACCTGGAAGATCTGCTTCACGATCAGCGGCGCCAGGCCGAGGCTCGGCTCGTCCAGCAGCAGCAGGCGCGGCTGGCTCATCAGCGCCCGCCCGATCGCCAGCATCTGCTGCTCGCCGCCCGACATCGTCCCGGCCCGCTGGTTGATGCGCTCCTTCAGCCGCGGGAACAAGGTCAGCACCCGCTCCAGCTCGCGCTCGAAACTGCCGGGCTGGGCGACGATCGAGCCCATCTGCAAATTCTCCAGAACCGTCATCCGCGGGAAGATGCGCCGCCCCTCCGGGCTTTGCGCGATGCCGCGCCGCACGATCTCGTGGGTCGGCAGGTCGGTGATGTCCTCGCCCTCGAAGAACACCCGGCCCTGGCGCGCCCGCGGGCTGCCGCAGATCGTCATCAGCAGCGTCGATTTGCCCGCCCCGTTGGCGCCGATCAGCGACACGATCTCGCCGGCGCCGATCTCGATGTCGATGCCCTTCAGCGCCTCGATCGCGCCGTAGAAGGTGTGGACGCCCGATACCTTCAGCATGGTTCAGGCTCCCTTCCGGGCGAGGTTCAGGTCGGCGGCGACCTCCGGCGGCAACGCCTCGTCCTCGTCCTCGCCGAGATAGGCGCGGATCACCGCCGGGTCGTTCTTCACATGCTCAGGATTGCCGTCGGAAATCTTCCGGCCATAGTCCAGTACCACCACATGGTCGGAAATGCGCATCACCACGCTCATGTCATGCTCGATCAGCAACACGCCGGTGCGGTGGCCCCGCGGCGTCCGCACATCGCGGATGAAGGTCAGGATCTCGGCCAGCTCCCCCGACTCGCGCGGGTTCAGCCCGGCCGCCGGCTCGTCCAGGCACAGCAGCACCGGCTCGGTGCACATCGCCCGCGCGATCTCCAAACGGCGCTGGGCGCCATAGGGCAGGTTGCCGGCCTCCCAGTCGGCGAACTCGGTCAGCCGCACCCGGTCCAGCCAGTATTTCGCCAGCTCCACCGCCTCATGCTCGGCCCGGCGGAAGCCGGGAAGCCCGAGCAGCCCGGCGATGGCGAAGCCGGACGCCCGCATCAGCTTGTTGTGCTGGGCGACGATCAGGTTTTCCAGGACGCTCATCCCGCCGAACAGCCGGATGTTCTGGAAGGTGCGCGCCACCCCGGCCAGCTGGGCGATGCGGTAGCCCGGCATCCGCTCCAGCAGGAATTCCTTGCCCGCCGGGTGACGCAGCGTCAGCCGCCCCACCGTCGGCGTGTAGAAGCCGGTGACGCAGTTGAACAGCGTCGTCTTGCCGGCGCCGTTCGGGCCGATCAGCGCGGTGATCTCGCCGGCCCGCGCCTCGAACGACACGTCGTTGTTCGCCACCAGCCCGCCGAAGCGCATGGTCAGGTGTTCGACGCTCAGCAAAGGCTTGTCGCTATTCATCCCAGCATTGTCCATGGGGGCGCTCATTTCGCGGCTCCCGCGGCGGGCTTCCCGCCGCCATGCAGGAGGATGGTCGGGTCGCGGTGGGCCAGCAGGCCGCGCGGACGCCACAGCATGATCACCACCATGCCGGCGCCGAACGCCAGCATGCGGTAGTCGGCCAGCTCGCGGAACGCCTCGGGCAGGCCGATCACCAGCAGCGTCGCCACCACCACGCCGATCTGGCTGCCCATGCCGCCCAGCACGACGATGGCCAGGATGATCGCCGACTCGATGAAGGTGAAGCTCTCCGGGCTGATGAAGCCCTGGCGCGTCGCGAAGAAGGACCCGGCGAAGCCGCCGAACATCGCGGCGATGGCGAAGGCCGCCAGCTTCATGTTGGTGCGGTTGATGCCGAGCGAGGCGCAGGCGATGTCGTCCTCGCGCAGAGCCTCCCACGCCCGGCCCAGCGGCAGCTTGCGCACGCGCAGCGTGAACAGGTTCACCACCAGCGCCAGCGCCAGGATGAGGTAGTAGAGGAAGATGATGCGGTGCAGCGGCGAGAATTCCAGCCCGAACAGCTCATGGAAGGCCGGCATGCCGTCGGCCGGGCTGCGCGAGAAGTCGGCGATGCCGAAGAAGCTCGGCCGCGGGATGCCGGAGATGCCGTTGGGGCCGCCGGTGAACTGGTACCAGTTGACCAGGATGATGCGGATGATCTCGCCGAAGCCCAAGGTCACGATGGCGAAATAATCGCCGCGCAGCCGCAGCACCGGGAAGCCCAGCAGCACGCCCGAACAGGCGGCCAGCACGCCCGCCAGCGGCAGGCAGAGCCAGAAGCTCAGCCCGAAATAATGGGCGAGCAGCGCGTAGGAATAGGCGCCGACCGCGTAGAAGGCGACATAGCCGAGGTCGAGCAGGCCGGCGAGACCGACGACGATGTTCAGGCCCCAGCCCAGCATGATGTAGGTCAGCAGCAGGATGCCGATGTCGAGGATCATGCGGTCGGCCAGCGGCGTCAGCGGCAGCACCGCGGCGAAGGCGACGGCGACCGGGCCGATGTAGCGGCTGGCGTGCTGCACGCGTGCCGCGACGCGGTCCATCCGCTTGTCGCGCTCGGCCTGACTGAGCTTGGAGCGGCCGGTGGCGACCGTCATGGCGGCGCGGATGGCGATGACGCCGCCGCCCAGCACCAGGACGAGGCGCAGCACCTGGGTCGGCATCGGCAGCACCAGCCCGACGCCGGCGCAGACCAGCGCCAGGATCAGCACCGGCAGAGCCATGCCCTGGCGGATCAGCCCGAGCCCGAGCCGGCCGAGGAAGACCAGCAGCAGCGAGGCGGCCACCTCCTCCGGCCGGGCCTCGATGCCGAGACCGGTCGGGCGGTCGACGGTGCGCAATCCCACCAGCGGAACGGTCAGCAGAAGGGCGACGAAGGCGGCGAGCCCGGCGTCCTTGAGGGTGGCGGGCCAATCGACGCCGGGCCGCTTGCCGTTGATGTGGTAATGGGGGTGCGACGGCGCGTGGGAAGGGGTGGTCATGGCGCTTACACCTTCTCGATCTCGGGCCGGCCGAGCAGGCCGGTGGGCCGGAAGATCAGGACGAGGACGAGGATGGAGAAGGTGGCGACGTCCTTCCATTCGGAGCCGACATAGCCCGACCAGAAGGCCTCGATCAGGCCGATGACCACCCCGCCGAGCATGGCGCCGGGCAGCGAGCCGACCCCGCCGAGCACGGCGGCGGTGAAGCTTTTCACGCCCGCCAGGAAGCCGATGTAGAAGTCGATGACGCCATAGATCAGCAGCACCATCATGCCGGCGACGGCGGCCAGCGCCGCGCCCATGACGAAGGTCAGCGAGATGACGCGGTCGACATTGACGCCGAGCAGCCCCGCCATCTTCTTGTCCTGCTCGCACGCCCGCTGGGCCCGGCCGAGCGAGGTGCGGTTGATCAGCAGGGTGAAGCCGACCATCAGCACCAGCGTGATGATGATGGTGGCGAGCCGGACATAGCTGACCGAGACGGCGCCGTCCATCAGGGTGAGGTTGCCGGGCAGGATCGGTTGCAGCGGCTTGGAGCGGGCACCCTGGAGGATCTGGATGTAGTTCTGCAGGAAGATCGACATGCCGATGGCCGAGATCAGCGGCGCCAGGCGCGGCGACGAGCGCAGCGGCCGATAGGCGATCCGCTCCACCGTCCAGCCATAGACGCTGGTGAACAGCATCGAGGCCACAAGCATGATCAGCAGCGCCAGGGGCACCCAGGTGATCCCAAGCGCCCCGATCGCCAGGAAGGTGATCAGCGCAACAAAGGCGCCGATCATGTAAATCTCGCCATGCGCGAAGTTGATCATGCCGATGATGCCGTACACCATCGTGTAGCCGATCGCGATCAGCCCGTAAATCGCGCCAAGCGACAAGCCGTTGATCAATTGCTGTAGAAAATAGTCCATCAGACAGGCTTCTCCCACTCTCCCAGAACCGAATAGGCCAGATCACCGAATAGGCCGGAACCGAATCGGCAGGCGCTCAAAGCTTGGTTTGAGCCGTGTGCGGCGGCGGAGCTCCGATCCGGATGAACGGGGGAGAACATCCAGGACCGAGGCAGGGGACGCTTGGAACCCCGCCGCCGCACCCGGTTCCTGCCGAAGCCCCGCCGGACGCATGATCCGGCGGGGCTTCGGTCAAAGGTGGTGCAGGGGACTTTCGCGGGACTGCGCGTGGCGATCGACAGGACCAGCCGCCATCCGGATACGCGTCATCCGGACGAACGACGAGGCAGCGGGGGCGGGGTCCCGCACCCGGCCGACAAATCGTCGTTCGATCATCGCCAACAGCTCCCCCTTTCGCGGCACGGCCGGCGGCCGTGGCGTCCCCAACCGGCATCGCTGCCGGACATCCTTCATGAATCCACGGTCGGTTCGGACGGAATCACCGCTCGGTTCCCGACCTGTCGGCGAATGGCGCCGCGCCTTGCCCTGTTCAAAACTGTTCTTGGTCTTTGGCCCCGGCACTTAAGCGCCGGTTGCCTATGTTACCATTTTTCTTGTGACAGACAGGTAATGCAACTTGATCCGTACGCGCAACACTCTCTTTTCAATGGCGGAAAAAAACAACATTCATCGTGGATTCGGCAGAAAAAACCGAACGAAATTTCCAGATATATCAACTCCCAGAAATTTCGTTCAGTTCTTGGTCAATAGCTGTTCACATCTCAACCGACCAGCCCGCGCGGGTCGGTGAAGGGCCGCCCCAGGGCCTCTGCCACCGCGGCGTAGGTCAGCCGTCCAGCCTGGACATTCAGCCCGGCCAGCAGGTGCGGATCCTCGGCCAGCGCCCGTTTCCAGCCCTTGCCGGCCAGCGCCTGGACGAAGGGGAGGGTGGCGTGGTTCAGCGCCTCGGTGGAGGTCCGGGCGACGGCTCCCGGCATGTTGGCGACGCAGTAATGGACGACGCCGTCCACCACATAGGTCGGGTCGGAATGGGTGGTGGCGTGGCTGGTTTCGAAACAGCCGCCCTGGTCGATGGCGACATCCACCAGCACCGAGCCGCGGCGCATGCCGGCGAGCTGGCCGCGGCGCACCAGCTTCGGCGCCGCGGCACCCGGCACCAGCACGGCGCCGACCACCAGATCGGCATCGGCGACCAGCCGGTCGAGGGTGTCGGCCGAGGCGTAGACGGTCTTCAGCCGCGGCCCGAACAGATCGTCGAGCTGGGCCAACCGGGGCACGGAACGGTCGGCGATGGTGACATCGGCGCCCAGCCCCATCGCCATGCGGGCGGCGTTGGCGCCGACCACCCCGCCGCCGATGACCAGAACCTTGCCGGGCAGCACGCCGGGCACGCCGCCGAGCAGGATGCCGGAGCCGCCGGTGCTCTTCTGCAGGGCGACGGCGCCGACCTGGATCGCCATGCGGCCGGCGATCTCCGACATCGGCGCCAGCAGCGGCAGGCGCCCGGCGCGGTCGGTCACCGTTTCATAGGCGATGGCGGTGCAGCCGCTGTCCATCAGCAGACGGGCCTGTTCGGGATCGGGGGCGAGGTGCAGGTAGGTGAACAGCACCTGATCCGGGCGCAGCCTGCGACATTCCGCCGGCTGCGGCTCCTTGACCTTCACGATAAGGTCGGCCTTCGCGAACAGCTCCTCGGCGGAGCCGGCGATCTCGGCCCCCGCCGCGCGGTAGGCCTCGTCGGAAAAGCCGATCTCGGCCCCGGCGCCGCTCTGCACCAGCAGGGCATGGCCGTCCGCCGCCAGTTCGCGGACCGATGCCGGCGTCAGGCCGACACGATACTCGTGGTTCTTGATTTCCTTGGGAACGCCGATGCGCGTGACCATGCGAGAAGTGACCATGAGAGATCTCCCCGATGCGAACCCCCGTCGACGCCGATCTGGTATCCCTGGAAACCATCGGTCAGGCGGATTGTCTCGGATGCGCCACTATACGGCCGGCGCGGCGGGCGAATCTCTGCAAAGCCTTGCATGAATCCCCCATAATGTGGTGGAGCTTCCGCATGATCCGCCATGTCTTCGAATAAAGTTGCATGCACGCCCTCGACGCCCTCGACCACAAGATTCTCCGGCTTCTGCGCAAGGATGGCCGGATGAGCAACGCCAGGCTGGCGGCGGAGGTCGGGCTGTCGCCGTCGGCCTGCCTGCGCCGTCTGCATATGCTGGAGCATTCCGGCGTGATCCGCGGCTACACCGCCATCATCGAGACGGCGGAGGAGGAGAAGTCGGTCACGGTGATCGTGCAGATCACGCTGGAACGGCAGACCGACGAGTTCCTGCGCCGTTTCGACGCCGCCGTCCGCCGCTGTCCGGAGGTGCGGGAATGCTATCTGCTGTCCGGCAGCTCCGACTATCTGCTGCGGGTGGTGGCGCGGGATCCCGCCGATTACGACCGCATCTACAAGGATTCGCTGTCGCGCCTGCCCGGCGTGGTGCGCATCCAGTCGAGCTTCGCCATCCGCAGCGTGGTGCGTCCCGACAGCCTGCCGGCGCTGGAGGATCAGGCGGACTGAAAGCGGGGGGCGGCGGTCCTTTGCTCGCGATCGGAAGCGACATCTTCGAATGTTCCATGCCGACGCATCGCCCTGGCAGCGGATTCAAGATCATTTCCGATTCGATTGGGCGCCTTTCGCACCTGCTGAACCGAATATGGAGGCGTGACCACAGAGGTCGTCCGCGGCCAATTCGAGAAGCCAGCGGAGTCTGGAAGACTGTCCGGCCTCGCGTGGATCAGTCGTCCGATCAAGCTTGGGGATTTGGATGGCATAGCCGCGCAGAGTTTCTCCAGCCCGGCGCGGATCATCGATGGGGGAGCTCGTCAGGCGGAGCGTTTCCCGAATGAGGCCGCGACAGGTCTCCGGCAGTGCCGTGGTGGACGCGATCTCTCCGAGCCGGAAGAGCGCATGCCCGAGGGAGAGCGCGGCAAGCGCATCGTCAACCTCCCGGACCTGTCCGCGCGAGCGGACGGCCAGGCTGAAGACGAGGTAGCGCAACCTCGCCAAGTGACGTGCGGCCCAAGGCGTGGAGGAGCGGATCGCGATGGCGGCGATCTCCCGGCGGATCGAGGCACTCAAATGCGCCCGGCGCCGCGCCGTGTCCATCGGCAGCAGCCAGCGATAGAACGCATAGCTGATGGAAATGCCTCCCAGGAGCATTGTCTCGACTCCGGCGAGAGCAAGCGGAGGACTCGGAACCACGTCCACCGGGCGCGCAAGCACCGCGAACAGCATGTTGGCGGCGAGACCGACGAAGGCCGTGTTCGGCTTCGCCTGCAACAGCGACGCCGCGAAGACGATGGGAATGGCGAGACCGAACGAGAGCCATCCGTTGGCGACTTCCGGAAGAACCACCACGCGCCAGAGGAAGGCGGCGGTTGCCGCGGCGAGACCGCCGATGAAGACTTGGCGCACCACCCCGGCGGGTTCGTCCGCCGCGGAAAACAGCACCGTGAAGATGCAGGTTCCCAGCATCAGAAAACGCAGCGGATCCCAGCCGATGGAGAGCCACGCGACGCCTGCGAGCGAGACGGCCAGCACTCCCCTGAGCACGGCCAGCCGCAACCCCGCCAGGTCCGGATGCGGTGTGGACCAGAGAGGGGCGGGCTGGTCCGAGACGGCGCCGATCCGCCGGTGGCCATCGGCGGCACGGTTCAGCAGAGCCCGCATTTCCTCAAGAACCGGGGACAGCACCGGGTCCGCCTCCTCCAATCGTTCCGACGCCGCCTGGATCGAACGGATGTCGAGATCGCCCTTGGCGTTCAAGGCGACGGCGGAACGCTCGAACGCCTCCCGCAGCGTGGCCATATCGGCATGCCCGGGAGCAAGCGCGGAGCCTTCACGCGAGCGGATGGCGCGAGCGATCACGATCAGGTCGAGCAGCAAGGCGAACAGCGCTTTCACCTCGCCCAGTTTACGCCGGGCGGCGATCGACCCCGCGGCAGCGTCTTCGGCGGATGCCTCGAGAGCGGCGAGCGCCAGCAAGAACTCGCGTTCCCGCGCCGGCGGTCGCGCTCCGGAGTCAGCCAAAGCCTCGGCGATGAGGTCGAGCGCTTGCGAGGTCACCGTCCGCACCCGGCCCGCGAATGTCGGGCCGGGGGAGGAAGGACCGAAGGCGAACGCGACGAGGAGCGCCGATCCGATCCCGATCAAGGTGTCGATGACGCGGGCGGCGGCAAAACCCAGCGGGTCGACCTCCGTCCCCAGCGTCAGCGAGACGACGACCGCGGACGTCAGCCCGCACAGCGCAGCCCCATAGGCGCGCTGGTGACGCATTATGTTGGCGAAACCGCAGCAGACGGCGATCCAGGCCACGAGGCCGAGGACGGACGCGGCCGGTGTTCCAGGCCAAGGCAGAACCAACGCGACTCCCGCCGCGGCGCCGAGAACGGTGCCGAGACATTGGGCGAGGCTTCGTTCGAGCAGCAGCCCCCGCGCCGGCTGCCCCACCATCCACACCGCCATGGCGGCCCACCATGGGTTCTGGAGGGACAAGGCCGTGGCCAGGGCCATCGCAAGGATGGAGGCCACGGTCAGCCGGATGGCGAGGTTGCGGGTTACGGGATCGAGGAAGGCGGCGAAGGGCATCAGGGTCCGACCATATTGGCAATCCTAAGCGGGTTTCTCCGGATCGGGCCACGGGCCCGGCCTGGAGAGACCCGCGGACTCTCCGGTTTCGCAGGTTTCCCGAACCCGTCCGTCCGTGGGTGGAGTTCGGAAAGGCCGCTTGGGAAATGCCCCGCCCGGTCCGCCACCTTGCCGGGGGCCGTCGATCGGACGAGGGATCGAGCCCCGATCCTAGTTCAAGTACCGCGTGGCGGGCGACATGGGACTTGCGCGCCCGAAGCAGGACTCGCATGTCTCGGCCACGCTGTCCGTCATCTCCCCCCTCGACGGACAGGACATTTGTCCAGCCCGGTGCCGCTGGCGTTTCCGCGGCCAAAGCCTGTCACGACGGGCGGCATCCCGCGCGGTCGAGCATGTCCCGAACGATCAGTGGGGTTGCCGGCGTCTCCGCGGCGTCTGGCCTCGCGGCCGCGGCGTCGATGGCGTGGCGGATATCGACCATATTCAGGCTTGGCGTCTCCTTGCAGGACGCTCCGCTCCTGTGAACGACGAAGCTCGCGGCTTCGCCCGCGCCGGCAAGATAGGCGGTGAGGATCTGCCGCGCCGTCCGATCTCCCGGCGCCATGTCCAACATCTGGATGAGCTGAGCGACCGACAGTTGGCCGTGGGACGTGGACGGAGCGGCGCTTACCGGGGAAACGACCGCGAAGACCGTTGTCGCGGTCGCAAGGATGAAGGGCCTTCCGGGGAAACAGCGGGACATATCATGCCTCCTTGATGCCATTCAGACTGTCTAGCATAAAAAAATTATTGTGAAACGATAAATTTTCCTCCAAGCTCTGGTGCAGCTCAGAGAATGAGGAGTGGTATCGTGGCACCATCGCAAATGACGGCCGGCGTCCCCGGAGCGGGGCGCGAAGCGCGGATCAGCCGCATTCGGGGATTCAGCCGGTGGATGGCGGCCGGATGCCTCGTCACGTCGGCATTGTTGGCCGCGGGTATGTTGTTCTACTGGATCGCGACTCCCGCACCGGTGTTGCTGGGCCAGAGCGGAGTGCGGTATGACCCCGGCATCGATCTCGACATTTCCAGGCGCGCCATGGCGTTCGCAATTTCGATGGTGCCACTCGGCGCGCTGATCTTCGGTTTGTTGAGCGCCCGTCGCTGTTTTGCCGGCTTCGCGATGGGCCGCATCTTCACGCCGCAGTCGATCGGTAGCCTGCAAGCCTTTTCACTGGGAATCGCCGCCTCGGCGATCCTGAGACCCTTGGCCGGCGCAGCCCTGAGCGTGCTGTTGAGTTGGGACGGTCCGAAAGGAGAAAAAACCTTCGCGCTGATCATCGGCTCGGACAGCCTCATCGCGCTGATCTTTGCCGGAATCGTCGCCGCATTCGCCTGGATAATGGCCGAAGCGGTGGAGATTTCCGATGAAAACAACCAGTTCGTCTAGGCCGGTCGAATGCCGATCAAGGTTCGCTTGGGGGTCATGCTCGCGGAACGCAACGTCACGTCACGCGACTTGGCCGAATATGTCGGGATTACAGAGGCGAATCTTTCACTGCTCAAGCGCGGCAAGGTGAAAGGTGTGCGTTTCGATACGCTTGAGCGGATATGCGCCTTTTTGAACTGTCAGCCGGGCGATCTTCTCAGCTACGAAGTCGGGGGCGCGGACGATGCCGGTGATCCGACGGTGGAGTAACGGCGTGGGGTGAGCTGGTCCCCGTTTCCCGGACGGTCGGATAGGCTTGGTTCGGCCAGGGGGAAGGACGGACCCGAGGACGGGGAAGCGGTACTCGGCACGGCGGATAACCATCGTCGGAACGCTCGCCTGGACCCTCATGCGATGTCCGGGCCGCCTTCACTCATGCATTCGATGGCATGGCGGAGGTGGTTATCCTGGATATGGAGCGATAGGGCCTCTGACCCGAATCTCCTCAAGAATATTTTCCGAGCTTGACCGGAAGGCCATAGGGAAATTTGCCGACATCTTGACTCATAATTTAAATAAATATAATAGGCCACCCATATGGCCTGGCAAATACATACAATAGTATGGAGATAGACTCGATGAAGGGCGATGATTGCGTTTATTCCCTGAATCTATCCTATTGGAAAGGCTCATGGACGGAGCCGGTGCTTGAGCAAACCATTGGTGAGGCACTGCGTTCCGCTGCCGCGAATTGGGGCCCGCGCTGCGCTCTGATCGATGGGGCGCCCGGCATCCCAACACGCCGCTGGAGCTTCTCGGATCTGCTGACCGAAGCGGAACGTGTGGCGCGGGCGATTTTGGCACGCTTCAGCCCCGGCGAGCATGTGGCGGTATGGGCCGCCAACTGCCCCGAGTGGGTGATGCTGGAATTCGGCGCGGCGCTGGCCGGCGTGACCCTGGTCACGGTCAATCCCGCGTTCCTGCCCAACGAGTTGGCCTATGTGCTGCGGCATTCCCGCGCCAGCGGACTGTTCGTCCAGCCGGAATACCGCGGGCGCGATATGATGGCGGTGGTCGAGGCCGTACGTCCGGGCCTGCCGGGGCTGCGCGACGTGATTCCTCTGTCCGACTGGGCCGGGTTCATCGCATCCGGGTCGGTCGATCAGGCACTTCCTCCGGTCGCTCCCGATGACATCGCGCAAATCCAATACACCTCGGGAACCACCGGTTTTCCCAAGGGCGCCATGCTTTGCCACCGCGGGCTGGTCAACAATGGCCGTTTCTATGCCCGCACCATTGGCATGGGCCCGGACGACGTCTGGGTAAACCCTATGCCGCTGTTCCACACGGCGGGTTGTGGCCTGACCACCCTTGGCGCCCTGCAGACCGGAGGCGCCCAAGTCCTTCCCCATGGTTTTGATCCTGCCCTGATCCTGGACCTGATCGAATCGGAAGGCGGCAGCATGGTGTTGTGCGTTCCCACCATGCTGATCCGCCTTCTTGAACAGGCCGGCAGCCGCCGGCGTGATCTGTCTTCCTGGCGCATGGTGACTCTGGGGGGGGCGCCGGTCCCGCCGGAACTGATCCGACGGGCCGAAGCCGAACTGGGTCTGACGGTGGCCATCGGCTTCGGCCAGACCGAAGCGTCGCCCTACATCACCCATACGCTTCCCAACGACTCGGTTCCCGACTGGCGCCGGTCCGTCGGAAGGCCTTTGCCGCGGACCGAGGTCAAGGTCATCGACCAGGCGACAGGGAAGACGGTGCCGTTCGGCGTGAGCGGCGAGATCTGTACCCGCGGCTATCTGACCATGAAAGGCTATTTCGATGACCCCGTCGCTACGGCGGCCGCGCTCGACCCCGACGGGTGGCTGCATACCGGCGATCTCGGCAGCATGGACGTCCACGGCTATTGCCGGATCCACGGACGGCTGAAGGACATGATCATTCGTGGCGGAGAGAACGTCTTCCCGCGAGAGATCGAAGAGATTCTGTTCACCCATCCGTCGGTCGTCGACGTGGCCGTGGTGGGTCTTCCCGATCCGGAATGGGGCGAAGTGGTCGCCGCCTTCGTCCGCGTCAAGGACGACCACCGGCCGAGTGCCGAGGAACTGGACGCCTTCTGCCGCAATCACCTGGCATCCTTCAAAATCCCCAGGCGCTGGACCTTCCTGGACCGGTTCCCGCAGACGGCGTCAGGCAAGATCAAGAAGTTCGAATTGCGCGCCAACACCCTGGCCGCCGGGTGACGCCGTACCCGTTTTGTCAAACGCGCCTTCGGTCGTCCGCGGGTGGTCGGCTCCCGGCCGATCGCCTGCGGCCTCACGCAGCACGTCCATTCGGTTGGACGGTACCCGGCGGAGGGCACGCGGCAAATGCGCTCCGCCGGCCCAGCGGATCGCGACCGTCGCAACTCCGTGAGTCCGTCAATTCGACGATGAGCGGTTGCGGAAAAAACACCCCTGTTGTAGAGAGTAATTGACGATTTTCTACCGCAAGGCTTGTGAGGGGATTGAAATGCGGCGTTTCATATTTGTAATCATTGGGCTTCTTCTCGTCATGCCCTTCTTCGGAGCCGCACGGGCGGAAGAGTACGCGTCTTTGGAGGACGCCAAGGCGTTGGCGGAACGCGCCGCGACCCTGGTTCGTGAAATCGGTCGGGACGCGGCGTCGGCTCAGTTCAACGATCCGAAGCAGAAATGGGTCGACCGCGACCTGTATGTCTTCGTGATCGGCTATGACGGCATGATGTATGCCCACGGCAAGACGACCTTTGTCGGCAAGAACATGCTTGAACTCAAGGACGCTTCCGGAAAGCTGTTCGTCAAAGATATGGCGATCTTCGCCCAGACGGGTGGCAAGGCCGGCTGGGTGGATTACATGTTCCTCAATCTGGCGACCGGGAAGATCGAGCCGAAGACCAGCTATGTCATTCCCTTCGACACCTTCTATGTCGGCGTTGGTGCTTATAAGCCAAAGACCTGAACCCTGGCTGACCGGCTCGATGACCAAGCGGCAGCGTCCGGGCGCGATCATGGCCGGAGCGGCGCCGGAGGCCAAGGCCGAGCCGTTGGGTGGCGCACTCCAGTCCAGATGGGGTGCCTATTCGGGACGGGATGCCCATTCGCGATCGGGTACCTAAACCCGGGAGTATGTCTAGATGTCGATGCTAGTCCGCTGGTTCGAAAATCTGTCGATCCGCTTCAAGATCGGCACCCTTTCGGCGGTATTGTTGCTGTTCATGGTCGCCATCGCGGGAGTCGCCGCCTGGAGCGCGATGGTGAGCCGCAATGGCCTTGCCGAGGTTCATCAAACCGGTTTCGTCGAGTTCCGGACCACGTCCGGCATCGCGGAGGCGCTGATCCAGAGCCAGGGCGACATGCATCGGCTGATGCTGTGGTATCATAACAAGATCGAGCCGCAGAAGATCGCGGCGCTCGGCGCGTCGATCACCAAGCGACTGTCCGGCGCCGTCGCGGACATCCAGCGGCTGGCTGAAGCCCCCTCGGCAAGCCAGCAGGAAAAGGATGCGCTGCAGAAGCTGTTGCAGAACGTCAAGGTCTATGACGGCCAGATCGGCAGCCTTCTGCTGATGGCCGACGCCGATCCCGAATCGGCGGGTCTCACCCTGGTCACGATCGAACAGATGTTCGGCGATCTGCACTCGGCCTTGTTGGACATCACCAATCTGACGGAAAAGCGGGGCGCCGCAGCGTTCCGGCAAGCCGATACCGCAGCCGCCGACGCGATGATCCGCACGGGCGTCCTGCTGGTGCTGGCGGTTGTCGGCGCTGTCGTCCTCGTCGGAGTCATCACGCGGGCGATCGGCCGGCCGGTTCTCCAACTCGCGACGACCATGACCAGACTGGCCGACGGCGATGCCGCGGTGGATGTCGTCGGAGTCGGCCGTCGTGATGAGATCGGTCGGATGGCCGGCAGCGTGGAGGTGTTCAAGCAGGCCCAGATCGCCCTTGCCCAGTCAACCGCGCGGCAGGCGCTTGAAAGCCGCATCCGCCAGCAGCGGGTCGAGGCGCTGGAGCGGCTTGCCCGCGATTTCGACAAACGGGCCGGCGTGGCGGTGGATGGGGTTGCCGCCGCCGCCCATTCGCTGGAGCGCACCGCCGAAACGATGCTGTCGATCGCCGATCATACCGAAGGCCAGGCATCCGGCGCCGCCGTCGCGTCGCAGCAGGCGTCGGCGAACGTCCAGAGGGTGGCCGCGAGTGTCGAGGAGCTTTCGGCGTCGATCGCCGAAATCAACCAGCAGGTCTCCGAATCGTCGCGAATCTCCTCGCGGGCCGTGTCGGCTTCGCATCGCGCGAACGAACTCGTCGGCGGTCTCGATACCGCCACGCGCAAGATCGGTGAAGTCGTCAGCCTGATCACCGCGATCGCCGGACAGACCAATCTTCTCGCCCTGAACGCCACGATCGAGGCCGCACGCGCGGGGGAGGCCGGCAAGGGCTTCGCGGTCGTCGCGCAGGAAGTGAAGACCCTCGCGAACCAGACGGCGAAGGCGACCGACGACATCACCCGGCAGATCCAGGAAGTGCAAGCCGCGACCCGGGCCGCGATCGAAGCGATCCGCGAGATCACCTCGATCATCAACCAGAACAGCGACATCGGAGCGGCCATCGCCGCCGCGGTGGGACAGCAGGGCGGCGCCACCAGCGAGATCGCCAGCAATGCCCAGCAGGCCGCCGATGGCACGCGCGATGTCTCGGCCAATATCGACGGTGTCCGTGAAGGGGCCGGAGAGACGGGTCGGTCGGCCCGGAGCCTGCTGGATGCCGCCGGTAGCCTGACCGGTCAGGCCGGCGATCTGAACGTGCTGGTGGGCACCTTCCTGGTCAGCGTCCGGGCGGTCGATGCCGCGCGGCTGGAGGAGCTGGAATCCGGCAATGCGGAGACGGTGTTCATGCCTTGGAGCGCCGATCTGGTCAGCGGCGAGGCGGAGACCGACGACGAGCACAAGATGCTGGTCGCCCTGTTGAACCGCTTCGCCGAGCTCGCATCCTCGTCGGGGGCAGCCAAGGACATTCGGGTCGCCCTGGCCGAATTCAAGGCCTATGCCGTCACGCATCTGCGGCAGGAGGCGTCCGGCGCTTCCGGCAGGGATGCCGGACTCCTGGCGTTGCCGGCGAACCTGTCCACGCTTGAGGAGCGTCTTGAGACCGACGGTGCCGGAACCGGCAGGGCGATCGCGGATCTTCTCAGGACTTGGCTTGGACAGCACATCGCCGGTCGGCAGCAGACCCTGCGTCGGATGGGGTGAGGTGGGGATCGCGCATCGTCCGGACGGCAACAAGGGACAGGGAGAGAGCGCCGCGTGATGACTCCGGATCCTCGTGACGATAGGACCGTGCGGCCTTTGTGGCTGGAGCCGGAGGGGGGGCGTCCTTCCGCGGCGATGCGGCTGTTCTGCTTCGCCCATGCCGGCGGCAGCGCGGCTCTCTACCGCTCATGGTGCGATCGGCTTCCGCCCGATCTGGAGGTGTGCCCGGTACAGCTTCCCGGCCATGGGGCGCGTGTTCTGGAGCCCCCTTTCCGCCGCATGGACGCGCTGCTCGACGCTCTCTCCGTCGCTCTGGCTGGTCTGCTGGACCGGCCATTCGCGATTTTCGGTCACAGCATGGGCGCGATTGTGGCCTATGCCGCCGCCCACGCCTTGCGTGGCCCTGGCGGCCGTGGTCCGGAACACCTGTTCGTATCCGCCCGTACCCCGCCCAGTCGCGGAACCGCGCTCGCCTCGCTGCATACGCGCTCGGATGCCGGGTTGGTGGAAGTGCTGCACGCTTTCGGCGGAACGCCTCCGGCGGTACTGCGCAATCCTGAATTCCTCCACTCCGTATTGCCGGTCTTCCGGGCCGACCTGGAGTTGCTTGAAACCTACCGGTTGCCGGCTGCCCCCCGTTTGAACTGTCCGATCACGGCTTTTGGCGGCACGGATGATCCGGCCTGCGATCCGGACGATCTCGATACTTGGGCGGCGTTGACCAAGACCGGCTATCGGCGGGTGCTGTTTCCCGGTGGACATTTCTATCTTGAACCGTGCGAGTCGGACCTTCTCGCCGTCATCGCCCGAGACCTACGGACATAAGGCGCCGATCCCGTCGGCTGCGCCCCCAATTCCGCACCCGCGACGCCTCACGGCCGCTGTGGACCGTCCCTGCTGGACGCGATCACTTTTAATGGATTTGATATATAATAATACAGTAATAGGTAGTTTGATGGTTTGAATGAATATTTTTATTGCCTGGAGATTTTTCATGAAATACAACTTTTTTGTTCCATGAAAAGGGATGCGCGATGAAGAGTGGATTTCCTGGAGAGAAAGACGCGCAGGGGTTCGCTGTGGAGCAGGATGGTGATGATGTCCGGCTTCCCTGGCCCTTCGGCATCCTGCAAAGGCAGGATGCCCTACCGCCTTTCCCCGGCCTTCCAGGGGCGCAGGCAATCCAACGGATCGGCGCCGCACTGCTTGACAAGGCAACCTCGGGCGACCTGGCGGGCGGGCCCGCAGCCGTGCCAGCCCTGGTCGCGGCCGGAATGCTCAAGGCCCCCGGCGCCATGGCGAAGGGGGTGGCGGGCGCGGCGATCGACCTCCAACTCAACCTTCTCGGCTGGGCGTTGAGAACGGCGCTCGGCGGGGCGGCCGCCGTCGAAAAGACGGTGGACAGCTCGATCGGGGATCTCAAGGAGCTGGATGTCCTTGGTGGCTTTTCCCGCGAGCTAGCCGCCACCGCCTTTCTGGCGGCGACGGATGACGAGGACCGGCAGGCGGAGGATGAGGAAATCTGGTGACGCCGCCCCGCGGTGAACCCCGGCGGGTGGAGGCCGCCACCCTTAACTGCTGCCGGCCGCGACGGCGTCTCAGGACAGGCTCCGCTGTCGGCGCGGCGTGAATAACCCTATGACGAACATCGGACGGGCATCGGTATGAGCGCAGGGCGGAACGACACGGACATCGCAATCATCGGCATGGCCTGCCGGGTGCCCGGGGCCGACGATTACCACCAGTTCTGGCGGAATCTGTGCGAGGGCGTCGAATCGATCACCCGGTTCAGCGATGAGGAGTTGCTGGCGGCCGGGGTTTCCGCAGAGCATCTGCGGGATCCGGATTTCGTGAAGTCGGGGTTCGTGATCCGTGGGATCGACCGTTTCGACGCCGAATTCTTCGAAGTGTCGCCCAAGGAAGCCTGCCTGATGGATCCGCAGCACCGTATGCTGCTGGAGGTCGCCTGGCACGCCTTCGAGGATGCCGGACATTGCCCGGGCGGCGTCCCGGAGAAGATCGGGGTGGTGGTCGGCACCGGCGGCGTCGTCACCAGCTATCTGCTCAACGAGCTGGACGACCATGAGGAGGCGCGCGGCCGGACCGCCAATCTCGTCCATCTCGGCAACGACAAGGATTTCTCCAGCACGCGCCTGTCCTACAAGTTCGATCTGACCGGTCCCAGCATCAACGTCCAGACCGCCTGCTCGACCTCGCTCGTCGCCGTGCATCTGGCCTGCCGCAGCATCCGGACGGGCGAATGCGGCACGGCGCTGGCGGCCATCTCGACGGTCCGGGTGCCGGAGGCGCTGGGCTACCGGACGCAGAAGGGCAGCATCTATTCGCCGGACGGCCATGTCCGGACCTTCGACGCCGACTCGCGGGGGACCGTCTTCGGATCGGCGGTCGCGGCGGTGCTGCTCAAGGACCTTCGTCAGGCCATCGCCGACGGCGACCCGATCCATGCGGTGATCAAGGCCACCGCGGTCAACAATGACGGCGCGGACAAGGCCAGCTATTCCGCCTCCTCGGTGGCCGGTCAGGCCGGCGCGATGCTGGAGGCGCTGGACGCCGCCGGCGTCTCGCCCGACGAGATCGGGTATGTCGAATGCCACGGCACCGGCACCGTGGTGGGCGACCCCATTGAAATCCATGCGCTGACCCACGCGTTCCGGACCAGTACCGAGCGGGTCGGATTCTGCCCCGTCGGTTCGGTGAAGCCCAACATCGGGCATCCGGAACAGGCCGCCGGCCTTGCCTCGCTGATCAAGACGGTGCTGGCGATCCGGCATGGGCGGATCCCGCCGACCATCAATGTGCGGACGCTGAACCCGGTGATCCGGTTCGACGGCAGCCCCTTCTTCGTCAACACCGAGCTGAGCGACTGGCCGGCCGACGGCAAGCCGCGGCGCGCCTTGGTCAACTCGCTCGGCATCGGCGGCACCAACGGCGTCGTGATCCTGGAGGAGGCGCCCAAGTTTCCGACTGAGGTCCCGGCCGAACCCGCGCATCCTGTGGCGACCGACGACGCGTCCGGGTTGCCGGCCATCGCGGAGCGTCCGGTCCATGTCGCCGTGCTGTCGGCCAAGTCCGAAACAGCGCTGTCCCAGCTTCTCGAACAGCATCGCCTGTGGCTGGAGGCCAATCCCGACGCGTCGCTGGGCGACGTCTGCCACACGCTGGCGGTCGGGCGCGGCCATTTCACCCACCGCTACGCCGCCTCGGCGGCGACGACCGCCGAACTGGCCGGCAAGCTGGCGCTGGGCGGGCCGATCGCCGGACGCGGCGGCCGGCGGCGGATCGGCTTCCTGTTCAGCGGCCAGGGCTCGCAAATCCCCGGCATGGCCCGCGACCTGTACCGGACGCAGCCGGTCTTCCGCGCCGCCCTCGATCGTTGCGCCGAGGCCTTGCGGCCTCATCTGGAGACCGGGCTTCTCGACATCCTGTTCGCCGCCGATGCAACCGCCGACCTCATCCACCAGACCGCCTATACCCAACCGGCGCTGTTCGCGGTGGAGGTCGCGCTCGCCGAACTCCTCGGCTCCTGGGGCATCCGGCCCGATGCGGTGGTCGGGCACAGCGTCGGGGAGTTCGCGGCCGCCCATCTGGCCGGGGCCTATACGTTGGAGGCGGCGGCGGGGCTGATCGCGGCGCGCGGCCGGCTGATGCAGGCCCTGCCGGCCGGCGGCGCCATGGCGGCGGTCTTCGCCGACGAGGAGACGGTGCGCAAGGCGATCGCCGACAGCGGGGTCGACCCGGACGAGATCGGGGTCGGCGCGGTCAACGGCCCGCAGAGCACCGTGCTTTCGGGCAGCGCGGAAGCGGTCGGGCGACTCACCGCCATTCTGGAGACCCAGGGCATCGCCGCCCGGCCTCTGAAGGTCTCGCACGCGTTCCATTCGCCGCTGCTTGCCCCGGCGATGCCCGAGCTGCGGGCGGCGGCGGCGGCGGCTCCCGCCAGCGCGCCCCGGCTGCTCTGGATCTCCAACCTGACCGGCGGCCCGGTCACCGAGGCGCCATCCGCCGATTACTGGTGCGACCATGCCCTGAAAGCGGTGCGGTTCGCCGACGGCGTGCGGGCGATGGCGGCGGAGGGCATCACCGACTTCATCGAGATCGGCCCCGGCAAGAGCCTGCTGGCGCTGGGCCAGACCACCGCGCAGGGCGAGGGGCTGGCCTGGCTCGCCACCATCGGCAGGGACGGCGCGGCGTGGAAGGAACTGGCCGAGACGGCCGCCGTGCTCTACCGGCGCGGTCATCGCATCGACTGGCAGGCGTTCGACCGGCCCTACGCCGTGCGCCGGATCCCGCTGCCGACCTATCCGTTCCAGCGCGAACGGCACTGGATCGACCGGGCGGGCGATCGGGCCGGGCGAGGGGCGGCGGCGGGACCGCAGCGCATACCCGGCCAGGGATGGCCCGGCCGGCGCGTGCGTTCCCCCCTGCGGGACATCCAGTATGAAAGCGTGCTGGACGCCCGAAATCCGGCCTGGATGACCGATCACCGGGTTCATGGCCGGATGGTGCTGCCGACCACCGCCGCCCTGACGGCGCTGCTTCAGGCGGCCGCGCCGCATTTCGGCTCCGCGCCGCTGGCCATCCAGGATTTTTCCTATCACGAGGCGCTGATCCTCCCCGATGATGGGGAACGCGCGGTCAGCCTGCTGCTGTCCCCCGGCGAGGGATCGACGCTCGACGCCCGCCTTTCGAGCAGCGGTGGGGACGACGCCCCCTGGATCCCCCACATCACCGGACGCCTGCGCCCGGGGGAGGTTCTGCGGCAGCCGCCGCTTGATCTGGCGGCGGTTCGCGGGCGCTGCGGCGAGGGGTTGCCGGCCGACCGCGTCTATGGCGCCCTCGCCGCCATCGGGCTGACCTATGGTCCGGCCTTCCGCGGTGTGCAGACCCTGTGGCGCGGTGACGGCGAGGTGCTGGCCCAGGTCCGGCTGCCGGACATTGTGGCCGCGGCCGATGGCGATCCGCCGCATCCGGCTCTGCTGGACGCCTGTCTGCACATCTATCCGGCGGTCATCGAGGAGTATGGCGACTTCGTCGCGCCGCCCCTGCCGACCCGGACCCTTCATCTGCCGGTGGCCATCGAGGGGTTCGCCATGGCTGCCGATGGCCGGCGCGAGGTCTGGGCCTACGCCCGGCGGCGGAGCGCGGGGGAGGACGGGACGCCAGACGGGACGGTGGTGGTCGATATCGACATCCTCGACCTGGAGGGTCACCCGGTCGCCGAGATCGCCGGCCTGACGCTGAAGCCGGTTCCCGTCTCGGCGTTCGCCGAACACCGGACAGCGGCCGACTGGCTTTACCGCGTGTCGTGGAAGCCCTCTCCGGCGATGGAGGTGGCGGCGAGAACGGCGACGGCCCCATCCCATTGGCTGATCCTTGCCGATGACGGCGGGGTGGGGCAGGCGCTGGCCGCCCGCCTGACCGCGCAGGGCGCGACCTGCCGCCTGCTTTCCCTTGACGGGATCGCGGCCGAGGACGGCATGGCCGTCGGCGCCGCGGAATTCGCCGAGCCGATCGACAGCCTCATCCGCAATGCCGGCGGCGGTCCGGCGGGAGTCGTCTCCCTGTGGGGACTGGACGCCCATCTCGACCCCGATGGCGATGCTGAGATCGAGCCGGCACGCCGCCGGGCCTTCGGCAACCTGCTGCTGCTCACCCAGGCGCTGGCCGAGGCGCGCAACCGCCATCCGGCCGTGCCCCGGCTGTGGGTGGTGACGCGCAACGCGGTTTCGGCCACCGGAACCGAGCCGCCCCAGGCCGTCGTCCAGGGCGGGCTCTGGGGGTTCGGACGCTCGGTCTCGCTGGAGGCGCCGGCCCTGTGGGGCGGACTGGCTGATCTGGAGGCCGCGGATGCCGACGGGAGCGAGGTGGAGGTGGCCGCGCTGGCCGATCATCTGCTCCGCGACGATGGCGAGGATCAGGTCGCCTTCCGTGATCGGACCCGATATGTCGCCCGCTTCGTCCGGCAGCCGGTCCCGGAACGGTCGGCGCAGCCAGTCGCCACGACTCTCGCCACCGCCGGCTCCAGCGTTGCCGGCTGTTGGCTGATCACCGGCGGTCTGGGCGCGCTGGGCGTGGAAACCGCGCGCTGGCTGATCCAGTCGCGGGGGGTCCGCGATCTGGTGCTGGCCAGCCGCCGCGGGGCCGACGATCCCGCCGCCAAGCCGGTCATCGAGATGCTGGAGGGGCTCGGCGCGCGGGTGACCGTCGCCAAGGCCGACATCGGGCGGCGGAAGGATGTGCAGCGTCTTCTGCAAAAGCTCGGCCGGGGTTCCGTGCCTCTGCGCGGCATCGTCCATTCCGCCGGGGTGCTCGATGATGCCACCATTCCGCAGATGGGTTGGGAGAAGTTCCGCCGCGCCACCATTCCCAAGCTGGACGCGGCCTGGTATCTGCACCGCTACTCACGCGACCTGCCCCTCGACGCCTTCGTCGTCTATTCCTCCATTCTCAGCCTGTTCGGTGCCGGCGGACAAGTCAACTACACCAGCGGCAACGGTTGTCTCGACGCGTTGGTCACCCATCGGCGCCGGCTGGGTCTGCCGGCGCTCGCCATCAACTGGGGACCTTGGGCCGCCGTCGGTCTCGCCACCCTGTCGGGCGAGCAGGGCGAGGCGATCTGGCGTGCCCGCGGCCTGATCTACATCCCGCCGGAGGTGGGGGCCGAGGCGCTCGACGCCGTGGTCGGCAGCGAGATCGAACAGGCGGCGGTCACGATCAACGACTGGACGGCCTTCGCCCGCCAGTTCACCCGGCCGCCGCGCTATTACGAGGAGGTGCTGCCGGCGGCAGCGGTTGCGGAGTCCGCGGAGCCGGCGGCCTTGCCGGACGGGCTGACCTCCACCGAACCGGCACAGCGACGGAGCGCCCTGGTCGCCGTCATCGGCCAGCAGGTCATGGCGACCCTGGGCTTGACCAAGCCGGTCGATCCCACCCGTCCGTTGCGGGAACTGGGCCTTGACTCGCTGATGGCCGTCACGCTGATCAACCGTGTCGAGGCTGGCTTGTCGGTTCGGATCCCCGCGGTCGTGCTGATCCGGGGACCGAGCATCGAAGAGCTGGTCGATGAGGTCTGGCCCGATCTGAAGGGCGCCGGGGGGCCGGCTGTGCCGGGTCCCGACCGCACCGTGCGGGCGGAAGCCGTCCGCGAAGTCGTCCGTTCCGCTCCGGTCAACGGCCAGGGGTCGGGCCAGGGGCAGGCTCAGGGAGCTTTCAGGCCGGCCGGACGGCCCGAAGGCCGGAACGGCGCGTATTCCGGCGGCGACAATGGAAGCCCCTGGCTGGTGACGATCGGCCGGCGCCGCGAGCCGCGCATGCGCCTGATCTGCTTCCCCTTCGCCGGCGGCGGTTCGGCGGTGTTCCGGGACTGGGCGAACGGCATCGATCCAACCGTGGAGGTCCTGGCGGTCGAACCGCCGGGCCGTCTCGCCCGTATCACCGAGGATCCGGTCCACGAGCTGGGCGTGTTCGTCGATCGCGTGCTGGACGCCCTGGCCGGACGGCTCGACCGGCCCATCGCCCTGTTCGGCCACTGCCTGGGCGGCCTCACCATGTATGAGGTGGCCCGCAAGCTGATCAGTGAACGCGGGGTGACGCCGCAGCACATCTTCGTGTCCGGCGCCCGCGCGCCGGACCGTGTGCAGGAGGTCGGTCGGTTCGAGAAGAAGCTGGGGCGGGCCATGATGGGGATGCCGGGATACCGTCCCGAAATCCCTCCCTACCGGCAGTCCGAGCAGGTGTTCGCCGCGATGCTCCGCCATTTCGATATGGCGGCGACCGAGCAGTTCCTGCGCGACCCCGAACTGCGCCGCCTGATGCTTCCGGCGGTACGGGCCGAATTCGAGATGACGATGAACTATCGGTTCCAGCCGACCCGTCCCTGGGACGTGCCGCTGACCTGCTTCATCTCGTACGGCGATCCGTACGTCTCGCGTGAAGACGTGCTCGGATGGGGCCGCTTCACCAACAGCCGCTTTCAGGTCCACATCCGGCGCGGGTCACATTACTCGATCGTCGAGGACGCGCTGTTCATCCAGAGCACCATCAATCATGAGCTGGCTTCCCCGTCCGCTGAGACTGTGGGACGCATATCCACTCCCCGGACAGTGAGGACATCATGAAGAAAAGGGTCGCGCTTGTTCTTGGTGGCGGTGCCCCCAATTATACGCTGATGACCGGCGCGCTGCTGGCCTTCGAGGAGGCCGGGGTGCAGTTCGACGTCATCTCCATGGCGGGCGGCGGCGCGGTGGTGGGGCTGACCTATCTCGCCCCGAAAGGCATGACCCGCACCGAAGCGCTTTACAATTCGGTCAATCTGGGAATTTCCGATCCGATCTATCGGTTCGTCCCGATGGACTACAAGGTTTTCCAGAAGGGCGGTCTCGCCGCATCGGCGTTCCGTGGCTTGCTCAAGCTGATGCCGGGCTATGAGAAGATCACCAACCAGCTCAACATGACGCCATCGCAGAAGCTGGCCAGCGATTTCATCCAGATGATCTGGGCGATCGTCTCCCCATCCAACCTGACGCTGAAAAGCAAGGGGCTGTGCGCCCATGCGCCATTCATCGAAGAGCTGGTGGACTTTAACAAGCTGAAAGAGGTAAAGCTCGACTATTATCTGAATGCCTATTGCCTGACCGATCAGAAGATGGCGATCTTCGACAAGAGCGAGATCGACATGCGGCATTTCAAGGCAAGCCTGTCCTATCCCTTCATCTATCCGCCCTATCCGCTTGATGACAAGCTCTATATCGAGGGCGCCAGCCGCGATACGTTCAACTTCAAGGCGTTGTTGGAGCACGAGCCGGATATCGACACCATGGTTGTATTCGACGTGATCGGGATCGATGGCCTGCTTCACGCTCCGAAGAATCTATGGGATTCCTATGGACAGCAGATGATCACTCCGCTGGTGGCGTTGGCGCGGGCCGATCTGAAGCTGTTCGAACTGGTTCACAACGCCAAATACCCGAATTGCAAATTGCTGAAGGTTCATTTCGACCTGACGCCGCACGACCTGTCCCAGGCCCTGACCTGGAAGCGGTCCAGCCTGGATCGGCTTTTCCGTGTCGGCTATGAGGCCGGTATCAATTTCCTGAAACACCATGCCGCTGATCTGAATATGAGCTGAGAAGCATATCTGTTGCCGTAGCTTCATTTGACGTGGTGTTTTTATTCACTTTTCCTGCTTGGCGGCGGGAGGATCGGATGTCGATTGGAGAGTGGTCGGTGTCAGACGACCCGCACCTTGTGCACCGACCACGGCTATCGCATTTGACACCCTCTCCCGCCCCGGGAGAGGGCAATTCTTGTCAAATGCGATAACCCTGGTGCACCGACGTTGTCCGGTTGACCGGCACGCCCATGGCCCAGGCATGATGGGGCTCTGGAAGGTAGTGCCGCCGCCCACCGCCCACGGCTTTTTGAGTCTGTCTGGTGATTATTGAATCAACAGACAGACTCCAAGCTTTTGGTTTTTCGTGCGATCAACGCCTCAAGCGATACCGCTTGAAACGATCGCACTTAAGGCCAAGCGTGAAAAGACCAAGCCGCGTAGGAGCTTTCGGTCCGATCGTGCAAGCTCGGGCAGCGGAATCAGCGGTGGCCGTGGACCGAACGCTCCGTCGTCCCGATCGAGTGGCAGTGCGGGAGGCCAATCCTCACCTCCAGATCGAAGGCGATCCTCCATATCAGCCCTGAGCCGCGGAGCAAGCTGACGCGAAGGCTGACGGGGCCTATTAAAGATATCCGCTCGTATTTAAATCATGGGTTGGCCGATCAACTGCACAAGGGGCCGGTTCTGGCGCAAGACACGGTCCTTCAGCGTCTCCAGCGTCATGGCGTCATCCTTGACGTACTCGATGAACATCATGTTGAGATTGTTGAAGACCATTTGGCCAACGGCGACGGCGTCAATGCCGGGGATGATCACGCCTTGCATCTGTAGCGTCTGAATCAGCGTGGAAACTTGATCGCACAGCCTCGCGTCGAGTTCGGTATAGCGGCGGCTGAACGGGCTTTCGGGCTGCTGGATCGAGATCGCCATCGCCGTGCGCCACATCTCCTTGCTGAAATAGACGAGCGAGTGGTCGAAATATAGGTCAATGAGCGCCTGAAGGGCGTCGAGCGCCGATTTGGGCGGGGCCTCGACGATGGACTTGCCTGATTCCAGCACCTCCTCGACCTCCATGGAGACCGCGGCGACCAGGATGTCTCCCTTGTTTTCGTAATAATTATAAAGGGTTCCCGGCGACACCCCGACTCTCTCGGCAATGTCTTCGATGCGCGTGCTGTCGTAACCGGCGTCGCGAAAGAGGGCGGTCGCCGCCTCCAGGATGCGCCGGTTCCGGTCCGCCTTCTGCCGTGCGCGGAGCCCCGTCATATCGAAACCTCAAATTCTGAACGCATTCAGATTTCATATTGACGCAAAACTGAATCCATTCAATCTTTTTGTATGGGCGCGAACGGGAGCGCCGCCGAGCGGAGAGCGAAACGATGAATCCTGCATTGGAAGGCGCGTTGGCGCGCCGGCTGCTGTCTTCGATTGCCGTGCTGTCGTTGGGTGCCGCATCCGCTCTGGTGGCGGCGCCAGCCGCCGCGCAGACCACGCTGAACGCGCTCGTCTGGTGCGATCACACCGATCCGGCGCTGATCGAGCCGTTCGAGAAGGCGAACAACGTCAAGGTCAACCTGAAGGAATATGAAGGCACCGGCACGGCGCTGTCGATCATCAGCCAGTCGCGCCCCGGCGACTGGGATGTTCTCGTCATCGACGGCGTCGACGTGCAGCAGGCGGTCGACAAGAACATCCTCGGCGAGATCCCGGCGGGCGCCTTGCCGACCGCCGACCTCTTCCCGGAAGTGCGCATGGAGGCCAACAACACGCGCAACGGCAAGACCTACGCGGTCACCGAAAAATTCGGCTACAACACGGTCTCCTACGACAAGACCAAGGTCGATCCCGCCGATATGCGGGACATGTCCAAGCTGTGGTCGGACAAATACAAAGGCCGGATCGCCGTCTACGACTATTATCTGCCGATGATCGGTCTGACCGGCATCGTGCTCGGCAAGCCGACCGCGGACCTGAAGGAGGCCGATCTGCCGGCGATCAGGTCGAAGCTGTTCGACCTCAAGAAGAACGCCAAGCAGGTCAGCGACGTGGTGTCGTCGCAGACGGCGCTCGCCACCGGCGAGGTCGATATCGTCTTCGGCGGCGGCGAATGGCTGACGGCCGGTCTCGTCAAGGACAAGCCCAATCTCGACTGGGTGATTCCCGATCAGGGCGCGGTCCGCTGGGCGCAGTCGATCGGCGTCATGAAGGACTCGACCCGCAAGGATCTGGCGCTGAAGTTCGTGCAATATATCGTCAGCCCCGAGGGGCAGGCGCGTCTGGCGACGGCCGCCTGTTATTGGGCGATGCCCGCCAACCAGAAGGCCGGCGCGCTGCTGACCGACGCGCAGAAGACGGCGCTGCGCTGGACCGAGCAGGCGGATTATTTGAAGAAGACGCAGCTCTATCCGGTCCCCACGCCTGACCTGGACGCCAAAATGCAGGATGCCTGGACCGAGATGCTCCAGAAGTAGCCTTCGGTGACGCAGGGCTGCGTCTGAACGACGATGGCGGCGCTCCGGTCCGTCCCTGCCAACCGGCGGGCCGGACGGGACCGGAGGCCGACGGCACGGAGCTTGCGCCGATGACGACCCTATCCCTGAATGACAAGGAGCAGCGCAAGGCATGGGCGTTCGTCGTCCCGGCGCTTGCGTGGACGCTCGTCTTCTTCGTCGCGCCCTTTCTGTTCATGGTCGCGATGAGCCTGTGGACACAGCAGGGCGGCGTGATCGTCCAAAGCTGGACGCTGACGAACTATCTCGCCTTCTTCGAAAAGAGCGCGCTGTTCAAGGGGTTGGTCAACTCGCTGGAGATCACGGCGATCGTGACGGTCCTGTCGGTGCTGCTCGCCTACCCGCTGGCCTGGATCATCGCCGAACGGGTGCCGCGGCGGTTGCAGCGACTGGCGCTGATGCTGGCCGTGCTGCCCTTCTGGACCTCCTATGTGGTGCGGTCCTATTCCTGGCTGCTGGTTCTGTCGAAAACCGGAATCATCAACCAGACCCTGATGCAGATCGGGCTGATCAGCCAGCCGCTGGAGTTGGCGAGCAACCGGACCGCGACCGTCATCGGCTTCGTGCATTTCTTCGTCATGCTGCTGACGCTGACGATCTATGCCAACCTCGTGCAGCTGTCGCCGAACTACCGGCGGGCGGCGGCCGACCTGGGCGCCAACGGGCTCCAGACCTTCTGGCATGTCATCCTGCCGCTGACGCTGCCGGGCATCATGACCGGCGCGTTCCTGACCTTCGTGCTGTGCATCGGCGACTATGTCACGCCGCAGATCCTCGGCGGCAACAATGAGCTGGTCCTGCCGCAGATCATCATGCTGCAACTCGGCCGCCGGGCCGACTTCCCGATGGCCGCGGCCCTGTCGATCATCCTGATGCTGGTGATCACCGCCGCCTACATCGCCTGCGCGCGCTGGCTGAAGATCGAGAGGGCCTGATGACGCGCAAGCTTCTCGCCGCCCTGGCCTCCTGGCTCTACGCCGCCCTGCTCTTCGGTTTCATCTTCCTGCCGGTGGTCGTGCTGGTGCTGTTCTCCTTCCAGGACGGGCGCCTGCCGGTGCCGCCGTTCAACGGCGTCTCGCTGCGCTGGTACGAGGCGGTGTTCGCTGACGGCAAGCTGATGGCCGCGCTGCTGCATTCCTTCGTGGTGGCGATGGTCTCGTCCTTCGTCGCCTGTCTCTTCGGCTTTCTCGCCGCCTATGCGCTCGCCCGCTATCGGCTGCCCGGCTCGGCGTTGCAGCGCGGGCTGCTGATCGCGCCGATGACCGTCAGCTACCTGATCATCGCGCTCGGGCTGCTGACCGTGCTCAACGCGCTCGGCGTCGGACTGTCGCTGTGGACGGTCGGCATCGGCCATGTGGTGATCAACCTGCCGCTCTGCTTCGCCCTCATCTACTCGTCGATGGGCGCGCACCATGTCAACATCGAGCGCGCCGCCCGCGATCTCGGCGCCGGCGAAGTCAAGGTCATGCTGCTGGTGACGGCGCCGATGCTGCTGCCCTCGCTTCTGGCGGCATTCTTCCTGTCGGTGACCTTCAGCTGGGACGAGTTCATCATCGCGTTCCTTCTGTCGCGCTTCGACGTGACCTTGCCCGTCGAGATCTGGAGCCTGCTGCGCTCCGGTCTCAACCCGAAGACCAACGCCGTTGGATCGCTGGTCTTCCTGGTGTCGGTCAGCGTGCTGATGGTGCTGGAACTTTGGCTGTTCAGAAGGACGAGGAAATCATGACCGCGCCGGTTTCGATCGTGAATGCCACGAAGACCTTCGTCGGCTTCACCGCGCTCGACAATGTCAGCCTCGACATCGCGGCCGGCGAGTTCATCGTGCTGCTCGGGCCATCCGGCTGCGGCAAGACCACGCTCCTGAGCATCCTCGGCGGCTTTCTCTCGCCGACCTCGGGTCGCGTCATGATCGGCGGCAAGGACATGACCCATGTCGCGCCGGCCAAGCGGCCGACGACGACGATGTTCCAGGACTACGCGCTGTTTCCGCACATGCGGCTGAAGGACAATGTCGGCTTCGGTCTCAGGATGCGCGGTGTCGCCAGGGCCGCGCGCGACGAGCGGGCGAAGGCGCTGCTCGATCTCGTCGGGCTCAAGGAGTCGGCCGAGAAGAAGCCGCACGAATTGTCCGGCGGCCAGCGCCAGCGGGTGGCGCTGGCCCGCGCGCTGGCGGTCGACCCCGACGTGCTGCTGCTCGACGAGCCGCTCGGCGCGCTCGACCTTCAACTTCGCCGCCAGATGCAGGATGAGCTGAAGGCGATCCAGAAGCGGGTCGGCACCACCTTCGTGCATGTCACCCACGATCAGGAGGAGGCGATGGCGATCGCCGACCGCATCGCGGTGATGAACCGGGGGCGTGTCGAGGATTTCGGCCCGCCGGCCGAGATCTACATGCGCCCACGCTCGCTGTTCTCCGCCGGCTTCCTGGGCGAGACGAACTTCCTGCCCGGCGTGGTCGAGGCGCTGGACGCGGCGACGGCCAAGGTCGGGACCGCGATCGGCAGCCTGGTGCTTCCCCGGCGCAATTTCACCGCCGCCGAGCCTGCCGTGGGGCAGCAGGTGACGCTCTGCATCCGGCCGGAGCATTTCCGCCGCGCCTGCAAGGCCGACCGTCCGCTCACGCCGCTCGGACAGGCGCGCATCGCCGATGCCGCTTTCTTCGGCACCCATTACCGTTGCCATCTGAAGCCCGCCGCCGCCGGGGATCTGGCCGGGGATCTGACCATCATGGCGCATATGCCGGCGTCGGCGACGGTCACGGACGGCCAGGAGGTCGCGCTCGCGGTCGAGGCCGAGGATGTCGTGGCCCTGCCCACCCCGGCCGGGAGGGCCTGATCGATGGAGCGCGCCCGCGCCGAAGACTGGTATGCGCTGCGCCGTCTCGATGATGGCGTCACGGCGATTTCCGAGCCCTTCATCCAGGAATTCTACCGCTGCAACATCTGGCATGTGCGCGGCCGCGACCGCGACATGCTGGTCGACAGCGGCATGGGCGTCGTCTCGCTGCGGGACTGGGTGCCGCTGGTCACCGAACGCGACCTGATCGCGGTGGCCAGCCACACCCATTTCGACCATATCGGCTGCCATCATGAATTCGACTGCCGCGCGGTGCATGCCGCCGAAGCCGACATCATCGCCGGGCCGACGCGGGCCAACACGCTCGCCGACCCTTATGTCAGCGACGGCATCTTCGATCGGTTGCCGCCCGAACCTTATTGCTCGACCTGCTACGCGGTGAAGAAGGCCCCGGCGACCCGCATCCTCCAGGACGGTGACCGGATCGACCTGGGCGACCGCAGCTTCGAGATCATCCATACGCCCGGCCATTCCCCCGGCGGCATCGCGATCTGGGAGGATGCCACGGCGACGCTGTTTTCGGGCGACATCCTCTATGACGGGCCGCTGATCGAGGACACCTATCATTCGAACGCCGAGGATTATCTGGCGTCGATGGAACGGCTCCTGAAGCTCCCCGTGCGGGTGGTGCATGGCGGGCATTTCCCCAGCTTCGGTGGCGAGCGCTTTCGCGAACTGATCACCGACTGGCTGAACGACAAACAGAAGCATCTGTAGCGGGAGGGAAAGCAATGATCGACCGGCGGAAATTCTATATCAATGGTGAATGGGTCGCCCCGCTTGCGGCGAACGACCGGGAGGTTCTGAATCCGGCGACCGAGCAGCCGGTCGCCGTGATCTCGATGGGAACGGCCGCCGATATCGACCGCGCCGTCGCCGCCGCGAAGACCGCCTTCGTCACCTACAGCCGCACCAGTGTCGAGGAGCGTCTGGCGCTTCTGGAGGCTCTGCTGGCGGTCTACAAGCGCCGCTACGAGGAGATGGCGCAGACGATCACGCTCGAACTCGGCGCGCCGATCAGCATGAGCCGGGAGCAGCAGGCCGATGTCGGCGTCGGCCATCTCCAAGGCTACATCGATGCCTTGAAACGGTTGCCGATGCGCGAGGCGCTGCCGAACGGCGATGTCATCCTGCGCGAACCGGTGGGGGTCTGCGGACTGATCACGCCGTGGAACTGGCCGATCAACCAGATCGCCCTGAAGGTCGTCGCGGCGCTGGCGACCGGCTGCACCTGCGTGCTGAAGCCGAGCGAGCTGACGCCGCTCAACGCCATGCTGTATGCGGAGATGATCGAGGAGGCCGGCTTCCCCGCCGGCGTCTTCAACCTCGTCAACGGCGATGGTCCCAGCGTGGGGGCCGCGCTGTCGAGGCATCGCGATGTCGACATGATGTCCTTCACCGGATCGACGCGCGCCGGCATCGCCGTCAGCAAGGACGCCGCCGAGACCGTCAAGCGCGTGACGCTCGAGCTTGGCGGCAAGTCGCCGAACATCCTGTTCGAGGACGCCGACCTCGAAGACCGCATCACCGCCAGCGTCCTGGAATGCTTCAACAATTCCGGCCAGTCCTGTGACGCGCCGACCCGTCTTCTGGTGCAGAGGTCGGTCTATGACCGGGCTGTCGAGATCGCCAGACGTGCTGGTCAAGAGGTCAAGGTCGGCAATCCCGCCGAGGAAGGTCCGCATGTCGGGCCGCTGGTCAGCGACGTCCAATATGGCCGGGTCCAGGCGCTGATCGAAGCGGGGATCGCCGAAGGGGCCCGGCCGCTCGTTGGCGGGGCGGGAAAGCCGGACGGCTTCGAGACCGGCTATTTCGTCAGGCCGACGATCTTCGCCGACGTGGACAACAGCATGCGCATCGCGCGCGAGGAGGTGTTCGGGCCGGTGCTGGCGATCATCCCGTTCGACGGCGAGGAGGAAGCGATCGAGATCGCCAACGACACCGAATATGGTCTTGCCGCCTATATCCAGACCGGCGATCCGGCCCGCGCGGAACGGGTGGCAAGCCGGCTGCGCGCCGGCATGGTGCATATCAACGGCGCGCCGCACCGCTACGGCAGCCCGTTCGGCGGCTACAAGCAATCCGGTAACGGACGCGAGGGCGGACGGTTCGGCCTGGAGGATTTTCTGGAGGTCAAGACGCTTCACCGTCCATAAGGCCTGCTTCTCTTTCCCGCGGTTGGGCGACGGAGCTGCCGTGGCTCTGGCCAACAAAACCGCGCGCATCGCCCGGGGGGTGAGCAACCGTCTGGCTTGTCTCCGCGGGCGTCGCCCGCGCCGTGGCCCGGGACGGTCAGGGCGACAGTTCTTCCAGAACCCTGCCCTTGGTCTCGACGGCGAAGAGGGCGGTGATGACCGCGCCGACCAGCGAGACGGCGGCGAAGGTCGCGAACACCGACTGGATGCCGGCCGACCCCATCAGAATGCCGACCAGAATGGGACCGGTGGAAGAGCCGAGGCGCAGCCAGGCGCTGCCAAGCCCGGTGCCGAGCGCCCTCATGCGGGTGGGATACAGCTCCGCCGAGTAGAGGTAGAGCGAGAAGGTGATCGTTTGCAGGATCGCATAGGCCAGCCCGGCGAGGACCAGCACCTCCACCGGCGAGGTGGCGCCGAGGAAAGCGAGGGCGAGAAGCGGCAGCGGAGCGGCGAAGAAGGCGCACATGTACCAGCGCTTGCGCCCGACCTTGTCGATCAGCAGCGCGCAGGCGACCGACGCGATGACTCCGGCGACCGAGGTCAGCAGACCGTACATCAGGCTGGTTTCGAGCGGCAGATTGAAGGTCTGCCGGTACAGCGTCGGCAGCCAGGTGATCATGCCGTTGGCGACGAGATAGGAACAGAACCACATCGCCCAGATGGTGAAGGTGCGGCGCCGATAGAAGCCGGAGAACAGCTCGTTCCAGTTGGAGCTGGCTTTCGCCCGGGTCGGGATGGGCTTCGGCGTCTCAAGCTGATGTCCCGAGGCCGTGGCGCTCGCCTCCAACTGGCCGACGATCCGGTCGGCCTCCGCGTAACGGCCCTTGGAGGCCAGCCAGCGCGGCGATTCCTTCATGAAGAAGCGGAACGGGATCAGGATGATGCCGGGAATGATGCCGACCAGGAACATCGCCTGCCAGCCATAGACCGGAACCAGGGCCCGGGCGATGAGGCCGGCGCCGACGAGGCCCAGCAGGAACATCACCTCGTAGAGCAGGAAGAAGCGGCCGCGTCCCTTCGATCCGATATATTCGTTGATGTAGGCGCTTGCGACCGGCACCTCGCCACCGGTGCCGATGCCCTGGATGAAGCGGAACGCCATCATCGACGCAGCACCCCAGGCGAACAGGCAGGCGAAATCCATGCTGACGAACAGCAGGATGGTGAAGAGAAGGACGCTGAGGCGGCCGATCCGTTCGGCCAGCCAGCCGAAGAAGACGGCGCCGATGAGCTGGCCCAGATAGCCCATCGACAGGATCAGTCCGGTCTGTTCCGGGCCAAGCCCCCATTCGCGAACCAGAACCGGCATCGCATAGGCGATGGCGATCACCGTATAGCCATCGAAGAAAGTGGCGGCGCCGATGATGTTGCGGGTCCAGAAGACCCGTTTGGTGATCGGAAGCCGTTCAAGCCGGGCGCTGATGTCCGCCTGTCCATCGAATTGGCTGGCGCTCTGTCCAGCCGCGGCGTCTCGCCCGGAGGCGGCGGCATCCCCGGATGTCTGCATGAGCATGGCGTTTCCTCTCAAGCCTGATGATGTTTTTTCTTATTGCCGGAAGCCCGTGGCTGCCGGAGGCCCTCCCAGTTTGGCTCCCCGGCGGCGGTCGGGCAAAGTCCGCATCGCCGCCGAAAGGATCGCGGGACGAAAGAGGGGCCACCTTTTGGGTGGCCCCGCTCTTTCAGGCCGCGTTCTTGATCACGGTCAGTCCGGACGCCTTCACCGCGGCGCGGATTTCCTCGTCGGCACCGTCGCCCAGCGGCTTCAGCGGCTCGCGGACATTGACGTTGTCGATCAGGCCGCGGGCGCGCAGGGCATGCTTCAGCGCGACCGAACCCTCCATGTGCGACCCGCGGTGATAGACCGCGCGGGTGATCGGCAGAAGCTGTTCGTGATACTTGCGGGCCAGCGGATAGTCCTGCGCCTTGCCGGCGGCGAGATATTCGATCAGCAGTTCGGGCGCCATGTTGCCGTAGCCCACCAGCAGGCCGTCGACGTCGAACATCGTCGGCAGCAGCCATTCGTCATGGCAGGACATGATGGCGAGGTCCGGGAAGGCGTTCTTCAGCGCCGGGATCTCGTTGTACCAGCGCTTCATGTCGCGCACGCCGTTCTTCGTGGCGGTGACGCCCGGAATGGCGGCGATCTGCAACTGGGTGTCCAGGTCGTAGTTGGCCTTGGTCACCGCCGGATACTGGAACAGGATGCATTCCAGGCCGGACTGGGCGACGGCCTTGTAGCGGTCGACCGGGGCGCCCTTCTGGTAACCGAAGCGCAGCCAGCCATGGTTCGGGTAGACCAGGGCGCCGGTGGCGCCGGCTTCGAACTTCTCCTTCGCCTCCAACTCGGCGACCTTGGTGCCTTCACCGGTGATGCCGGCGACGACCGGCAGCGGGGTCGCGTCCTTGTAGACGCGGATCAGTTCGATCTGTTCGTCATGGGTGAGGAAGGTGCCCTCGCCGGCATGACCGAGAATGACCAGGCTCTTCACGCCGGGGATCGAGGCCAGCCACTTGGCCAGGCGGGCGTTGCCGTCGAAATCGACATCGCCGTTGTCCTTGAACAGCGTAACGGGCGCGGGGTTCAGTCCCTTCCAATCGATGGCCATGGTTCCGATGCCTTCCAGGATCATTATGAAATGTGAGGGTTTTTCCGGGCCGTGCTACGGTCCAGCGATGTTCCGGGAACGATATTTGGAACGTTGCCGGGAACGTTCCCAACGTAAGTCTTGAATAATTTGGGTGTCAACCATTATCTTGGGGCTGCGACAATTCCCGAGGGGCCGGCCGGTGTTCAGCAGAGACGATCCGCAAGAGAGACAGGGGCGGGTGACGCTGCATGACGTCGCCGCGGCGTCGGGCGTATCGAAATCCACGGTGTCGCGAATTCTCGACGAGCGTTTGCCGAGGTCCGAGAGCGAGACGGCCCGCAAGGTGCGTCAGGTCGCCGCTGAACTCGGCTATGTGCGCGACGACGCGGCGGCAAGCCTGCGCCGTGGCAACACCAACACGATCGGGGTGATCGTGCCGCGACTGACGGATACGGTGATGGCGATGCTCTATGAGGCGTTGGCGCATGCCTGCACCCGCTCCGGGCGCTTCGCCATCGTGGCGACGACCGACGACGAGCCGGAGGCCGACCGGGGCGCGGCGGAAAGCCTGCTGAAGCGGGGCGTGGACGGTCTGGTCCTGTCGACGGCCAGGGAGGGCGACGATTTCCCGGTCCGGCTCGAGAAGCGGGGCATTCCCTATGTGCTGGCATTGCGCAGCGACGGGCACAGCATGTCGTCGGTCGGGGATGACCGGCTGGGAGGCTATCTGGCCACGCGCCATCTCTTGGATCTCGGCCATCGCCGGATCGGCATCATCGCCGGGCCAAGCTATGCGTCGAGCAGCCGAGGCCGGTTGGCCGGTTATCGCTGGGCGATGAGCGAGGCGGGGGCGGAGGTCGATCCCGACTGGATTGTCGAATCGACCTTCGGCATCGATTCC
Organism: Azospirillum sp. B510; assembly: GCF_000010725.1. NCBI lineage: Bacteria > Pseudomonadati > Pseudomonadota > Alphaproteobacteria > Rhodospirillales > Azospirillaceae > Azospirillum > Azospirillum sp. B510. Next base: position 443,361 of record NC_013858.1, on the reverse strand, counting down.
GGCGCTGACGCGGCCGAGCGCCTGATGGGTGCGGCGGCGCGCCCGACCGCGATCTTCGCCATGAACGACAACACCGCTATCGGCGCGCTGTCGGCGTTGGTGAAGCTCGGGCTGTCGGTCCCGGAGGAAGTTTCCCTGGTCGGCTACAACGACATCCCAATCGTCAGCCGCCTGTCGGTGCCGTTGACATCGGTGCGCGTGCCGTTCGACCGCATCGCGGCGGAAGCCCTGGATTTGCTGTCGCGGGGGGTGTCGTCCGCCAACGACCGCATCCGCGTTGCCCCGCCGACGCTCATTCCGCGTGCGTCATCGGCGCCCTGCCGATCCGGCGAGGGGCTTTGACCGCCGCCTTACAAAGGAAAACTTTTCGAGGTGTCGTCATCGATACCGGTTTTTGAAGTCCGTGGTCCCAAAGGGCTGGACGCAGCCATTCGACTTCGCGGAGGTTCCGTTTCCGCTGGCGAAATTTACGAAAGTACGAGCGTTACAGAAACAGTAAAGGCATTGCTTTAAGAGCTGACAAAGCGAACATGATTTGTAAGATGTTTTGGAAAGTCAGTTAACTGATTGGAATTTATTTAAGAAACTTGATTTTGGCAGATCGAAAGGCGGGTCAGGGCATCTCAAACCATTTCTCAGGTTTGGCAAGCCAATCTTGCGTGATGCTGGGGATCGATCCTGATGCTCGGATTGGTAAGATGTCTGTTGCTTACCGTCGGCTTACCGTGCTCTGTAAGCAGATCACACACCACTCTCCAAGTGCTTGAAGAGAATGGTGCCCAGGGACGGAGTCGAACCGCCGACACGGGGATTTTCAGTTGCAATCGAGCTAGCTTAAGTGCTTGTTTTATATAGAATGCAAAGCAGTATGTGCTAAGGTTGTGCTAAACAGTTAGCGCTATAGGATTATTTTCCTATACATCATATTGTGCGTTTGCTTGTCCCCCTATGATGCTCCACGTTCTTACACGGTGCAAGTGCGGGGCTTGAGCTAGGGCTATAGCCGCACCATACAGCTCGACGGCGCGCAGCCGATACGTATACAACATGGGCGATGTTCATCGAGCTGTCAGGTGACGTAGTTGGCGCGGAGCGCATGAACATAGGTAGACCTCACCGGCGTACGCAACTCTGCCTAGATTTTCACACACATTATCGATCATATCTCATCATAAAATTTGATGAGGCCGGCACAAAATTCGGTACTAGTGGGGCATCTTGCGTCGCGGTTGAAAGCACGCTGAAGTGCACGGGGTGCAGTGTACTTCCGGTCCTCTGCTAGAATAGGTTTCGACTTCCACTCGTGATAAAACACAATGAATTCGAAATTGCCGATAAAATTATCGATCAGGAAACGATCTATCCCCATCGCTGTTTTCGAAAGGGCAGCGACGTATTCAATAAACTTTCTTTGTGTGAGGCGGCTGGATGGCCCAATTGAGGAGCTTGTCGGGCTTGCCACATCTAAGCTTCTCCCAAATCCATGCGCAAAATCATTGCGCATATTTCTTATCTTCTCTAACTTCGATAGATTAGCCTTCGACGTGAGGATGTGAGGGGCGGATCCAAACAAAGATTTAAAAGCTGCCGACCGCGACTCCCAGCTGCCCTTGGTAACGCTCTCAAGTTCCTTCTCATAAGGCATTTCTCGGTTGGCTTTAAGTAATTTAGTGCCATCCAAGGTCCTTGCTAGACTGAACCGACAAAGAGGGTCTGACATTAGTGCAGAGCGGACGACTTGCCGAAGATAAACCTCTAAATAGGACGATGCGGAAACCAACGCACTAAGGCGGAGCCAATTCTCGAGTTCATCACTAGCGCTAAGCCAATCACTTACAGTCGGCGGTATTCTGCACGCATCGGGACCAGTCGCGTGAAAAACTACTGATGTAGGCGTGTTGGGTGATTTCGCTTGTTCGGCCCGCGCTATAAAGCGGGAATACTCTGAAATTACTTTGAAGGACCAAAAGTGTTGATTGATTTCGGTTTCGCATTCGTTAAACGCGCGTAGGGCAAATGTGCGTTCAACCAGGGGCGTGTATCGTGCAAACGCTTCGGACATAACTCAACTCACATGAGAATCTACAAACATTTAAACCTTTATATCTCGCAACTCACGAGGTTGGAACATCAAATTTGGCTAGTAAGCGGCGGGTAAACGCCCATAGTAGGATATCTCTAAAGCCTGAAGGTTTATTAGCCGGGAAAATTCATGAGGGTTGGCGGGTGTAGCGGCATCCGTTGAGCGGCCGTAGGATTTGGGTGCTGACGCCAACTCCTGCCGTTTCCGGAGCGCCCACCCGCCATGGTTGATCATACCCTGCCGCTGCCCGGCCTGTCACCCGTTGCTGGAAAGCCGGTGATCGGGCGCTTTGATGGCGGCCGCCTGTCCTCCGATGGCGGGCTGCTGGTGCTGCGGGAGGTGGCGAAGCGGCTGCGGATTGCCGATCGGCTGGCCGCCTGTATTGAGGACCCGCGCGATCCAACGCGCACCGTGCATTCGCTGGCCGACATCATCGGCTTTCGCCTGCTGGCCATCGCGGCGGGCTACGAGGACGGCAACGACGCCGGCAGCCTACGCTCCGACCCGCTGTTCAAGATGGCCCTGGAACGCCTGCCGTCCGAGCGTGACCTTTGCTCGCAAGCCACCATCTCGCGCCTGGAGAACCTGCCGGATACCCGCGCACTGCTGCGCATGGGCCGAGCCATGGTCGATCTCTACTGCGCGTCCTTTCGCCAGGTGCCCAAGCGCATCGTGCTGGATGTAGACGACACCTTCGACACGGTGCATGGCGGTCAGCAGTTGCGCCTGTTCAACGCCCATTATGACGAGTACGGCTTCCAGCCCATCGTTGTCTTCGACGGCAACGGCCGCTTTGTCACCGCTGTGCTGCGCCCAGCCAAGCGGCCCAAGGGGACGGAGATCCGGACCTTCCTGCGTCGCCTGCTCCGCGCCATTCGGGCAAACTGGCCCAAGACCGAGATCCTGCTGCGCGCCGACGGCCATTACGCCTGCCCGGAGGTGCTGGACTGGTGCGAGGCGGAGGGGCTCGACTACGTGCTCGGTCTGCCGACCAGCAGCACACTGCGCCGTCACGTCACCACGCTGGAGGCCAGCACCGCGGCGCGCTTCCAGGCCATGCCCGGAGCCGACAAGGTGCGCCGCTTCAAGGAATTCTATGACGGGGCCAGCACCTGGAGCCGGGTCCGCCGCATCGTCGCGCGCGTCGAGGCAGGAGACCAGGGCACCGACAGCCGCTTCATCGTCACCAACCTACGCCACGGCACGGGTCGCTGGCTGTATGCCGGCCTGTATTGCGCGAGGGGACAGGCGGAAAATCATATAAAAGCCTGGAAATCCCACCTTGCCGCAGACCGGACCTCCTGCACCAAGGCGACGGCCAACCAGTTCCGCCTGTTCCTGCACGCCGGGGCGTACTGGCTGCTGTGGAGCCTGCGCTCGCTGATGCCGAAACGCTCCCGCTGGCGCACGGTGCAATTCGACACCTTGCGGCTGCGCTTGGTGAAGACCGCCGCGCGTATCGTGGAGATGAAGACGCAGATCAAGGTGCACCTGCCGACCAGCGCGCCTGATCAGGCGATCATCCACCTCGCCCTCGGCCGCATGCCCCGGCTCATCTGCTGAGCACCGGGGCAGCGTGCCCCAGCCGTCACCCAATCCCCTCCACCACCAACTCCGACACCGTCACGCCGCCGTCAGCGCGGCGGCCGACGACGCGCGCCCATACAGCCCAACGTTGATCATCTCAACGCGGCGACCAGACCGCTCGCCACCCTGGTGAATAAAGGCGGTTAGTATTTCTCCAAGTCCCTTGAGGTGAAAGAGCGATGTAGGCGCGTCAGCAACCCCGTGCAGCCTACATACTAATCACTGCTTATTAATCCGCTTGATCGCCTCCCTTGGGAGTACGATACTCGTACTCCCTTCGAGTAGGAGAGAGCGGATGTCCGGTGAAGTTGCGAGTCTAACAAGCGAAACCAAGATCGTTATTCTCGGCGGTAAGGCGGTTTCGACCATCGAAGCGCAAAAGCTGCTCGATACGTCGGAAGCGAATTCGCGCGACTTTCTTGTGCAGCTTCGCGGGACCGACATGGTGCTATATGAAGCACTGGTGTCGCTCTACCATTTGTATCTGTTGTGCGCGAATAATTCGAAGGAACACGTTCAACTCGTCAACGATTTGGTACGCAAGCGCCTTGGCAAGCAAGAGTTCGACATTCAAAAGGAGCCGTCTGGGAACAGGTTCTCAAACCTGCTGAAAGCGACGTTGCTACACAAGCGGCAGAGCAATCAAAGCAACGATCCAAAAGCTGAGATCGAAGCCGATTACATTCCGCAGCGGGCAAATACCTATTCAATGGCTCTGCATCAGGCGCTAAAGGAAAAGCTGACACCTGACGAGTTGAAGCAGAGGTTGAAAGAAGATGGCGTTCGCAAAATGCGGGACAAATTCGTCGACCCGCAACCTGCCTCTAATCCGAAAACCGATGAAGCCAAAGAAGCTGAGCGCGTTCAGGCAATTGCTGAGCTGAAGGAATTCGAAGGCGCTGCCAATTTAGTTTTTGATGGTGAAGAAATTCAGGACATGGGCCTGGGCGTCGCCGTGTTCTTAGTGAAGGTTGAAGAGGTGGATGGCAAGAAGCAAGGGCAATTACTTCGACAGGCATACGTAAGCAGTGACACTTTGAAGGACTTGGCCTACGGCATATCAGCCGTTACGCGGCTGGAGAAGTCGGAGGCTGGACCAGTCATTCGTTGTGCTCAGCTTGCCGAAACCTTTTTTGATCGTGCGGCTAAGGACGCGAGGCAGATTGTCATTGAGGCGGGCGACGAGGATGCGTGGGCCTGTGCCAGCCTTACCGGAGACACAGAGAAGCCGACAAAGTTTCTCCTGACTCACATTTCCAAGCCAATCGAAGGTCTGCCGCCGAATACCCGATATCTGCTGAACGGGAATAATCTTGCTGCGCTATATGAAACACTTGGTAATGAAAAAACAGCCGGAAATTGGCGTTTTGAGCGAATGGATGCCGAGGAGAAGGATGAATTTGGTGGCGATACAAGTCGCATAAAGTTGCTTGCTGATGCTGTCGATGGTCAGAAGGCCATTGATCTGGATCAGGGAAGCAACGTGAACATCCAGCCAATCACAGTAAAAGCAAAGGAAAACACTGGAATTGGCGTTGCACTATCAGCCGCGCAGTGGATTGAGCTTCGATCCAGTTGGGACGAGAAGCGCAAGACTCATAAGAACGATACCGCAGAGCAGAAAAAGCAAAACCCTCTCGACCTCGTAATCGATCAGAAAAGCGGGCTGGTGAAGTTCTTCTGCAAAGGACATCAGGATAAGCCGCTTCTGGTGGTCGAGGCTCAGAAAGACCTGCCTGCCGTAAAGCGCATCATGAAGGGAACCCTGCTCGGAAAGCTCTCGGTTCTTTATGAGGAGTACGGGGCTGCCAGCACCAGATGGTCACTCAGCGAGGACGTAATTAATGTCGAGACACAGCTTCGCGGCGATCTATACCGCATTTGCATAAAGGCAGAGAGCAAGACGACAGAAACAAAGAAGGCGCCAGGAGCATCAAGGTCCGGCGCCTCCGCAAAGTCGAAAAACGCGAAGAAGTAATTATTCTTCGAACCAAGGCACTTCCGAGAAATAGGGGAACGGCTCAAGGTCGGTGTTCCACCAATCGGGCCGTTCCCCCTGAATCAGTTGAGCGACGGTGACATAAGAAGACCGATCAAAAAACTCCAGTACATTCTTGTTGTCGAGCACAATCTGGTTAGCTTGCTCGCGGCTTTGTCCCCTTGCAAATATACGATCCAAAACCTCCGCTAGCTTTTGGTATTGCTTAGGTAATTGAAGTCCCATATCGAATTCCGACGAGACATCGACAATGCGGTTTAGCTGATTGATGGCATCAATATGGACATAGAGATTGTGATTCATCAACATAAGGGAAGACAACGTATCCCAATGTGACAGCCGGTCCGATTGCCGGCGCTTTCCTTCTGGAAGTGCACACAAATCCCCAAGCTTCATCTCTCGTCCGATTGGACTGGTCGCGAATGGAAACGGCTTGTTGGAATGAACGAGGTGCGCACTGTTGGGCACCCGGCATGGCTCGAACACCACTTCACCGTCACGACGGAAGCTCAAGCCACTGTACGCCTGTTGCACTCGTCCGCCGGAAATGAAGGGCGACGCTGCGTCGTAGCTGACTACCAAATCTGGCCGAACATGCTCGCGTAGCGCCCGCATGAGCAACGTCAATCCACCAACCAAGTTGAGGCGGGCTACTCCGAAGAAGTGCAGCCAGCGGCAGTTATCCAAAGCACCATCATGTTTCATAATAAGAAGAAACTGTAGGAGACTGTGCAGGTTCTCATGAAAGCGCCAGGGAATCGACCAGCCATCCAAGCTGTCAAAACGCTTAACTACGCTAAACCACTCCTTGGCCTGCCCCCAGTCAGCACCTTGTAACACGTTTAGATACAATGCCTTCGTAGTCCGATCTCGTTGATTGACCATGAATTCGAGGCTGTCTTCGGTGTAACGTAGGCATGATGCAAAATCGAAGTTCTCTTGCCTCATCACTGCTTCGTTGGTCGGAAAATCCAGCGGTACGATAATGTCTGCAAAACCTTCCGCCCATTTTAGAACGGATTCACGTGCCCGAAACAACGCCTCAGGGTTGGTAACGTCGATCTGCCACTGTTGGCGGGCGATCTGAAAGCCTCCGCTGTCGGCCATGATGACAGACTGACCAGTCTGTCTGTTACGGAGTACCTGCTCGTCCCCAAGAGCTGCTGTGAAGTCGCCTTTAGTATGTCCTGCCGAATATAGTCCCCATTTGTAGAAGAAGTTTTCGCACTGGCTATCCAGAAAATTTAAGTTTCTTAGCGTGCCATCAATTGACGCCGGCAAACATCCGTCTCGGAATGCCTCATTCTTCCTGCCAATGTTTTTAAGATAAACAGGAGATATTGATGGAATGAAAATGGCATAGCCATTCTTTTCGGCGGGATCTTTGCTCAGCGAGTTCATGCTGGACAAATCAATAGTGCTCATGGGCGTTCCCTATTTGCTCATCACTGCTGATATATGATATCGTGGAAGTAGTCAGGAGGCCAGAAGGAAGTTAAAATGAACGCATCGTCTAGCTACGATAATTCTGTGCTTCTCTTTGTAAGAGCGCCAATTGACCGAACGCAGCGGGCTGCTTTTAAAGAGAGACTTTCAATTGTAACGCGGCCGAACTCGATCATTATTCACGATCTTAACGACGGACTCGGCAGCGAGTTTCTCCATCGCCTTGTGATTCCTTACCTTTGTGCATTGGAGCGACACAAGGAACTTATTGTTGTAGAAGCAGCATCGTCTCAGACGGCAGCGAAGGTAAAAGCAGTTTTGAACCTCGAGGAAGGATTGGGAGTAATTAAGCCTCTCCACGGTTCAACAAGAACTCAGGCGATGGGGCTGTTCGGTCAGCTTGAGGAACGTTGCGCAAAGATTGTGCAAAGGAAGATTGATCAAGAGAATGCATGGTGGAAGAAAAATCAGGCACTCGTCTACCTGAAGATTGCTGACACGCAGATTCCAGAGTACTCGTCCTTACTGGCGCCCGTTATCAGGAAATTGGAGCATGATGAGGTCGAATCGGTTTCGCTTCAGTCCCAAATTCGAGAAAGCTGCCTTGAATTAACGGGTCAGTTTGCAGAGTTGATAGACGTTCTTTCCGAAGCGCAGATCATGACTTCTTCGTATGCTCCCCACTTTCTGCGGACTTGGTGTGAAGCCATCGCCACATTTGCAATGACAAGCCTTCCTAAACTGCACGGCGTTGAGGTCGCAAGCCTGTTGCGTCAGGAGTTCGAGGATCGTACTCCTGAGCTTGCTGAAAACTAAAGCACAGCCACAGCCTTACGCAGCATGTCGTCGTTTACATCAATGTATCGCTGCGTCGTGCTGAGGTGCTTGTGACCTGCCAACGTCATAATCACCTTGGCAGAGACGCCGCTATGGGCGAGCTTGGTGATGAACCAGCGACGCCCACTATGGCTACTCGCCCCATCAAATCCAGCCTGCTTGTAAAGCCCGCCCATAAGCTGGCAAAGCACGTTTGCCGTAAAGGGCTTGCCTTTCTGCGTAACAAGCAAAGGGCGCTCTGGCTCCCGTTGCTTGGCGTTCAGCCCAGCGGTGTAGCGCTCAACCTCCTTGCGCAGCCGGTCATTGACGAAAGCTGTGCGCGCATGCCCGCCCTTGGTGATCTCAGCTGACAGGCGGATTTGCTCGCGGACGCCTCCCTGTCCATCCAGCACATCGCCGACCGTCAGTGCAGCGATCTCGCCCACCCGCAGCCCACCCATATAGCTGAGCATGAACGCTATGCGGTTGCGGGCGGCGTAGCGGGTGTCCGCGATCACCGCCAGCAAGCGCCGTTGTTCCTGCTCCGTAAGCACCCGAGCCTGTTTCATCGCAAACTCCATCAAATCCACGTATTGGTGGAAATGATTATGTTTGCGGCTGCCCGGTTTGCCTAGGAGGGTTGGGAAGCGTTGTAGTAGAAGGACTTAGCAGGAAACCTAACAGAATGTTGCTTTTCTTATGTTCCTCGAACAGTCGAGTCCAAAAAAATGAAATAACGAGCATTTGATATCGCGCATAGTGATCTCGCAGCGATTGGCTGGGCTATTAAAGGCGAGATCGCTTTGCAGAGACAGGTCTGGGAGGTGTGCTGGTAAAAGTCTTCTCCAGAGCTACTCTTAGAGCTTCTACGATAGCGTCGGCTTGATCGTTAGTAGCAATTTTCGCAGAGGCATTATTGGCGAGAATAACAGCGCAACGCTGCGGTGCAAAAATATCGAGCTGGATCTTTTCAACTACGAACGAACGATCCTGCACTAGAGCTTGGCACGCAGATCGGACATCATGATTTCCTGTTATCACGGCTCTCGCACTCACTCCTGTCTCGATATTCAGGGCTCCGATTTGCAGAGATCGAATTGTTGCATCAGTAAATGCCTCTGCCTGTAGCAGTTCTGCCCAAGCAGTAACATCGACGCCAATCGAACTGATGGCTAGTCCAAAATCTGCCACTTCAGACAATCGGTTCATCAGTGCTGCAACACTGCGCGGCGGATTAATAAGTTCGAGGCCAGGTGATTGGGATGAAGCACGAAATTGGCTCTGTCGAAATTCAACTTTTGGGAATGAGAGTTCACTTCCAAATGGATCGATTATTACATCGGTATAACTGATCCGTTCTATGTAGCGCGCTTCGATATAATTCTCCCTAACACGGTCAATAACGAAGCCCTGGCGAGAGTCTTGTGTAAAGAGATTGCCTTGGATCTTATGAGCGAGTACCCGAATTGAGATAGGCCACTCAGCACGTAGCCATCTATACTTGCTCATTTTCAAGCCTCCGAATCGGCATGTTCGCTTTCCACATCAGCTGACCGGAGGTCTCTTAATATGACTCTTGCTGTATCCTCTATAAGGGAGAGCAGGTCAGTCTTTTCCAGCCCATCCACGTGGGTAATTGTCTTCCTATGTCGATCTTTGTACTTTCGGAAAACTCCTTGAACCGAATATTTAAATCCGGAACCTAGTTTTCGATCTTCGAAGCCGGCGTCAAACTGATATATGTCGTTATCAGTTGCGTCTCTTTCCGCACGCCAGGAAATCGATGTGATGTAAAATCCTTTTCTAGTAAGTTCAATATATTCTTTTGAGCGAACAAGATTTTGCCCGCTGAGTGCCATACTATGGACAGTTCCGATAATCTCATCTATCGCGTTCTGTCGATCATCCTCAGGTGTATCGCTAACGTCGAGGTCCAGATCATATTCGGCATCGATCAGGTCAGAATCCCGTGACGTGAACCGCAAATTCATCACATCAGTTAACTTGAATCCCTTCATAGTGGAAATAAGACGGATGAAGAACTGTAGCCGAAGTTCCGGAGAAGGCAGTCCCGTTAATTCAATGGATTCTATCGGGATAGCTTGAGTACGCTCGCGCTCAATATTCCTCTTGATCGTAGCTACAATCCTTTTTGCTTTTTCAGTAGCAGGGCACCTGAAGAGTGTCTCCCCGTCCTGATGAATAACCTCAATAACTGCTTCGTGACGTTCACGCTGTAGGAGCCGAGCTCGTGAATGATTGTACTCATCGTATCCTACAACTATTTTGTAACCATTTTCTGTTGGGCGATGAACAACGTTTTCAGTATTTCCCACCGCAGTGATATATTGCTCAGCAGCAAGCCTCAATTCGTCCTTTGAGATCTTATCGTTCAGACGAACTGATGTTGCGCGTTCCCGTTTATGAAGTGGCTCTCGCCGACTAACGATTGTTTCTAAATCATGAAAATCATGTGGAAGCTGTGATATTCGAGCAGCCAATTCTTCTCGTGATTCGTGGGGCGAATAAAAAATTCCGCGATCCCGCGCCAAATTATGAAGGACCGTATCGGTTATGCGCTGCTTTGATGATAATAAAATATCAAAAATATCGCTGTCAGACGCGCTGAGGTATTCGAGATTCTTTATCATGACCAAGTTCCTAGATCAATTGGCGAGTACGATGTTTTTATTTGAGAAATAGGTTCGTACCGTATTGCGTTAACGTATTCAGCTAGAGGTGTTGCTTCTGCGCCGATGGGTAGACTCTCTATATACCTTTTTTGAGCTTTCTGAAAATTAGGAGACGAGTTCTCTGAGGGGTTCAATGTTTTAATAATGACGTCAGACTGCTCTCCGAAAAGGTCATTTTTTCTGATGATATCGATCAAATACATAAATTCATCTTCTGTTTCACCTTTCCGGGAATAAAAGACCACAAAACCTTTCTTGTGACTGAGCTTGGGAAATTGATATTTGAGGGTAATTATCGGTGAAGTCAGCATTTCCAGAGTCGCAGACCTTGCAGTCTTGACACGAAGTCGCGCCCGTCGACTTAATTCTGGATAAAAGAAGGAGCAGTGATCATGGGGAGGTAAATCTGGATTGCTCTTACCTCGCATCCGCAGAAGCTCATATTTTATATTATCTAACCAGAATATTTCTTTTGGTCCTAGAACAACCAACTTAGATCCCTTCGGGATATCCAAGGCACTTGATTGAATATCCAGGAGAGTATCCTGAAAATTCTTATCATATTCACCATCGTGGTTGTATACGAACAGAAGTCCAGAAATCCAGGCATTGGCGTCACGGTGTACGTGCTTGTCGCGCCAATCGTTGCTCTTCTCAGCACAAGCTATCTGTTTAGCCAAGCTGTGAACAGCTGCCTTCACTGCATTCGCACTGATGGACCCCTTTGCGTAGCTTTTCAGGTCGCAATGAACATAAGTTCGTGCGGGATCGTATGGTTCATCGTAATAATAAACGACATCGCAAGGATGTGTTTTTGCGCCATGTCGAGCTTGATCCTCGCATGGCCAATCATGGTTAGTAGGCCCAGTCTTTTGCCAAAAAAACTCTTCAAAAAGTTCGCTTGCTAGCAACTCAGCTTGCGCAGCAATGTGATCATTCTCGGCCATGTAATAAGCTCTCTTTCAACGCCTCTCCAATAAGGAGAAGCCAATAAGGAGAAGGATCTGTAAAAAAGCGTCCTCTAAGAAGCGCATTGTAAAAGTACCACGCCTTCAGGTGCGACGTCGAGGTGGAAGCACGCCGGAAAATACGCATATAATTGTATGGCGGCGACCGTGGTGCAAGCCCAAGTCACTTCCATTCCCAGCATCCGCGGATCAATGGTGGTTTGTTCTCCCGAGTTCGATTATCCAACTCCCATGTTGGGTCAAGGCTCGTAGCAAGTGCCCGGGGAACACCAACTTCAATGAAGTTATAATGTAGAATGGTACGTGGTCAGACACTCCGGGCATGGGCTTGGCTGTAGAGCAGCCGCAGGTTGTCGGTATCGTGCATTTTCACAGCGTTCGACCACCCCGGAGTGGGCTTGGGCCTCGTTGTCGCCCAGTGTTTTTGACCACGTACTTATTGTAGAATGGATCTAGGGGCCTATAGCGGCGGTGGAGGATTGGCTGGATGTAGTAAAATGTGGCTCGCACTCCGCACATCGCATTTTTTTATCCCGCCCCATTGGAGATTCGAGCGCCCGGCGATGTCGTATGGCGCTGTCGGAATGTGTCAGATAGTATGATAAAGGCATAAGCAATAGGGTGGTGTAATCACGATGGCACGGAGCGTGTCAATTCCTGGCCTTGCGTCGGTCGTCGAAAATACTTCTCGTCTCTTGCACGCCTCCGCTCACTCTGAGGGACTTTATCCAGCACAGTGGGTGGCGCTTCGCTATTTCGCTGAAGTATCGGAAGCTCAACGCACAGCATCGGCGCTTGCTCGTTATCAGGATTTAGCGATTGCCAGTGTCGCGCGCACGGTGGTCACGCTGGTGGACAAGGGGCTGTTGACTAAGCTGCCGAATCCACGTGATGCACGGGCTGATCTGCTGGAGCTTACCGAGAAGGGGCGTGAGCTGCTGAAACACGATCCGCGCCTTGTACTGGAACGTGCGTTGGCCGAAGTTTCGGAAGAAGACATTGAAGCCTACGCACGTACGGCAACTAAACTCCTTCAAAATCTTCTGGAAATAAGAAAAGGGAAATAGGATTCTGCTCAAAAGTTGACGGGTGAAATCCTATGAATCGAATTTATCAAGTTGATTGCGGACACGGTCAGTGTCATCTATTAGTATCGTCTCTGGCCTTCCGATGTGAAGATAGCTAACTGCGCTGGAGTTCGCGATAGTGAAAGAAAGCTGACTCCGTGCTTTATCGGGGTCCATGCCAGATCGCTCTAATGCATTTATGACTTCCTTAAAAGGATCAGGAAAATCTCCATTAATGGCAGAGTTACCCTCCATATGGACAGAAAAGTATGCATCTTTCGTAATTTGGCCAGAATCCTTTAGATGCCTTAGAAAGTCCGTTAGAAGCTGCATTCTGATCATTCCTGATACTACCTCTGCCCAAGAAAGAGCTCGACCAAAGCTCCGGGTTGCTGGGCCAACGAAATCGGAAATGCGGAACAGCAATCGTGCAGCGAATATTGCAGCATCCGATGCCTGTAGGGGGAATACCGAGGCGAGGACACATCTTGCGCCGATGGCGATTAAGCCATTTGCTATTGTAGCGTGGTTGCGGTCGGCTGCGTGGGTATCGCAGGCACTTAAGACAACTATTGGAGGCATTCTGGTGATCTTGTCACGCAGTCCCCAAACGTCAACTGCATTGTCTTCTAAATAGAGACTCGCTGCTGCATCGGTGCGGTGTGAGCCATGTCCATCGAAAATAAGGATATGGCCATCAAACCTATTTATTGCATCAACAAACTTCTGCTCATTATCGACCTCTACGAAATCAATATTTAGCTTCTCTCTCCACAACTTTCCAAAATGCTCGAATGCTGCCTCGAACATTCCTTTAATTGGGTCGTCGCGCTTCAGTGCGCTAATGACTAGAATACGCGTAAGCTGCTCAACAGCAAGCATTAGGTGATTGTGTGGACCAACTTCACCAATGAATAGGTTGCCAGGAGTAACTGGAATTCGCGTTACATTTTTGCGAATTCCAAGTGGTAATCCGTCAATATCAAGCCACTCAAGATGGGCGTCTGCGACAATACGTACGCCAGTCTTAGAGGAGCGTATTAGCTCTAGAAACTCGGCCGGTACTGCCTCAGAGAGGCGGCGTTGAACTTCGCGGAATCCTAGAAGCCGCTTCTGTGAGTTGGGCTTATGGCCTCGATATTGAGCAGCAAACGAGCGAATCGCTCCTGCGGTTCTGTTTACATCGTTGGGTAACCTAATAACTGCTGAAAATTCTGAAACTGCTAAGGAAGATATAGCTTCAGTAGCAAGGGTAAGTTCTTGAGCTCTTACAGCCAAAAGAGGATGAGGCTTTGGTGATTTACTGTCGCTATTTTCCGGCGAAAAACCAAACAAAGCCTTGAACTGGGCAGGGTTTGACAGGTCAAATGAATAGCCTTCCTGACGTTCTAGAGCCTTTCTGACGAGCATAAAATCTTTTTGTTCTTGTTTGTTTAGCTGGCTTGGCACGGGCATTTGTAGAAAATGCGGATAGACTGCGGGTGCAAATAGGTTCAGATCGAACGTTGGACGAAAAATGCGATGGAGATCGCGCTCTCCAATAGCATTGCGTTCAGTGAGCACACTCTTTGTTGTTTGAACAATCTGGTCAACATAAGGCTTAATTCCCTTACCTATATCTTGGAAAGGGCCATTACTTATATTTTCGTAACCAGCGGAGGCCAAGACTAAAAGGTTCGGGCTAACGGAGTTGTGTCCGCCAACTTGATAGCCGAGCTCCCGTTTTTTCTGTGGAACCCAGGATGAAAGCGTATTCTTTGCAGAGACAATGTATTCAGGATCAATATAATCTGGGAATAAGTCACATCTAGCAAGAAAAAGTTGACGCAGATTCTCGGCAGTAAGTTGCTCGAAACTTAAGTCGGCGTTCTTATCAGCAACTAAAACAGGCGGAATAGCGCATGAGGCTGCCCATGCAGTATAATCCTTCAGGCGCTCTGTTGAACCTATAAGTATCACATTGAAGGGGATCATCGGCGGTAGAGGTTGAGAAAGAACAGCCCGTGGTGTTTGTCCGTACCAATTTATTGGATTTGTGCCTCCCATTCGCCGCGCGAGCAAGGTTTCCTGGCCGTCTGGTGTTAGGTCAATGATTGTCGAAGGCATATGGGTGATGCCTCTAACCATCCAGTGGTTTGAGCAAAGGCTTGGAGAAAATCCCTGCATAGGCGAAGCTTGCGAAGGGTTTCCATCAGGAACCACGATGATGTAGTGAATGTCAAAGTTTATTGGTTGCTTTGTTCTAGAATTACCGGAAATCGAAGGGGAGCTAATAAAAGGTAGAAAATCGTCAGTGGTGTTCATGATCTTGTCCTCGGCTAACGATTATCGTCCATCATTTTGATGAAAATATGGACTGTTTCAGAGGAGCTGCGGTGATATTTTGCTGCTGGTGAACCTTGTGAGTATAATTCATGAATGTGCGCTGATAGCTTAGGTCTGGTGGAGGTAGCCGTTAACCGGGTGAGTGTGCCTTTCTGTTCGTTTTTATCCTATCTGTTATCGAGTCTCTGAATGAATTTAATCAGTTCCGAGTTATCGAATGGTTTGTAAAACACCTTATCAGCACCCCAAGTGCGAGCCATAGCTGCTGTGCTTTCAATAGGGATGCGGGCGGCGCCCCCAGTAATGATGAGGACGGGCGTATTTGGGCTGATAGCGCGCATCTTTTGGAGCAGGTCGATACCATTCAGGCGCGGCATCCACACGTCAGCGATCACCAGATCGAAGGCATCGGAGTCAAGTCGGGTGAGCGCTTCTTCGCCGTCAACCGCTTCCTCCACAGTGTATCCGGCATCTTCCAGGCTGGTGCGCAGCGAGTAGCGAACGTTCTCTGCATCATCGACAATCAGAATCTTCATGGCGCCTTCACTCAGCAGTGCTCTGAATAGATAGCACAAAGCATGCGCCTTGGGGAGCCTGGGTGACGAGCTTGATGGAGCCATTACGACGCAACAGGAGGTCACGCACGACCGCCAACCCCAAGCCCGTCCCGCGCCCATGAGGTTTGGTGGTGAAAAACGGCTCCATGATGCGCTCCGCGTCCTCTGCGGAGATGCCGGGGCCATTGTCCTCGAAGGTTGCAGTCACAGAACCATCGACAAGCTGACCGACATGAATGGTGAGACGGCCTCTCTGGTCGGTCGCATCCAGAGCATTGACGACGAGGTTCGTGACGATCTGGCTGATTTCCGTCCGCGTCAGGTTGACCAAAGCTGACGGCACGTCGTGGGTCAACGTGATAGTGAAGGTGGGCGGGAGCGTCGATGTCAGCAGCGCAATCGAGTCGCGCAGAGCGGCGACCAGTTCCGTGCCTCCCCCGATCTCTTCGTCGTTGCGGGCAAAGGACAGCACCTGACGAACCAACTGGGCGGACCCACGCGCGCTTTCCTCGATGATGCTGAGGGCCTTCCCAAGCCGCTCCGGTTTGGCGATGGCGTCTTTGCGGGCTTGCTGGCTGAGATTGATGATGGGGTGAAGGAGGTTGTTGAGTTCGTGGGCCATTCCACCGGCAATTTCCCCAATGGCGACCATGCGGCGTTGGTGCTGCTCCGCGTGCTCCCTCCGACGTTGCTCTGTCACGTCCCGCACAATAGCAATCAGCGTCTCTCCTTGCGGTGAGGCAGAGGCGGGCTTGATGGTCCAGTGCAACATCCGCTCACTCGTTGGCACGTCTCCCTCAAATTCGTGAATTTGTTGAAGCCGCTGGAGAATGGTCGTTGCGTCGGGGATGAAGCGTAAAAAGATGGGATTGGCGAAAACAACGTTCAGCTTGGCGGGTTGATGCTGCAATAGGGCAATGCCCAACGGGGCTTCCTCTATGGCACGGACCAAATGCGCGTTTCTCCCGAGCAGTTCCATGCGCGTGCTGCCCAAGGCACCCAGAAGCAAGCCCGTCGCCCCAGCGGCTAGCATGAACACCTGGAGATCGACCACATCGCGGGTGTCCAAAACTCCACGCACAAGCAGGACAAGCCCAAGATTGACCAGAAAGGCGGTCAACGTCGAAGCGCCGAAGCCCCATAGGAACCCAGCGACCGCAATGGGCAGGATGAGAAGGAAGAACGAACTGGCCGGGCTGGACAGCAGGTTTCGCAACAGGAACCATATCAGCAAAGCGGCAGCGGCCAATCCGGCGGACCGCATCAGGGTCGAGGCCGTCAGCGGAAGCCACGAGGTTGATTTCCAAGTGGGTTGGCGGTTGAAGAGATGAAAGAGCGCTAGGAAGACGGGCGTGCAGAGCAACACACCCGACATGTCTCCCAGCCAATAGGCGAAGTTGATGTTGTCAGTAATAGAGATATGGCGGGCGGTGATGACCTGAACCGTTGCCGTCGAAATGACGAACAGCGCAGATACGGAAATTAAAGCTACAGTTATGAACGTTCCAACGCCTTTCGACGTGCTGAACACGTCGGAAGCGAACCAACGTCGAAGGACCAGCCCGGTTGCGCCCACTATAATGGCTTGTGGGATGATAAGCAGGCTGAAGCTGTTGATCACGCCATAGGCGAGCAGATCGGACGGCACGAACAAGAACGGGATTGCTGCCCAACCGCTGTGAAGGGCGAAGGCCAACATCAACCCGATGGGCGGATACCAGGCACTGGCATTTGGGGCGACATCGAACAAACCTGCGACCCTGTAGAGCAGTGCTTTCAGCGCCAGATATACAAGGGCAGCCAGCAGCAACGATAACAGGCGTGAACGGTTGACTGGCACAGTATGCTCCGGCGCGCTGAGTTGCAGATCCTTATCGGAAATCTATATCCAAAGTGTTAATCTTCCACTTGCGGCATGTATGTCAGCACCTGAACAAGCGTTTCACTTTAATGGAGGGTGAATTATGCAGTTCATGGATGCCATGAAAGAGGTTGTAAACAAGGAGAGCCATTGGGGAGATGAGGTGGCCGTCTATGGTCCGCCATTGATTATCACAGTGATCTTTGGAGTTTTTGTGAAGGAACCGCAAAACGAATTCGCTTGGTATTTGCTTTGCGGCGCTGTCCTTCTCACCATGTTTCCGGCAGGCATTTGGCGGGCTTTACGTAGCAGCCATGCCCTTGCACCGATTACCAATAGTCTTCTCGGAGGAGCTGTTGGGTTTGTAACCAGTCAGTCAATTGCTACGGTCTGGGCTGTCTATGGCACGCCAAGTCCAAACTTCCACGCTCAGCTACTCGTTATCGGTATCCAGATGTATGGCGCTCCAGCTATCGTCGCGCACGCCATTCGGATGTGGGTAAGTGCTGATTGGTTGCCCAAGGACCAAATTCTAAGGCGATCGGCAATCATGGTGTTGGTTATTGCTTCTGCCTCCGTGCTTTTCCCCATGCTGGCTCTTTTGAGAGGGTAGCCCGGAAGAGGAGTTCGATTATCCAACTCCCATAGCACGCCCAGGGCCGTAGCAAGCGCCTGGGCACGCTTTGACTCTGGTGGAGCTACTGGCATAGCGGGCAGGCGTTCATCGAGACAGGTGGCGAGCTGTGGCGGCGGCAGGGGATGGTAAGCAAGCTGCGTCGATCAGCTTCCCGGCGGATTTCTCCTGCCATCATTCTCAAGTGCTCCCTCATCCATTGCTGATGAACGTCAAGCTGCTCGGCCAATCTCTCTAGCCGCCTTTATTCACCAGGGTGGCGAGCGGTCTGGTCGCCGCGTTGAGATGATCAACGTTGGGCTGTATGGGCGCGCGTCGTCGGCCGCCGCGCTGACGGCGGCGTGACGGTGTCGGAGTTGGTGGTGGAGGGGATTGGGTGACGGCTGGGGCACGCTGCCCCGGTGCTCAGCAGATGAGCCGGGGCATGCGGCCGAGGGCGAGGTGGATGATCGCCTGATCAGGCGCGCTGGTCGGCAGGTGCACCTTGATCTGCGTCTTCATCTCCACGATACGCGCGGCGGTCTTCACCAAGCGCAGCCGCAAGGTGTCGAATTGCACCGTGCGCCAGCGGGAGCGTTTCGGCATCAGCGAGCGCAGGCTCCACAGCAGCCAGTACGCCCCGGCGTGCAGGAACAGGCGGAACTGGTTGGCCGTCGCCTTGGTGCAGGAGGTCCGGTCTGCGGCAAGGTGGGATTTCCAGGCTTTTATATGATTTTCCGCCTGTCCCCTCGCGCAATACAGGCCGGCATACAGCCAGCGACCCGTGCCGTGGCGTAGGTTGGTGACGATGAAGCGGCTGTCGGTGCCCTGGTCTCCTGCCTCGACGCGCGCGACGATGCGGCGGACCCGGCTCCAGGTGCTGGCCCCGTCATAGAATTCCTTGAAGCGGCGCACCTTGTCGGCTCCGGGCATGGCCTGGAAGCGCGCCGCGGTGCTGGCCTCCAGCGTGGTGACGTGACGGCGCAGTGTGCTGCTGGTCGGCAGACCGAGCACGTAGTCGAGCCCCTCCGCCTCGCACCAGTCCAGCACCTCCGGGCAGGCGTAATGGCCGTCGGCGCGCAGCAGGATCTCGGTCTTGGGCCAGTTTGCCCGAATGGCGCGGAGCAGGCGACGCAGGAAGGTCCGGATCTCCGTCCCCTTGGGCCGCTTGGCTGGGCGCAGCACAGCGGTGACAAAGCGGCCGTTGCCGTCGAAGACAACGATGGGCTGGAAGCCGTACTCGTCATAATGGGCGTTGAACAGGCGCAACTGCTGACCGCCATGCACCGTGTCGAAGGTGTCGTCTACATCCAGCACGATGCGCTTGGGCACCTGGCGAAAGGACGCGCAGTAGAGATCGACCATGGCTCGGCCCATGCGCAGCAGTGCGCGGGTATCCGGCAGGTTCTCCAGGCGCGAGATGGTGGCTTGCGAGCAAAGGTCACGCTCGGACGGCAGGCGTTCCAGGGCCATCTTGAACAGCGGGTCGGAGCGTAGGCTGCCGGCGTCGTTGCCGTCCTCGTAGCCCGCCGCGATGGCCAGCAGGCGAAAGCCGATGATGTCGGCCAGCGAATGCACGGTGCGCGTTGGATCGCGCGGGTCCTCAATACAGGCGGCCAGCCGATCGGCAATCCGCAGCCGCTTCGCCACCTCCCGCAGCACCAGCAGCCCGCCATCGGAGGACAGGCGGCCGCCATCAAAGCGCCCGATCACCGGCTTTCCAGCAACGGGTGACAGGCCGGGCAGCGGCAGGGTATGATCAACCATGGCGGGTGGGCGCTCCGGAAACGGCAGGAGTTGGCGTCAGCACCCAAATCCTACGGCCGCTCAACGGATGCCGCTACACCCGCCAACCCTCATGAATTTTCCCGGCTAGGCGTAGTCCCAGGGAAATTAGCACATGCAATGGCGGCTCTCGCCTTGTTGCTAATAAGAATGAGTAATAACGCTTGCTCTTCCCCAAGAATATCTCGCTGAATGCATTTTGGCTTTCCATTAAGCCAAGCTTCTTCATTTCTGCATATATAAAATCAATTAGCGACATGCCTTATCTCCCTATATGAAGTAAATTAGTTTATGTATGGAGCAAAAATAACTTCGTTGGTGTTTGTTTAGCCCGTAGTGCATCTCTATAAAGCCATTCCCTCAGTTCGAATTGTCATGTAGGCAATGGATTCTGTGGAATGGGCTTCAGTACGAGATAGTAGGTGATGGGCTTATATGTAACAGATTTGCCTATGGGCTGTGTGGAGTGATAGGTGGTTTTGTATGTAATGAAGTTCTTGTTATCTTTTTGCATGATAAAAGTTGCTATGGGTTAAAACCCACAGCAACCACTACCACAACAGCAGCGCTCCGCCTGCAACGCTTCGCGTAAGTGCAGACTACCTTCTGCCTATTTGATCCAAAACACCTCCGTATCAATCCAGTTGTCGCGTGCGCTCGCGGAGCGCAGCTCTTTCGTATTGTATAAATGGCAAGCTGTCTCATCACGGATCGGACCGATGTTGCTGCTGCCTTTTGGGACCATTTCCGTCCAAGCCGCTGACATAATGCGTGCAGCTTCCCATACGTCTCTTCCTGTGACACGTACGCTTCCGCCGAAATGCAAGTTGCTATTCATGTGTTCTATAGCAAAGAAGCCCTTTATGCGTGTGTTGCTGCGCTTATCCCAATTGCGACCGACAATCAAACCGTTCACCTTCGCCATGTATCTGCGCAATATTTCCGTCGCTGCTTCCGCCTTTATATAATCGTTAAAGGTCAGATAAACTGCTATGTTGTGGTGTTGCTCTTTTAGAAATTGAACCCAAGCCTTTTGCAGCTCCGTTTCTCCCTGACCTTTAAAGGCACCCATAGTCTCTATCATTAAATCCCTTTGCTCATAATGTCCGATAGTTCCTTCTGCTTGCGCGTTGCGGCTTCTTTGGCCTTTGCGGCAGAAACCTGCTTCTTGCGAATATTGATCTGGCGTTGTTGGCGCTTGATGGCATCCTCTTGATGCCTTAACGCCTGTATATCTTCAAAAATGTCGTAACCAACTATGTCTACCCAGCGCATACAGAACGTCTCCATTATAAGCTAACCCGTTAGCACCCGTCTTTATTTATGACCAATCGGGAAAGCCATGGAGATAAGCAACCGCCCCATGGGCGAGTTCGATTATCCAACTCCTGCCATATTCCGATCAAATCGATAGACATATGGCCTGCCCGTGTTAGACGTTGACCAGCAACGCAAACAAAGGGTGAACAACATGGGCGCGCTGGATACTTTGAAGCTGGTGAACGTGGCTCGGAAGCGGGAAGTTTCCGCCGAAGGACGGATGCGCGAAAAGGTCATTGCGTCCCTCCATCAGCAGGCGGAAATGGTCCGCGCTGAACTGGAGGGGCGGCAGCACACCGTAATGGTCCGCCATTACGAGGAGCAGGATGGGCAGCGGGTGCTGGTTCAGCGTTCCAAGCAGCCCCGGAAATGGTTCTGGAAGGGTGTCAATGGTGCCTACCTTTTCCAGATGAGCTACTGCAACACGCCCGTCGTGATCGCCAACGGTCAGAAGGTCGTGGAGGTCGGCACACTGGATGCGCTTCCCGCCGTGATCGACACGCTGGTGCAGGCCGTGAACGCCGGCGAACTGGACGCTGCGCTGAAGGCCAACCAGAAGAACAAGCCGACCAAGAAGCCGCGCACTGCGGTGAAGAAGTGACAGAGAGGGCAGGCGGGTAGGGCTGGACGCCTTGCCCGCCTCTGTGCGTCATACTGTGGCGTGGAGCTTCTGCCACTCCGGCCGCAGGTGGTCCTTCATCAACTCCAGCTTCACGTCCGCATAGAAACGGTGGATCATGTCGCTGCTCGTGCCCGTGTTCTGCGCGAGGATGAAGATGTCCACTCCCGCCATCAACTGCTGGCTGATGTAGAAGTGGCGGAAGGAGTAGGAGGTGCGACGCACGCCGCGATGATCGGTTAGCAGGTCGCATGCGCTCAGCAGCTCGCTCAGGCTCCTTTTCACGCTGTCCAGCCGCTTCCCCTGCGTGGTTACAAAGACGGGGTCACTGTCGATCGGCTCCCGCCCCAGGGCGTTCTTAGCAAACGTCCACAGCAGGTCGAAGGAGGGTAGCGCCGCCTCCAGCGGAATGAAGGTGCGAAACTTGCCTTTGCCACGCACACGGACGCGGATGTCGCGTTCAGCAAAGGGCTTCTCACGCCCGTCACGGTAGCCCAACACGTCGCCCCAATTCAGCCCCTTCATTTCCGTCGGACGGCAGCCTGTGAAGGCTGCAATCATCATGTAGGCGTGCAGAATGGCACGGTCGCGTCGGACGCGGTCGTTGGACGTTTCGGAAATGCGCGCCAGGGACGTTTCCGTCAGCTTGCCGAATTCATTAGCTGTAAAGCTGGGGCGGGGCACGTCGGGCGCCTTCGTCACCTCGATCTCCGGCATTGCCGCCTGCTTGATGTAGCCTTGCTTGGCAGCGAAGCGCAGCAACTGCCGCAGCAGGACGCTTTCATTCCGCTGGCGGGACAGGCTGGGCACATCGCGTTTGCTGACAGGGCGGCGTATTTGCCTGCCAGCCCGCATGTAGGGGATGAACGCGACGTCCTTGCCCGGACCCGTCGTCCAGTAGTCCTTGCGCCACTCGATGTAGGCGCTTACGTCACGGTCGGTGATGCCGTCCACCGGGCGGTCGCCGAAATAGCCCACGAAGTAGCGCCGGATGATGGCAGGAGCCTTCTGCCCTTGCGCCACGTTCCGTTCGCCGCGTTTCACCTCACGTTCGATCTTGGCGATGAACTCCTCCGCCACCGTGGCGAACTTGACGACGGTCGCTGTCAGCCCGTTCTCAGCCCGGTAGGAGGCTTCATAAAACGCCTTGCGTGCCCGCTGGTGCGCTTCGTTCTGGTCGGTGGTGTCCAGGGACTTTCGGATTTGCCCTTGGCCCTTGATACTGAAGCGCACCCACCATTTGCTGCTGCCTGCACGCTGGAACAGTTGGAACGACTCGGTCATGGAGGCTCCCACGCTCTCATCACTTAAAGTAGCAGTTTACTGATGGCTAAACTACTTGTGGAGGGGCGGCGCAGCAGCGGGGGAGACAGGCATGTGCGCGCTTTGAAGGGCGTGCTGAAAGCGTCGCCCACATGCAATCACACCGCTCGGAGGGCTGTGCTTACGCTGTGCTATTACGCAATAACGTATAGCGCGCGGAGCGAGCAAAAACAGCAGCTTAGCAGATGTAGGAATTTAATCTTGTGTCGCTGTGCTAGCACTGTGCTAAGCACAGTAAGCAACTAGCGCACCACTAACCCTTTGAAACAGAAGGGAGAATGGTGCCCAGGGACGGAATTGAACCGCCGACACGGGGATTTTCAGTCCCCTGCTCTACCAACTGAGCTACCTGGGCATCCGGCGCCGCTTGGTGGGTGACCGTTTCGGTCGGTGCGGCGCGTCGTGTGGGGCGCTTTTTAGAGAGGTTCGGACGGGCTGTCCAGAGAAAAATTCACAAAAAAATCCGGCCGGTCTCACACCCTCTCATCGGGGTCGGATCCGGCCGGATCGGCCGGGTTTTCCTGGTTTTCTGGGCTCTCGATGCGGTAAACGCCGCCCAGCCAGCGCGACAGGTCGATGTCGGCGCAGCGCTTGGAACAGAAGGGGCGGGTCGCCGGTTCGGTCGGACGGCCGCAGATCGGGCAGTTGGTGCCCGCCTTGGTGCCGGCAGGGGTGTGGGCGCGCTGTGGGGCGCCAGAGGATTGGGGATCGGACAAGGAAAGGCCTCCGTAACGGACTATGCGCGGTCAGGGTCGCAGCAGGGCTGCCAGCGGCGTGCCGCGGCGGGCGCGGGTCAGTTCGACCAAGCCCAATTTGGACATGCCGTAAATTTGGGTCTGAACCGGGTCGCTGTCCACCGCCTGCGACAAGGCGGCCAGAACCCGCTCGGCATCGCCGCGGCCGCGCATGTTGACGAAATCCACCACCACGATGCCGCCGACATTGCGCAGGCGAAGCTGGCGGGCGATCTCCGCCGCGGCGTCGAGATTGACCTCCAGCGGATTGCCGCGCTCCCCGGCATTGACGTCGATCACCGTCAACGCCTCCGTCCGCTCGATCACCAGCGATCCACCGAGCGGCAGCGGCACCCGGATGTCGAGAAGCCCGGCGATGGCGCTGTCGAGGTCGCGCAGGTCGAACAGCCGCTGCGTCTCCCGGTGGCCGTCCAGCCGTGGCAGCAGATCAGGGGCGTGATGGCCGCACCAGCCGCGCAGGCCCGACAGCAATGGTCCATCGCCGACCGCGATCCGGCCGGGCGGGGCGGGGTCGTTGACCAGGATGGTGGCGGGAACGGCGGCTCCCTGCTCGATCAGGGCGCGGGTCGGGGCGTCGGGGCCGGGATGCAGCGGGCGGGGGGCGGAGCCGGCGCGGGCTTCGTCGCGGATGGCGCGCCACTGAAGATGCAGCGCCTCCGATTCGGCGGCCAGCAGAGCATCGGACACCTGTGCCGCGCC
Source organism: Azospirillum sp. B510 (assembly GCF_000010725.1). Classification (NCBI taxonomy): domain Bacteria; kingdom Pseudomonadati; phylum Pseudomonadota; class Alphaproteobacteria; order Rhodospirillales; family Azospirillaceae; genus Azospirillum; species Azospirillum sp. B510. The sequence goes on along the minus strand of NC_013858.1, from coordinate 418,845 downwards.
GGCCCGGACGATCCAGCCGGCACCGGTGACCAGCGCTTCGATGCGGTGGGCAAGGGCGGCCCGCTCCGGCCCGGAACCGAGGCGCTTGGAGACCGCGATGTCACGGCCGAGCGGCGCATGCACCAGGAAACGGCCGGGCAGGGTGATGTCCATCGTCAGCGACGGACCCTTCGATCCAACGGCGTCGGCCTTCACCTGAACCAGCACCGGCTGGCCGGTGCGCAGCAGCGCGCCGATGGGGGCAGGCTTGGCGCCCGGACGAGGCGGGCGGGAAGGGGAGGAATCGTCGTCAAGGATTGGGCGGCGCACGTCGGCCGCCGGCAGCAAACCGGGCAGGCCGTTCCCGAGATCGATGAAGGCGCCGTTCAGGCCGGTGGCGATCCGTTCCACCCGGCCCAGGATGATGGCGCCCAGCAGCGACGGACGGTCAGCATGGTCGATGTAGAGATCGGTCAGGCGGCCGTCGGCCAGAACCGCCGCCCGCGTCAGCGGGCCGTCGCGGTCGACCAGCAGCTCGAGCCTGCTCATTGTTCGGATGGGGCGGATGGATGGTCGGACGGTGAGGGGGGCGGGAAGCCGGCGCCATGCAGCATGCCGGCGACCTCGTGCAGCGACAGCCCGACGACATTGCTGTAGGAGCCGCCGATCCAGCGCACCAACGCCGCCGCCCGGCCCTGGATAGCATAGCCGCCGGCCTTGCCCCGCCACTCGCCCGACGCGATGTAGGCGTCGGTCTCCGCCCGGTCGAGCACTTTGAAGGTGACGTCGGTACGGACCAGCCGGTCGATCCGGCGATGGCCGTCGGGCCCCGGAACCAGCAGGACGATGCCGCCCAGCACCCGGTGGCGCCGGCCGGACAGCAGCGACAGGCAGCGCCGCGCCTCTTCTTCCCGTTCGGCTTTCGGCAGGATGCGCCGGCCGCAGGCGACCACGGTGTCGGCGGCGAGGATCCACGAGTCGGGATGGCGCGCGGCGACGCACGACGCCTTCTCCGCCGCCAGACGCAGGGCGTGCTGGGGCGGGAGTTCGTCGCGCAACGGCGTTTCGTCGAGATCGGCGGGGTCGACCGCGTCGGGCAGGATGCCGATCTGGCGCAGCAGGTCGAGCCGACGGGGCGAGGCCGAAGCCAGCACCAGTCGGGGCGCCTTGGACGGGATCGTCACGGGGAACCGCGATGCAGCAGGAATGCTACTTGAACCGGAAGGTGATGCGGCCCTTGGTCAGGTCGTACGGCGTCATTTCCACATTGACGCGGTCACCCGCCAGGACGCGAATCCGGTTCTTGCGCATCTTGCCGGAGGTATGCGCCAAAACCTCATGATCGTTGTCGAGCTTCACCCGGAACATCGCGTTCGGAAGCAATTCGACGACGGTCCCGGAAAACTCGATCAGATCTTCCTTTGCCATAGGCCCTTATGTCCGTCCTAAAAGTTTCGCGGCAATAACTGACCTTCCAAAGCCGCCGGGTCAAGGGGGATTCCCACCGCCGATGCGTTCAGCCGCAGCGGTCCGCGCGGGGCAGCCCCGCGTTGTGCGCCGGATCCGGCGCTTGAGCCCGCCGTTTCCCCTCGCGTCAGACCGACTGATAGGGGTTGAGCGGGGAGGCGCCGCCTTCTTCCAAGCGGCGCGGCTGGTCCATCGCCTTGCCGATCGCCGCGAACATCTCGCGCTGGTCGATCTCCATGCGACGGGTAAGCCGGGTCACCGTCTCCGCCGCGCTGAGGGCGCGGCCGGTGGAGCGGTCATGAAACAGGTTGTGATTGGCCTTCGCCGCACTGGGCAGCAGATCGGCGGCGACCGCGCCCGGCGTCGATTCGGCGGCGCGGATCAGCTTCGCCGCCCCGCCGGACCCCAGCACATAGGCCATGCGGCTTTCCGATTCGCTGGCCTTGCGGCCCAGCCGCTTCTCCAGCGATTCGCGCCCCTCGGCCAGATAGCGGGCGGCCATGCCGGCCGACAGGTCGACGTCATGGCGCAGATCCAGGATCTGGCGGCGGATGGCCGGATCCTTGACGCTGGACACCCCGTTGCGGATCTGGATATGCGAGGCCAGTTCGCCCTGGCCATAGGCGGCGCCGTGGCGGCGGAACAGGTCGAGCCAGGTCGATTCGAGGAACTGGAAGGGGCCGGCGGCGGAGCTGTTGCTGTTCTTCGCCGCGCTGTCCAGCCCGCTTTCCTGGGTGGCCTGGGCCAGGATCGCGGTGAAGCTGTGGCCCGACAGTCCGGCGACCTGTTGCGAGGCGACCAGCACGCGGTTGGCCGCCGGGTCGTCGGAGGTGACGGCCTTCACCGCCTCCGCCACCTTCTGCGAGCTCGCGGCGGGCTTCTGCGCCGGAGGCGGGACGGCCGGCTTCAGGCCGGGCAGCGGCGCCCGCGGCGGGGCGGCCCCCGTTCCCTCCGGCCCTTCGGGGACGGAGCCGGAGTCGGAGGCCAGCAGGGCCGGCGCTTCAGGCGGAGCGGCCGGCTTGGCGGCGGGAACCGGCACCGTCGTGCCGTCGGCCAGCCGGATCGGGGTGACCGGCTTGGCGGCCGGCAAAGGGACCTGGGTACCGTCGGCCAGCCGGATCGGCGCCGCCGGCTTGGCTGCCGGCAGGGGGGGCGGCTTCTGTCCGTTCGCCGCCCGGCCGACGGGCACGCCCGCCCCGCCGGTCCGGTTGGTCTGGACCAGCGTCTCGCGGAAGGACGCCTCCCCTCCGGCGCCGTCGGTCAGCGAGGGGGGAGCGTCGGGCTTGCGCTCCGGAACGGGAGCGAGAGGGGGCTGTGCAACCTTCATGGCGTACACTTCGCTGAGGAGCGGCCGAGCCTGCCCGGAATGGAAAACCGCCGTCCACGGATCACCGGCGTGAGCGTGGCCGGACGGATGCGGGCACTATAACACCGACTCGTCAGCTGTGTGCGATCAACTGTGGACGGGCCGCGTCGGCCGGCGTCCCGACCGCCTTTGTCCCATCCGCCTGCGTTCCATCCGCTTGTGGGCCGGTCCGCCCCGCTTCGGAATGCTCATCCCGGTCGTCGGCATGAACGATGCGGGTCCAGCGGCCGATCGCGGCCAGCAGCTTGGTCTTTTCCAGCGGCTTGGCCAGATGGGCGTTCATGCCCGCCTGCAGGCAGCGTTCGACCTCGACCTGCATCACGCCGGCGGTCAGGGCCAGGATCGGGATGCGGGCCACCGGTCCCGGCAGGGCGCGGATGCGGCGGGTGGCCTCCAGCCCGTCCATCACCGGCATCTGAACATCCATCAGCACGACATCGTAGGGCTGGTCCTGCACCGCGGCCAACGCCGCGGCGCCGTCATTCACCACATCGACCTGATGCCCGGCCCTGGTCAGCATGGTCACCGCCAGGTCACGGTTCATCGCCAGATCCTCCGCCAGCAGGATGCGCGCGCCGCCGCGGCCGGGCTCGGCATCGGTCGGCACGGGGCTGTCGGGCTGGACCGCGGCGTTGCCGGCGGGCGGCAGCGGCAGGGAGAACCAGAAGATGCTGCCGCTGCCGACCTGGCTTTCCATGCCGATCCTGCCGCCCATCAGCTCCACCAGCCGGCGGCAGATGGCCAACCCCAGCCCGGTGCCGCCGCGTCCGCGTTCCAGCTGGGTGAAGCGCTGGAACAGGTCGCGCTGGCGGTCCGGCGCGATGCCGATCCCGCTGTCGGTCACGGTGAAGGTGCAGATGCGGCTGTTCCCGGACTTGCCGCCCTCCTCCTCGACCGCCTTCACCGTCAGCCTGACCGACCCGCGGTCGGTGAATTTCACCGCGTTGCTCAGCAGGTTCAGCAGGATCTGGCGCAGCCGGTCGGGGTCGCCCATGACGAAGCCGCGGGCTGTGGCGGAAATGCTGGTCTGGAGTTCCAGCCCCTTCTGTTCGGCGGCCAGACGGACGATGGCGACGCAGCGGTCGGCCAGATCGTCCAGCCGGAACGGCACGCTGACCAGATCGAGCCGCCCGGCCTCCAGCTTCGACAGGTCCAGCACGTCGTTGATGACGGTCAGCAGCGACCGCCCGGCGTCGCGCACCTGCGAGGCGTAGCGGCGCTGTTCCACCGTCAGCGGGGTTTCCAGCAGCATTTCGGCGAATCCGATCACGCCGTTCATCGGCGTGCGGATCTCGTGGCTCATGGTGGCGAGGAATTCCTCCTTGGCGCGGCTGCCGGCCCGCGCCTCCTCCATGGCGGAGCGCAGCTCCTGCTCGCGCTGCTTCAGGCGGCGCGACATGTTGTTGAAGGCATGGGAGACGACGCGGAATTCATCCGGGGCGCGGTCGGCCTCGATCATGGTGCCGCCGCCGCCGTCGCCGATGCGCGTCGCCGCCCCGCCCAGTTCCCACACCCAGCGCAGGACCGAGGCGCGCAGCAGAACCCATAGCGCGGTGACGCTGACCAGGGCGGCGATGCCAAGCAGGCCGAGGCTCTGCCACAGGTCGCGCCGCGCCTCCGCCAGGATCGGGCCGGTCGGTACCCCGACGGCGAAGATGGTGTCGGTCTCGTCCGAATGGCGGAAGGCCCAGATGCGGTCGCGGTTGTCGGCGCCCTCGGATTCCAGCGTGCCGTCCTTTTCCCTCAGCATCTGCCGGACATGGGGCATATGGCCGATGTTGCGGTTCAGCCAGCCTTCCGGATCGGGCTGGCGGGCCACGATCACGCCGTTGTGGTCCAGGACCATCACCCGGGCGTCCGGTTGCTTCAGCACCTTCACCAGATCGGTCAGCCAGGTGAGATCCACCGCCACGCCCATGACGCGGATGATCCGGCCGTTTTCGATGATCGGGCTGGCGACGATGATCAGCGGCCTCAGCGAGCGCTTGCCGATGATGAAGTCGCTGACCACCCAGCTTCTGGTGTCCAGCACCCGCTGGAAATACTCGCGCTCGCGCAGGGAGATGCCGGCGCCGGGGCCGGTGGTGTCGCAGATCAGGTTGCCGTCGACATCGGTCAGCCAGACGCCGGTGGTCCAGCGGTGCTGGCGCGGCATCGGCGCCAGGGTGGCGACGCAGGCGTCGGTATCGGAGGCCGTGGCGTTGCGGATCGCCGGCACCAGCGACAGCACCCCCAGAAGGTTCCGCGCCTCGCCGATCAGGTCGAACTGCCGCTGCACCCCATCGTCGGCCACATGCTGGGCGAGTTCGCGCGCGGCGTCGACGCGGTCGTCGAGCTGCTGATCGGCGAGATAGAGAGCGCCGGCCAGCGGCAGCGCCAGCGATGCCAGCACCACGACCATCAGGCGGGCGCGCAGGCTGCGCGGGCTGAGGGCGCGGAGCAGGCGGGGCATCAGGCCGGCGGGCATGGAATGGGAGCCTCTCCGCGGGAATGGTCGTCCACGTCTGGGAGCCTAGGGTGGCACGCGGCACGATGCGATGACACAGCTCAATAGCATTTGCCGGGGTGCGCTGTGAACAGCGCGCCGCGCGGCGGGTTGCGGAATGCCGAATTTGTTGCCGACCGGGCCGTGTGGTGGCGAGTGGAGCGCCAGCCTTCCATCACCACCACTTTCGTGATAGGCCGTGCGGGCGGGGTGCAGCCTCAGGGGAAAATCCGTGTCGGAAGAACACGCGCTGGAAAGTGGAAAGGGGCCGCGCGGTGCCCTTCCCCGTCATATGGTCATGCAGGTGAAAAAGAGCGAGGGTGGCGGCGATGCGACTCTGGACGGTATCGCAAAAGCCTATGTCCTGGTTGAGGGGAGGAGGACGGGTCACGAGCATCTCTATGCTTATGAGCGGAATGAGCAGAAGGTGATTTTCCGCCATACCGATCACTTGGATGACAAGGTCTGGATTCCCGAGGACTTTCACCCGAGATTGCTCAATCGCTCGGACTTTGTCGTTCTCCACCACAATCATCCCAACGGATCTTCCTTCAGCGCCACCGATCTGCGAATTTTCTCGCATTTCGCGGGGATCAAGCTGATCTTCGCCCATGGGCACGACGATTCCAGCTATCAGGCCGAGATTCGTCAGCGCGGCAATCTGGACAGGGCGCTGGATGCCGTTCAGGGCATGGCTTCGGACTGGTATCGGTCGAACGCCCATCCGTTGGTGGCATGCCATAATGACACAGCGTGGCTCACCACCCATATAATGTGCCTGATCTTGCATGCCGCCGATATTATCGATTATCGTTTCGACGGGAATGCGGAGTGCCGGCCCAGGTATGACTTCGCCGGGCTTCTCGGCACCGCGTTCATATCGGCATCGGCGACGCAATTGCGTACAACGCTGCGGAGCGGAAAATGAGCATCGGCGTTCCATCTCCCCCCACCGATTTCATGAATGTCGAACCCTGGCGTGAATGGCAGGCCAGGCTGAACGATCTGTATGCCCGGTCCAACGGCATTCAGAAGGCGCTGCTGGCCGATGCGATCAGGGATTCGGCGGCCGAGATCGGCCGGATCGAGCGGTTCCGTGCCGAGCATGACGAGGTTTGGCCCGAGGCCGACCAGCGGTACGCCGCCCTGCCGGTTCCTTTCTGACCAGTGGCCTTTGATCCCGCCCTGCCGGGATCAAAGGCTTTGTCGGTGTCACACCGTCGGCCCGCGGGTCAGGGGGAAGCGCTGCTTCATCTTGGCCAGCAGGCCGTCGCGGACGGCGCGGTAGGCCTCCAGCATGGCGTCGCGGGTGCCGTCGATCAGGGTGGGGTCGAAGGTGTTCCAGAACTCCACGTCGCAGGCCATGGTCCGCGTCATCTCGATGGCGCGGTGCTGGGCCTCCGGCGACAGCGAGACGATCAGGTCGAAATTGGTGTCCTCCAGATCCTCGAAGGTGCGGCAGCGGTGCTTGGAGATGTCGATGCCGATCTCCTCCATCACCGCGACGGCGAAGGGATCGACCTCGTCGCCCTCGCGGACGCCAACCGAATCCACATAGACGCGCGCGCCGTGGTAATGGCGCATCATCGCCGCCGCCATCGGCGAACGGATCATGTTGTAGGTGCAGGCGAACAAGACGCTCGTCACCGGCAGGGGGGTGAGGACCTGGGTCGCCGCCATGGCCATGCGCCGCCCTTTGCCGTCAGCCGCGGATATGCAGGACGCAAATCAGCGTGAACAGCCGGCGCGCGGTCTGGAGATCCATCTCCACCTTGCCGGCCAGCCGTTCGCGCAGCATCTCCGATCCCTCGTTGTGCAGACCGCGGCGGCCCATGTCGATGGCTTCGATCTGCGACGGCGTCGACCGCTTGATGGCGGCGTAATAGCTCTCGCAGATCAGGAAATAGTCGCGGACGATGGAGCGGAAGCCGGTGATCGGCAGCATCAGCCGGTCGAGTTCACTGCCGTCCTCGCGCCGGATGTCGAAGACCAGCCGGTTGTCCTCGATCGACAGGCGCAGGTGATAGGGACCATCCTCCGCGAAGTCGCAGGGGCAGAACTCGTTGTCCTCCAGCAGGTCGAAGATGGCGACGGCGCGCTCATGCTCCACCTCCGGCTTGTGGCGGACGACGGTCCGCTCATCCAGCGTCACATGGGTGATGCGCCGTTTGCCTTTCGCCGTCGTCACGCCCCGCCTCCCTCGGATTTTTTCTCTGGCTTCTTCGTACCGGTCTTGCGTCAGTCCTTGTAGCCCGGCAGCCGCTGGGCGACCGAGCGCGCATGCGCCTCCAGCCCCTCGGCCATCGCCAGCGTCACCGCCGCCGGGCCGATGGCCCGCAGGCTGTCGGCGTCGCAGGCGACGAAGGTCGTCCGCTTCATGAAGTCCAGCACATTGAGGCCGGAGGAGAAGCGGGCGCTGCGCGCCGTCGGCAGCACATGGTTCGGACCGGCGACGTAATCGCCGATGGCCTCCGGCGTGTGGCGGCCGAGGAAGATGGCGCCGGCATTGCGGATCCGGGCCGCCAGCGCGTCGGGATCCTCCACTGCCAGTTCCAGATGCTCGGGCGCCAGCCGGTCGACCAGGGCCGGAGCGTCGGCCATCAGGTCGCCGACCAGCAGGATGGCGCCATGCTCGCGCCAGCTCTCCCCGGCAATTCCGCGGCGCGGCAGCGTCTCCAGATGCCGGTCAACCGCCGCCGCCACCGCGTCGGCGAAGGCGGCGTCGTCGGTGATCAGGATCGACTGGGCCGAGCTGTCATGCTCGGCCTGCGACAGCAGATCCATGGCGATCCAGGCGGGATCGTTCTTCCCGTCGGCCACCACCAGGATTTCCGACGGGCCGGCGATGCTGTCGATGCCGACGAGGCCGTAGACCTGCCGCTTGGCGGCGGCGACGAAGGCGTTGCCGGGGCCGACGATCTTGTCGACCGGCCGGATCGTCGCCGTACCGTGGGCCAGCGCCGCGACCGCCTGGGCGCCGCCGATGCGGTAGATCTCGTCGATGCCGCAGCGCTTGGCGGCGGCCAGCACCAGCGGGTTGATCGCCCCGTCCGGCGTCGGCACCACCATGACGACGCGCTCGACACCGGCGACCTTGGCCGGCAGCGCGTTCATCAGCACCGACGACGGGTAGGAGGCGGTGCCGCCCGGCACATAGAGGCCGACCGCGCCGACCGCCGTCCAGCGGGCCCCCAGCCGGACGCCGGCGGCGTCGCGGTAATCGGTGACCTCCGGGATCTGGCGGCGGTGGAACGCCTCGATCCGCGCGGCGGCGAGGTCGAGCGCCTCCAGCGTCCCGGCCGAGCATTTGGCCGTGGCGGCGTCGATCTCGTCCCGGCCGATGCGCAGGGTCTCGGGCGTCAGGGGCAGCCGGTCCCAGCGGGCGGTGAACTCGATCAGGGCGTCGTCGCCGCGCGAGCGGACCTGATCGATGACGCCGGCGACCAGCGTCTGGACATCCTCGCTGGCCTCGCGCTTGGCATGCAGCAGCGCCTCGAAGCCGGCGGCGAACTCCGCGTCGCGAATATCAAGCCTGACGGGCATTCACCGCCTCCCGGACCTTGTCGATCCACTGTGAAATCTCGGCCGTCCGCGTCTTGAAGGCGGCGCGGTTGACGATCAGGCGCGAGGTGACGTCGGCGATATGCTCCACCTCCACCAGCCCGTTGGCCTTCAGCGTCGAGCCGGTGGAGACCAGATCGACGATGCGGCGGCACAGGCCCAGCGTCGGCGCCAGCTCCATGGCGCCATTCAGCTTGACGCATTCGGCCTGGACGCCGCGGGCGGCGAAGTGGCGCTTGGTCACCTCCGGATATTTGGTGGCGACGCGCACATGGCTCCAGCGCGACGGATCGTCGCCTTCCAGCATCTCCGCCGGTTCGGCGACCGACAGCCGGCAGGCGCCGATGCCGAGGTCGAGCGGCGCGTAGATCTCGGGATAGTCGAATTCCATCAGCACGTCGTTGCCGGCCACGCCGAGATGGGCGGCGCCGAAGGCGACGAAGGTCGCCACGTCGAAGGAACGGACGCGGATGATGCTGAGGTTCGGCACGTTGGTGGCGAAGCGCAGAAGCCGGCTCTTGTCGTCGTCGAAGGCCGGCTCCGGATGGATGCCGGCATGGGACAGCAGCGGGCGCAGCTCCTTCAGGATGCGGCCCTTGGGCAGGGCCAGCACCAGCTGGTCGTTGACCGGTGCGGCCACCGCGGCGGCCGTCACCCCTTGGAGACTGGGATCGGCGGACAAAACACTCTCCTCGCTTCGCTCGCCGGGGCGGTGTGGCCGTCCCGGATGAACCATCGAGGCGATAGATAGCACATTCCGCGCGCCCGTCACCTCTCCATGGCGTGGGAAGCCGGCCAGGGGAGGAGGATGTTCGGGCGGCGGGCGGCGCGCGGCAGACGGCTTGGGCGATCCCGTTACGATGCCGGGGAGGTGAGGGGCCACTGCGCCTGTAGTTCGGCGGCGGTGCCGTTGAAGGTGTCGCGGTCGCAGTTTCCGATGCCGTTCACCGCGTGGGGTTCCGGTCCGCTGCTGCCGTCGGTGTATTGCCACAGGGTCCAGTCCGACCAGGCGGAGGGAATGTCGCTCGGCTGGCTGGAGTAGCGCGAGAACCACAACGGGCAGGACGACAGAACCGTCGATGTCACGCCCTGAAGATTTTCACGCAGAAGACTGCCGCCGTAAACAACAGGATATCGCCCGAGCTTCTGATGGATACCGGTGACGAAGTCTTCGAGCTGATCGAGCGACATGGTGCCGGAGCTGCTTGATTCGTAATCGATGCAGATCAGCTCATCGGCGGACGGATCGGCATAGCCAAGGTAATTGTCGAGCTGGGACTGTACGGCGGACGAGGTGGCGAAATGATAGGATCCCCATAACAGACCAGCCGACTTTGCGGCGGTCCGCCGGCTGGTATATTGCGAATCCTGGTAAGTGGCTCCTTCCGTCGCCTTGTGAATGACGGCGACAATACCGTCGCTCTTCACTGTGGAGAAGCTGCTGACGCTATTATAGTGGGAGATATCGACGACGCCGTTGAAACCCTGAACTGCCATTATTCCCCCCAATGAAATCAGTCGACGATGATGGCGATAGAGAAAACTATCAGGGTTGCAATTTGTTCGAGTCAATCGCGCTTGAGAAAGCGGGCACCCATGCCGGCAGCCAAAGGGAAAAGAACACCAAAAATTTGTCATATATTAAAAATCACACAAGCTGCGATATAGTGCTTGTCTAAATCAGACTAACAAGATAGAGATATCAGCATCGGACGCCCCGCCGGGGTATCCCGCGGCAATTTGACTCCTGCAGCTTGCGCCGCGTCACCAAACGCTAAAGCGCCACGATACCGGTCGTGGACCTCTTCAAGAAGGAGAGACCGGAATGACCTCGCGAGTTCCCGCTCCCCCAGCCGTGCTTCGGACCGCCTTCCCGGCCTGCATGATGCGTTCGGGCCTGTGTTGCCGCTGATCCCGCGGCCCCAAGACACAGTGCCCGTTCCACATCCGCCCAATCCGAATGCCGTCGCGCCGCCCGCCCCGCCGAAGCCGGGAGCCCGCCGCGCCAGGGGAGTTTCTCGCCATGACCCACGCCAACGCCTACGCCATCGAAGTCCAGGGCCGCTCCGCCGGCATCGTCGTCGCCGAGCGCGGCGGCTTCACCTTCTTCGTGTCCGATTGGGCTTTCCGTGATCTCGACCGCCGCGTCTTCCGCAATGTCGGACAGGCCCAGCGCGCCGCCCATCAGCATTACAGCCGGCTACCCGACAACCGCCGCCGCTGAAGACCCGCCGATCAGAAGAGAACGTCCCGATGAAGCGCATCCTGATGTCGGTGGCGGTCGCCGCCGGCCTGCTTTCCGCCGCAACCGCCTTTTCCTCCGCCGTCCTCGCCGCGCCGCTGAAGCTCGGCGTGTCGGCCGGTCCCTATGGCGAGATCCTGGAGTTCACGGCCAAGCTGGCCGCCAAGGAGGGCATCGAGGCCCAGGTGATCGAATTCACCGACTGGAACATGCCGAACGCGGCCCTCCAGGCCGGCGACATCGACGCCAACAATTTCCAGCACCAGCCCTTTCTCGACAATCAGGTGAAGCAGCGCGGCTATGACATCGTCTCCGTCGCCAAGAGCGTCGTCGTGCCGATGGGCGTCTACAGCGGCAAGGTGAAGACGCTGGCCGATCTGAAGCCGGGGGCCAGCATCTCCATCCCCAACGATCCCACCAACGGCGCCCGCGCCCTGTTCCTGCTGGCCAAGGCCGGTGTGATCGGGCTGAAGGAGGGAGCCGGGCTGAACACCACCATCGCCGACGTGGTGAACCCGAAGGGCATCAAGCTGGTGGAACTGGACGCCGCCCAGTTGCCGCGCTCGCTCGACGACGTCGATGCGTCGGTCATCACCCTCAACTATGCCGTGCTGGCCGGGCTGGAGCCGAAGAAGGCCCTGCTGCTGGAGGACGACCAGTCGAAATGGAACCTTGTCTGGGCGGTCCGCAAGGACCGCATGGAAGACCCGACGATCAAGCGCTTCATTGCGCTGTATCGTTCGCCCGAAGTGCGGCAGTTTATCGAAACGCGCTTCAACGGTTCCATCATTCCGACCTGGTGAGGGGGCTGGGGGACGCTGGACGTCCCCTTTTGCCGACTAAAAGATGATAACGCTAACAAACATTCGCAAGACCTACGCCGCCCGTGGCGGCGGGGCGCCGGTCCAGGCGCTGGCCGACATCGACCTTTCCATCGGCCGGGGGGAGATCTTCGGGATCATCGGCCGGTCGGGCGCCGGCAAATCCACCCTGCTGCGCACGGTCAATCTTCTGGAGAGCCCGAGTTCGGGCGGCGTCACGGTGGACGGGGTGGAGATGACCGCCCTGTCGGCGGCGGAGCTGCGCCGGGCCCGCCACTCCATCGGCATGATCTTCCAGCATTTCAACCTGCTGTCCTCGCGCACCGTCTTCGACAATGTGGCTCTGCCGCTGGAGCTGGCCGGCATGGCCAGGGCGGAGATCCGACGGACGGCGGAGCCGCTGCTCGACCTCGTCGGGCTGGCCGACAAGCGCGACCGCTACCCGGCGGAGCTGTCGGGCGGCCAGAAGCAGCGCGTCGGCATCGCCCGCGCGCTCGCCAGCAAGCCGAAGGTGCTGCTGTCGGACGAGGCGACCTCCGCCCTCGACCCGGAGACGACGACCCAGATCCTGCATCTGCTGGCCGACATCAACCGGCGGCTCGGCCTGACCATCGTGCTGATCACCCACGAGATCGCCGTCATCAAGGAGATCTGCCACAAGGTGGCGGTGATGGAGGGCGGCCGGGTGATCGAACAGGGGCCGGTCTTCGACATTTTCGCCCACCCCGGACACCCGACCACCCGCAGCTTCGTCGATCCCGTCATCAACCGCGGCATCCCCGACAGCCTGCGCGTCCGGCTGTCGCCCCAGCCCGGCTTGGGGAGCAACCCGGTGCTGCGCATCACCTTCACCGGCGACAAGGCGACCACCCCGGTGATCAGCGCCATCAGCCGCCGGCTGAATCTGGACCTCAACATCTGGCACGGCCAGATCGACGAGATCCAGGGCGCCCCCTTCGGCACGCTGGTGGTGGAGGCGTTGGGCGATCCGGCCAAGGTCGAGGCCGCCATGGCGCTGGTGCAAGAGAACAATCTGGGTGTCGAGGTGTTGGGCCATGCTCTCCCCGCAAATCATTGACCTGCTGATCAAGGGGCTGGTCGACACGCTGCACATGGTGGCGGTGTCGGGCCTCATCGGGACGCTGATCGGCCTGCCCATCGGCGTGATGCTGGCCGTCACAGGCCGGGGCGAGCTGTTGCAGAATTTCGCCTTCAACAAGGTGATGGGGGCGGTGGTCAACATGACCCGCTCCACCCCCTTCATCATCCTGGTGGTGGCGATCATCCCCTTCACCCGGCTGATCGCCGGCACCTCCATCGGCACCAACGCCGCCATCGTCCCGCTGACCGTCGCCGCCGCGCCCTTCATCGCCCGTGTGGTGGAGAATGCGGTGCGCGAGGTCGACCGCGGTCTGGTCGAGGCGGCGCAGGCGATGGGCGCCACGCCGTTCCAGATCATCCGCAAGGTCCTGTTGCCGGAAGCCCTGCCCGGCATCGTCGCCGGCCTGACCCTGTCGGCCGTCAGCCTGGTCGGCTATTCCGCCATGGTCGGCGCCGTCGGCGGCGGCGGGCTGGGCGATCTCGGCATCCGCTACGGCTATCAGCGCTTCCTGCCGGAGGTGATGCTGGCGGTGGTGATCGTGCTGATCGTGCTGGTGCAGATCGTCCAGTCGACGGGCGACCTGATCGCCCGCCGCGTCAACAAGCGCAATCTGAAATCCTGACCAAAACCCCTATCCAAAACCCCTGAGGAGTGTTCGAGATGCTGCGCTTCCGTTCGCTGGCGTCACTGGTGGCCGGCGCCGCCACGATGGCTTTCGCCTTCGGTGCTGCCGCCGAGACGATCAAGGTCGGTGTCACCGCCGGCCCGCACGCCCAGATCCTGGAGGCGGCGAAGCCGATCGCCGCCAAGGACGGGCTGGACATCCAGATCATCGAGTTCACCGACTACGTCATCCCCAACCAGGCGCTGGCTGGCGGCGATCTCGACGCGAACAGCTTCCAGCACCAGCCCTATCTCGACAATCAGGTGAAGGACCGCGGCTTCGATCTGGTCAGCGTCGGCAAGACGGTGGTCTATCCGATCGGCATCTATTCCAGGAAGGTCAAGAGCCTGGAGGAGCTGCCGGCGGGATCCAAGTTCGCCATTCCCAACGACCCGACCAACGGCGGCCGCGTCCTGCTGCTGCTCCAGGCCAAGGGCCTGATCAAGCTGAAGGACGGCGGCACCCTGAAGGCCTCGCCGATCGACATCGTCGAGAACCCGAAGAAGCTGGAGATCGTCGAGCTGGACGCCGCCCAGCTGCCGCGCTCGCTGGATGACGTGACCGCCGCCGCCATCAACACCAACTTCGCGCTGGAGGCCGGCATCGACCCGGTCAAGGAGGCCATCGCGCGGGAATCGGCGGACAGCCCCTATGCCAACGTCATCGCCGTGCGCAAGGCCGACAAGGACAAGCCCTGGGTCGCCAAGCTGGTGAAGGCCTACAACAGCCCCGAGGTGAAGGAGTTCATCCTCACCAAGTTCAAGAACGCGGTGGTTCCGGCGTTCTGAGCCCCATCAGGGCACGCCCGGCGGCGTCCAGCGCGTCGCCGAGCGTTTCCCCCGGTCGCGGCGCGAACAGCCGCATCGACGGGTACCAGGGCCGGCAGCCGGCGCCGAGCGCCGTCCAGTCCCCCGCCGGTCCGATCCGCCACACCGGCACGCCGAGCGCCCCGGCCAGCTCGGCCACCGAGGTTCCGGCGGAGATCACCAGATCGAGCGCCGAGGTCAGGGCGGCGGCGCCGTCGAGGTCGTTCCTGAGGTCGAGCGGCGGGCGGTGGATGATGATGCCGAAGCGCTGTTCAGCGTCGGCGAGTTCGGCTTCGCACTCGTCATATTGCAGGTTGACCAGCCGCACGCCGGGCAGGGTGAGGATCGGCGCCCAGTCGGCCAGCGCTGTGAAGTTGGCGTCGCGCAAGGCGCCGCGCAGGCCGCTGCGCCAGCACAGGCCGATGGAGAGGGTGGAGTTTGGGGCCGACGATCGCCCCCTTTCCACCCACCCCCGCCACCGCTCCACCGCCGCCTCATCCGCCCGCAGCCATCCCTCCTGTTTCGCAAAGCCGCCCAGCCCCCACCCCAGCCGCAGCGGCAGCGATCCCGCCGGGACATGGCAGTCGGCATCCGCCGGATCCCCGGTCGCCGCGCGTACCGTCGCCTGCGGGAAGGAGCGCGCGAACAAGGCGACCAGCCGCGGCTCGCACTCCAGAATCGCCCGCCCGGCGCGCGCGATCAGGTCGGGGTAGCAGACGCTGAACATCAATTCGTCGCCCACCCCCTGCTCGCGCCAGACCAGCAGCGTCTTTCCCGTCAGGTCGCCGCCGTCCCAGGCCGGGATGCGGAAGCGCCGGTCGGGCTGGGCCTGTCCGGCGGCGAAGCGCGCCTCCAGCCCGGCCCAGCCGGTGGCGAGATCGCCGCGCGCCAGCGCCGCATAGCCGCGGTTGAAGGCGGCGAGCGTCAGGCCCGGATCCTCCTCCACCGCCCGGCGATAGGCCGCGTCGGCCTCCGCCGGCCGACCGGCGGCGTGGAGGGCGTTGCCCTGGTTGTAGCGCCAGTCCGCCCGTCCGCGCTCCAGCCTCAGCGCCCGGCCCCAGCCCTTCAGCGCGGCGTCGAGCCGGCCCTGCCGCTGCCGCAGGTCGGCCAGCCCGGCCCAGCCGGCTCCGGCTCCGGGGGCGAACAGGATCACCCGCCACCACGCCAGCCCGGCGGCGGCGGCGTCCCCCACCCGTTCCAGCGCCAGGGCGAGGTTGCCGAGCGTGCCGAGGTCGCCCAAACGGCCGTGGAGCGCCAGGCGCAGATGCGCCACCGCTTCGGCCGGGCGGCCGAGCGCGAGCGTCGCGAGCCCGAGATTGCTGAGCGCCGCCGGGTCGCCGGGGCGCAGGCGCAGCGTCCGGACGGCCGCCCGCTCCGTCTCGGCGGCCTGGGCGGGGTCGCGCAGAGCCTCCGCCGACAGGGCGGTCCAGGCCTCCGCCAGGGCGGGGTCGAGGGCGAGCGCCCGTCGGAAGAAGGGCTGCCCCGCTTCGCCCAGCGCCTGCCGCGCCAGCCCGGCATTGGCCCAGAGCCCGGCATGGAAGGGGGCGAGACGCCGCGCCCTGTCGGTCACCTCCGCCGCCTCGGCCGCCGCACCGCGCGACAGTCGCAGGGCGCCGAGATTGCCCAGCGCCTCCACATCCTCGGGAGCGAGCCTCGCGGCGGCCTGCCAGTCGGCCTCGGCGTCGGCCAGGGCGCCGATCTCCTGGTGGGCCTGGGCGCGACGCTTGTGGCGGTCGGCGGTCGGCTCCGCCGCGATGGCGCGGGTCAGCAGGCTGGCCGCGATGTCGGGGCGCCCGGCCTGATGACCAAGCAGGGCGTAGCCCTCCAGGGCCGCCGGCAGCTCGCCGCCCTGGTCGAGGATGCGCTGATAGGCTTTCTCCGCCTCGGGCCAGCGGCCGGACTCGTGCAGCCCGCGCGCCTCGGCCAGCCGCTCTTCGATGGGGAAGGCGGGAAGCAGCCGGCGCAGTTCCGCCGCCATGCGGGTCAGCACATCGGGCAGGGTCTCGCCGGGGCGTGCGCTCCACAGCCGCATCGACGGGAACCAGGGGCGCGCCGCGCTCCCCAGCGCCGTCCAGTCGCCGGGCGGGCCGAAGCGCCAGACCGGCACGCCGAGCGCGCCGGCCATCTCGCCCACCGAACTCGCCACCGTCACCACCAGGTCGAGGCCGGAGATCAGCGCCGCCACCCCCTCCAGGTCATTCTTCAAATCGGTGCCGGGCCAGCGGTGGATCTTCAGGTCCAGTTGCGCCTCGACGGCGGCGATCTCCGCCTCGCGCCCGTCATATTGCAGGGTGACCGGGATCAGGCCGGGCAGGGTCAGCAGCGGTGCCCAGTCGGCGAGAGCGGTGTAGGAGGCCTTGCGCTCGCCCAGCATGTTCTGGCTGCCCCAGCAGATGCCGACGCGCAAGCCCGGACCCAGCGCCGCCAGCCGCTCCGCCCATGCCGCCGCCAGCGCCGGATCGGGCGCCAGCCAGGAGGCGCGGGCGGGGAAGTCCGCCAGGGCGGGGCGCAGCAGCCGGGGCAGCGAGCCCATCGGCAGATGGGCGTCGGCGTCGCCGGGATCGGCGGTCTCCGCCCGCACCGTCACGCCGGGCAGGGCGCGGCCGACCAGCCCGGCCAGACGGGCATCGACCTCGATGATCAGCCTGTCCGGACCCAACCTCGCCGCGAGGTCGGGCAGGGTGGTGCCGAACATCAGCTCGTCGCCCAGCCCCTGCTCGCGCCAGACCAGCAGGCGCCGGGCGCCAGCCCCGTCCCATAAAGGCTGGGTCCAGAGCGGCAGGGAGAGGCTGCGCCCGGCCGACACGCGGCGGGAGGCGAAGCGCGCTTCATACTCCTCCCATCCCTGCGCCAGCCGGCCCCGGCCGAGCAGCCGCAGCGCGAGGTTCCAGCGCGCCAGCGCGAAGCCGGGGGCATGGGCCAGCGCCCGCCCATAGAGCGCCTCCGCCTCCTCGCCGCGATCCTGGGCCTCGCGCAGCAGGGCGAGGTTCACCAGCGTCTCGGCATCGTCGGGGGCGAGGCGCAGCGCCTCCAGATGCGCCGCCTCGGCCTCCGCGATGCGGCCGGTCTCCTTCAGCACGACGCCGAGATTGGTCAGGGCGGTGGCATGGCCGGGGTCGAGGCGCAGGGCGTGGCGCAGCGCCGTTTCCGCCTGGGCATATTCGTCCCGCGCCCGCAGCAGCGTGCCGAGATTGGCCCAGGCCTCGGCATAACCGCCATTCAGGTCGAGCGCGCGGCGGTAGTGGCTGGCCGCCTCGTCCAGCCGGCCCTGTTCCTGCAAAGCGCTGCCCAGGCTGTTGTGCGCCTCCGGATAGGTCTCGCGCAGGGCGAGCGCTCGGCGATACTCCGCCGCCGCCTCGTCCAGCCGGCCCAGCGCATGGAGGGCGAGGCCGAGGTTGGCGTGCTGCTCCGCCACGCCGGGGCGCCGGGCGACGGCCTGTCCGATCAGCCGGACGGCCTCGCCGTCGAGGCCGCGCTGGTGGTGCAGCACACCCAGCAGGTGCAGGGCGTCGGCGTTCCCGCCTTGGGCCGCCAGCATCGCGCGATAGCCGCGCTCCGCCCCGTCCAGATCGCCGGCGCGGTGGTGGGCGAGCGCCTCGCGCAGGAGGGCGGCCAGTTTGGCGGGGGCTGCGGAGGGCGGCATGGAGCGGGGCCGGGTCGGAGGGGGCTGCCGCTTCGATAGCATGAGTTGGCCGGCCGGTGCGCCGGCAATTTCCCCCCAGGGGCAATTCCAAAGGGAAAGAATCCTGAACGTGCAATTCCCGGGGCGATCAAGGGGGCTGGCGTGCGATCCTTCATCCTGTATATTTGCAAATAAATGAACTCTGCCGGTCGATCTCTATCCAAAGGGCGTATATCTTGAGTAAGACTATGATCATTGTCGACGACAGCAAGCTCTCGCGCATGCATGTGCGGGCCATGGTCTTGCGCAACAAGCCGGATTGGTCGGTGGTCGAGGCCGCGAACGGCGATGAACTCTTCAGCACGCTGCGGGACACGCCGGTCGATGTTGCGATCATCGATTACAACATGCCCGGCGACAACGGGGTCGACACCGCGGCCAAGCTGCGCCGCAGCCATCCCGGCATCCACATCGCCATCATCACCGCCAACGCCCAGGACGCGGTGGTTTCGGGCATCCGCGCGGTCGGCGCCGCCTTCATGCCCAAGCCGCTGGAGGAGGCGCAGGTCGTCCGCTTCCTGAACTCGACCGCCCTGCCGCCGCGCCGGCCGAGCCCGGCGCCGCAGGGGTGAGCGCCTCTCCCGTGCCCGACACGGACAAGCCGCCGATGCTGAGCGAGCTGGAGCGTGACGCGTTGGCCGAGTTGGGCAACATCGGCATCGGCCGGGCATCGACGGCGCTCGGCCGCATGCTGGGCGGGCTGGTGACCCTGTCGGTCCCCTCGGTCGAGATGGTGCCGCCGGCCGAGGTGCCGGTGCTGCTGGACCGCGCGCTGACGGCGCCGCTGGTGGGCGTCTTTGAAAGGCTGGGCGGGCTGTTCGCCGGTTGCGCCCTGCTGGTCTTCCCCCAGGCCGGCGGCCTGCCCCTGGTGCGCGCCGCCCTGCCGCCCGATGTGCCGGCCGACGACGCGCCGGCGCTGGAGGACGAGGTTCTGGCGGAGTTGGGCAACGTCGTGCTGAACAGCGCGCTGGCGCTGGTGGCCAATCTGCTGGGCGAGCCGGTGGAGACGGGTCTGCCGGCGGTGGTCCGGGGCGGGGCGGCTGACATCCTGCGCGGATGCGCGGATGCGGCGGCGGAGGGGGCCGCGGTTCTGTTCCACATCGACTTGCGCACCAGCCTGCCGGGCGGCGATGGGCCGGGCGGCGATGGGGTCGAGATCGGAGGGCGGGTGGTCCTGCTGCTCGATGCCGGCTCCGCCGGGGCGCTGCGGGCGACGCTCGGCCGCTATATCGGGCGGCTGGTGGCGTGACGGCAACGAGAACAACCGGCTGGAAAGGCGGGTTACAAAGATGGCACTGATCAAGAAGACCAGGATCGACACGGCGCGCACCGCCCGCGCCGGGTCCGGCGGCGAGGAGCGTCCCGACCGGTCCGCCGCCGCCGGAGCTGGTGCGGGCGGGACAGCTCCCGCCGGGGACGGCGCGCCGGAAAGGCGGAGCACGCCGCAGCGCCGCCGGGCGCGGGCCGATTCCCGGCGTCTCCAGGCCGCCAACGGCATCGCCGCCGCCGCCACCGAGCTGGCGGGCGGCGTCACCCAGGCGGCCGCGGCGGCGGAGGAGCTGCGCCGGGCGATGGAACAGATCGCCGCCGGGGCCGAGGATTCGGCGGGAGCCACCCAGCAGTCCCAGCGGATGATCGCCCGCGCGTCGGAACTGTTGGCCCGGTCGCGCGGCACGGCGGAGCAGGCGGTGCTGCGGGTCGAGGCGCTCCAGGCGACGCTGAAGGATGTCAGCGGCCAGATCCTGTCCTCCATCGACGGCATCGTCCGCGCCGCCGAACGGCAGGAGGCGTCGGTGCGGCTGGTGCGCGACCTGGAGGCGCAGGCGCGGGAGATTGGCGCCATCGTGCAGAGCGTCGCCGCCATCGCCGACCAGACCAACCTGCTGGCGTTGAACGCCGCCATCGAGGCGGCGCGGGCCGGCGAGGCGGGCAAGGGCTTCGCCGTGGTCGCCGACGAGGTGCAGGCGCTGGCCGAACGGTCGGAGCGCAGCGCCAACGGCATCCAGGCGATGGTCGGCGAAATCCAGGAGGCGGTCGCGGCGATCGCCGCCGGCATCGTCGCCGCCTCCGAGGCGGCCAAGATGGAGGTGGAGCGCGGGCGCGAGGTCGTCCAGCAGCTGGAGGGCGTGCGGTCGGACATGACGTCGATCGTCCAGGGCGCGCAGGAGACCATCCGCGCCGCCGTGGAAGCCGATCAGGCGGCGCGCGAGGCCCTGCGCGGGGCCGAGACCATCGCCGCCAGCGCCGAGGAGCAGTCCGCCGCCGCCGAGGAGGCGCTGAGGACCGCCGGCGAGCAGGCCGTCGCCCTGGGCCAGAGCCAGCGCGCCGCCGGGCAGCTGTCGGAACTGGCCGAGGATCTGGCCAGGGACGCGGGCGGCGCCGTCAACCTCGCCGCCACCGCCGACGAGCTGGCATCCGCCGCCGAGGAATTGTCCGCCGCCATCGAGGAGATCAACCGCGCCGCCGCCCAGATCATGACGGCCATCGGCCAGATCTCCGCCGGGGGGCGCTCGCAGAGCGCCGCCACCCACCAGCTCGCCTCCGCCATCGCCGAAATCGACGCCGCGGCGACGCTGGCCGCCGGCCGGGCCGGCGAGTCGGTGGAGCGCTGTACCGCGATGGAGGGGCTGCTGGGCGAGACCCGCGAGACCATCGGCCGGCTGGCCGACGGCATGATGGAGGCGGTGGATTCCTCCCGCCGGGCCGGTGAGAGGCTGGACGCGCTGGAGCGGATCGGCCGGCGCATCGACAAGGTGGTCGACGCCATCGCCACCGTCGCCATCCAGACCGGCATGCTGGCGGTCAGCGGGTCCATCGAGGCGGCGCGGGCGGGCGAGTTCGGCCGCGGCTTCACCGTGGTCAGCGGCGACATCCGCAAGCTGGCCGGCGACAGCGCCGACAGCGCCGAACGGGTGAAGGACATCGTCCGCGACATCCAGGACCAGATGCAGCGGGTCCGCCGCGACGTCGAGGAGGGGGCGGCCACCGCGGTGACGGAGATCGCGCGCCACCGCGCCTTCGGCGTCACCCTGACCGCCGGGGCGCAGGAACTGCGGGTGGTCACCGCCGGCAGCCGCGAGATCCTGGACGCCGCCGGCGAGACCTCCGGCGCCCTGCGCGAGACCCGCGTCGGGGTGGAGCGGGTGGCCGCCGCCGCCGCCGCGGCGAATCTCGCCGGATCCGAGGCCGCCAAGGCCGCCCGCGAACAGGCGACCGGGGCCGAGGAGCTGGCGTCGGCGATCGAGGAGATCGCGGCGATGGCCGACAACCTGCTGGGCGCGGTTTGACCGCCGTGGCCGGGGACCATGGGGCGATGGCCGGGGGGGCGATGGCCGGGACCGATGACGCCCTCGCCTTCGTCATGGTGGCGGTCGGCGAGTTGCGGCTCGCCCTGCCTCTGTCCGTGGTCCGCGCGGTGATCCGGCCGCCGGAGCTGGTGCGCGTCCCGCTGGGGCCGCCCAGTCTCGACGGGCTGGCGCACTGGCATGGCGAGGCGGTGCCGGTCCTCGATCTCGCCGGGGCGTTGGGGGCCTCGGCAACGGGGCCGGCGGGCACGGCACCCGCGTCGCGGGAGGCCCGCGTGGTGCTGGTCGGGCATCGCGGTGAAACGGTTGGCGGCCAAACGGTCGGCGGGCAAACGGTTGGGCTGCGGGTCGACGCGATGGCCGGCATCCTGCGCAGCGCCCCCGACCGCATCGACCCGGTGACGCCGGCGGAGGGCGGCGGCATCGACCCCGCCATGCTCGCCGGCCTGCTGCGCGACGGCCCGCTGTGCGGGGGGCCGGCCGGCATCCTGAGGCTGGAGGTTCTGATCGACCGCCAGTTCGGGGAGGTGGCGGAGGCGGAGCGGCGCTCCGCTCCGGCCTCTGTCGGATTCGCGGCGCCGATGAGCGGCGACGCGGGCGCCGGGGGCGGGAAGGGAGCAGACCGGCGGGCCCTGCTGGTCTTCGGGGTCGCCGGGCAGGACTTCGCCTTGCCGGTGGACCGGGTGCGCGAGGTTCTGCCGGCCCCGCGCGACATCGCCCGCATGGCGCGGGCCAAGGCGCATCTGCTGGGGGTGATGGCGGTGCGCGACCGGCTTCTGCCGCTGGTCGGCCTGCGTGCCCTGTTCGGGCTGGAGGGCGGCGGCGAACAGGCGGCCGGGTGCCGTGTCGTGGTGGTGCGGTCCGGGGACGGTCAGGCCCCTGTCGGGCTGCTGGTGGACGAGGTCCGCGAGATCCTGCGGCTCGACTCGGCCCTCATCGACCCGGTGCCGCCGCTGCTG
Organism: Azospirillum sp. B510; assembly: GCF_000010725.1. Classification (NCBI taxonomy): domain Bacteria; kingdom Pseudomonadati; phylum Pseudomonadota; class Alphaproteobacteria; order Rhodospirillales; family Azospirillaceae; genus Azospirillum; species Azospirillum sp. B510. The sequence goes on along the minus strand of NC_013858.1, from coordinate 396,406 downwards.
GCCCGCGAAGCGGAATTCGAGGATCTGGAGGGCATCGCCCGTGTCGGGGGTGGCGACGCGGCGGTTGGCGGGCGGCTGGTGTCGGTGCTGTCGGCGGAGCGGCTGTTCCGCCATGGCATCGCGCTCGGTGGCGATATGGGTGGCGATATGGGCGGCGATGCGGGCGGAGAGGGGGAGGGGATGGAGCCGGGACAGGCCGCGGGCGGCGGCGGCGCGGGGGAGCGCTTCGTCGTCTTCCGCCTTGCCGGGACGGAGTATGGCCTGCCGGTCGCCGCCGTGCGCGAGGTGTTGCGCCGGCCCGACGGCGTCACGCCGCTGCCCAACGCCCCCGACTTCGTCGCCGGCCTGCTGACCCTGCGCGGCGAGGTGCTGCCGCTGATCGACCAGCGCCGGCTGCTCGGGCTTTGCGCCGCCGGGGCCCCCGCCGAGTCCGCTGCCGGGCCGGAGCGCGGCCGGGTGGTGGTGGTCGGGTGGGACGGGCTGCTGGTCGGGCTGCTGGTGGACGGGCTGTCCGGCCTGCTGACGGTCCCGCCGGAGCGGATCGGTCCGGCACCGGCGGTGTCGGCGGCGCAGCGCCGGCTGATCCGAAGGGTGGCGACGCTGGAGCCGGGGACGGGAGACGGCTCCCGCCTGATCCTGCTGATGGAGGCGGACGGCCTGCTCGACATGGACCGGCTGGCCGCCCTCTCCCTGCCCACTTTGCCCCTGCCCGCTGTTGCGCCGTGACGGCCGGGGCGGGATCGGGGGATGGCGTGCCGACGGTGCTGGTGGTGGACGATTCCGCGCTGATGCGCCGGCGCATCGCCGATCTGCTGATCGAGGCCGGATTCCGGGTGGAGACCGCCGCGACGGGGGAGGAGGCCCTGGCGCGCCTGCCGGCCGTCGATCCGGATGTCGTGACGCTGGATGTCACCATGCCCGGCATGGATGGCCTGACCTGCCTCGCCCGCATCATGGTGGAACATCCCAAGCCGGTCGTCATGGTCTCCGCCCTCACCGGGGCGGGGGCGGAGGAGACGCTGGAGGCGCTGCGGCTGGGGGCGGTCGAGGCGGTGCGCAAGCCGGCCGCCGGCTCCATCGGCCGTATCGGCGAGGAGCTGGTGGAGACGGTGCGGGCCGCCGCGTCCTCCCGCCCGCGCCGGGTGCATGGCCTGCGCGAACGGCTGCGGCTGGCCCGCGCCCGCATCGCCGGCGAGGATTTCGCCGCCCCGGCGCGGCCGGCGCCGTCTTCCCTGGCGCCGCCATCCCCGGCGGCAGCGGCGGCGAGCCGGGAGAGCGAGGGGGTGGTGCTGGTCGGCGTGTCCACCGGCGGCCCCGGCACGCTGGAGGACATCCTGCCGCTTCTGCCGGCCGATCTTCGCTGGCCGGTGGTGGTGGCGCAGCATATGCCGGCCGCCTTCACCGCGACGCTGGCGCGCCGGCTGGACGAGCTGTGCGCGCTGCGGGTGGTGGAGGTGGAGCGGGCGGTGGCGCTGGAGCCGGGCATGGTCTGCATCGCCCGCGGCGGCGCCGATGTGGAGCTGGCCCGGCGTGGCGGCCGCTTGCAGGCGATCCGCGTTCCGGCCTCGCCCGAGCGGCCCTGGCATCCCAACGCCGACCGGCTGGTGACCAGCGCCCTGCGGCTGCTGCCGCCCGACCGGCTGGTCGGGGTGCTGCTGACCGGCATGGGCAATGACGGCGCGGCGGCGATGGCCGAGCTTCACGCCCGCGGTGGCCGCACCATCGCCGAGTCGGAGGACAGCGCCGTCGTCTTCGGCATGCCGCAGGAGCTGATCCGGCGCGGCGGGGCCGGTGTCGTGCTGCCGTCGGACCGGATCGCCGGCCAGCTGACCCGCTGGCTGCCGCCCGCCGCGCGGCGTTTCGGTGTGGAGTAGGGAGTGACGCCATGGGACTGCTGAAGAAGAAGACCGGTTCGGCGCCAGTTCCTGAGGCGCCCGCCCCGGTGTCGCCCGTCCCGGTGTCGACCGATGGCCCGCGCGATCCGCTGGCATCGCTCGAGGATCCGGAGTCTTCGGTCCGCCGCGATGCCGCCCACGCGCTGGGCCATGGGACGGCGGGCGCGCCGCCGCCGGGAGCGGAAGCGGCGCTCGCCCGCCGGCTCGCGGTGGAGGGGGATGCCGGCGTGCGCGAGGCGATCCTGACGGCGCTTGCCCGCATCGCCACCCCCGACGCGGCGGCGGCGCTGGTTCCCTTCCTCGATCGCGAGGATGCGGCATTGCGCAACGCGGCGCTGGAGAGCCTGCAACAGATGCCGGCGGCGGTCGCCGCCCCGGCGCTGCTGCCGCTGCTCGACCATGCCGACCCCGATCTGCGCATCTTCGCGGTGCAGGGGCTGGGCGGCCTCGCCCATCCGGCGCGGGCGGAATGGCTGGCGCGGGTGATGGAGGGGGATCGGGATGTGAATGTCGGCCTCGCCGCCGTGGAGGCGCTGGCCGAGGCCGGCAGTCCCGAAGCGCTCTCCAGCCTGGAGGGGCTCGCCCGCCGCTTTCCCGATGACGCGTTCGTCGCCTTCGCCGTCGATGCCGCCCGATCCAGCTTCCGGGACAGGTGATCCCAGGTGATCGACGCCGAGCCGGATGGCCTGTCCCCGGAGGATTATGCGACGCTCTGCGGATTCCTGCGGGAGCGCACCGGCCTGTCCTTCACCGAGGCCAAGCGCTATTTCGTCGACCGCCGGGTCGCCGCCCGCATGCGGTCGGTCGGTGCGGCCGACCTCACCGTCTATATGAACCTGCTGCGTTTCCAGGCGTCGGGGGAGGAGCTCCAGCGGCTCGTCAACCTGATGACGGTGAACGAGACCTATTTCTTCCGCGAGACCTACCAGCTCGACTGCCTGGTGAATTCCGTCCTCGACGAGCTGGTGCGGGGGCGGCCGGCGGGATCGCGGCTGCGCATCTGGTCGGCCGGCTGCGCCAGCGGGGAGGAACCCTATTCCATCGCCATCATGCTGCTGGAGAGGTGGGGCCGGGTGGACGATTACGAGATCGAGCTGCTGGCGTCCGACATCGACAGCGCGGTGCTGGAGCGTGCCCGCGAGGGCGTTTATGACGAGCGCGCCTTGCAGGGGCTGCCGGCCCATCTCCGCGTCAAATATTTCCAGCCCCTGCGCGGGGCGGATGAGGACGGCGGGCCGCGCTGGCGGATCATGGAGGAGCTGCGGGAGTCGGTCGATTTCTCGCTGGTCAACATCGCCGACCCGCGGCAGGTGCGGGCGTTCCGTGGGATCGACGTGATCTTCTGCCGCAACCTGCTGATCTATTTCGACGATCTGGGCCGACGGGAAGCGGCGGCCATGTTCCACGACGCCCTGGCGCCGGGCGGCTTCATCTGCCTCGGCCATTCGGAAAGCATGAGCCGCATGTCCTCGCTGTTCATCCCGCGCCGCTTCCCCGACGCCATTCTTTACCAGAAGCCGGATGGAGGGACGCCGTGAGCGGGCCGCGTGTGCTGGTGGTGGATGACGCCGTGACCGTGCGCGCCTTCAGCCGCCGCGTGCTGGAGGCCGACGGCTTCGTCGTGGACGAGGCGGTGAACGGCATCGAGGGGCTGGAACGCGCCATGGCCGCCCCGCCCGATCTGGTGATCGTCGATGTCAACATGCGCAAGATGGACGGCTACACCATGCTCCGCGTCCTGCGCCGCGACCCGAGCCTGCGCGATGTGCCCGCCATCATGATCAGCACGGAATCGAAGGACAGCGACCATGACCAGGCTCTGCTGGCCGGGGCCAACTGGTACATCGTGAAGCCGCCCCGCCCGGAGGGTCTGGTGGAGGCGGCGCGGCTGCTGACGGGACGGCCTCCCGTCCAGGAGGAGACGCCGTGAGCGAGCTGTTCGACCAGTTCGTCGTCGAGGCGCGGGAATTGCTGGAGAGTGCCGGCGCCGCCCTGCTGGCGCTGGAGCGCGACCCGGCCGACCGCGCGGCGCTGGACGAGCTGTTCCGCGCCTTCCACACGCTGAAGGGGGCGAGCGCCCTGTTCGACATGCCGCCCTTCACCCGGCTGGTCCATGCCGGGGAGGACACGCTGTCGCAACTGCGCGACGGCCGGCGCGTCATGACGCCGGAGTTGGCCGACCGGCTGTTCCGCGTGCTCGACCAGTGCGCCCGCTGGGTGGCGGCGCTGGAGGAGGCCGGCGCGCTGCCCGCCGACGCGGCGGAGGTGGCGGAAGGGCTGCGGCGCGGGCTGTTCGGGGAGGAGGTGGGGGCTGCCGCCCCGGCGTCCCATGGCGCGGCGGAGGCTTTCCCCTGGGTCGTGGAGCTGACCGGCGAGGAGCGGGAGACGGTTGGCGCCGGCCGGCTGACCGCCATCGACTACCGGCCGGACCCGGAGTGCTTCTTCACCGGCGACGACCCGCTGGCGCTGTTCCGCCGGGTTCCCGATCTGCGGCTGCTGCGGATCGAGCCGGCGGAACCGCTGCCGCCCCTGGCGCAATTGGATCCCTACCGCTGTGTCCTGCGCTTCCGCGCGCTGAGCGGTGCCGGGGTGGAGGCGGTGGCGCCCGCCTTTCGCAGCGTGCCCGATCAGGTGCGGATCGGCGCCGTGACGCTGGCGCCCCCGGCCACAAACCCCCTGGCGGCGCCGCCGGGTTCGCTGGCGGCGGCGATGCTGGAGGAACAGGCGCGCATCCTCGACCTGCCCGGCGGCACCGCCGAACGCGAGGCCCGTCGCGCCGCGGTGGCCCGCGCGGTCGCCGCGATCCTGACGGCCTCGGGACGGCCGACCGACCGGGGCGCGGTGGTGAGCGCCTGTGGCGACGCCGCGGCGTTGCGCCGTTTCCTGGCCGAGGGTCCGGTGGAAAAGCCTGCCATGGCCGAGCCGCAGTCCGTCGCCTTTCCTGCCGCCCTTCCTGCCGCCCTTCCTGCCGCCCTCGCCGCCGCCACACCCGTCCCGCGCCGTGCCCTGCGGGTCGAGCCGGAGCGGATGGACGCCCTGATGGCGCTGGTCGGCGAGCTGTCGGTGGTGAAGGGACAGTTGGGGCCGCTGGTCGGCCGCGCCGGGGACGGCGAGCTCGCCCGTGACCTGAAACTCTTCGCCGCCCGGTTGGATGGTCTGGTCGGCGATCTGCGCCATGCGGCCCTGCGGCTGCGGCTGCTGCCGGTCGCCCGTGTGTTCGATCCGCTGCCCCGGCTGGTGCGCGACACCGCCCGCCGGCTGGGCAAGACGGTCGGGCTGGTGCTGGAGGGAGCGGAGACGGAGGCCGACAAGGATATCCTCGACGTGCTGGGCGAGCCGCTGCTGCATCTGGTGCGCAACGCGCTCGACCATGGCATCGAAACGCCGGACCGCCGGGCGGCGCTGGGCAAGCCCCTGGCCGGCACCCTGCTGGTCCGCGCCTTCCAGGACAAGGGCGGGGTGGTGGTGGAACTGTCGGACGACGGCGCCGGCATCGACCCGGCGGCGATGCGCCGTGCCGCCGTCGCCAAGGGGCTGCTGGAGCCGGAGGCCGCCGCGGCGCTCGGCGATGCCGACGCGGTTCGGCTGGTCTTCGCCCCCGGCTTCAGCACCGCCGGCAGCGTGTCCGACCTGTCGGGCCGCGGGGTCGGCATGGACGCGGTGCGGGCGGCGGTGGAACGGGCCGGCGGCCGGGTGGAGATCGCGTCCACCCCCGGCAGCGGCACGCTGGTGCGGCTGGCGTTGCCGCTGACGCTCAGCATCACCCGCGTGGTGGTGGTGGAGGCGGCGGGTGCGCTCTACGGCATCCCGGTGGCGCTGGTCGGCTCCGTCCAGCGGGTGGAGCGGAGCAGGATCCGCGCGGTGAAGCGGGCGGAAAGCGTCGTGCTGCGCGGGCGGGTGATGCCGCTGGTCCGCCTGCGCCGCCTGCTCGGCCAGCCCGACGACGGGCGGCCGCGCGAGGCCGAGTGCGTGGTGCTGGCCGAACTGGGCGACGGTCCGGTCGCCGTGGTGGCGGATGATGTCGGCGAGCGCGCCGACGTGGTGCTGCGCCCGATGGGCGGGGTGCTGCGCGGCTTGCGCGGCTATGCCGGGACCGCGATGCTGGGTGACGGCCGGCTGATCCTGGTGCTCGATCTGCGGGAGCTGTTGTGATGCCGATCCGCTATGACGCCGGCCTCGCCCGGTTCGAGGCCGCCTGCACCGTCGAGGACGCCCTGCCGTTCGCCGAATGGCTGGAGACGACGGCGGCCCCCCGCGTGGATTTGTCCGCCTGCACGGAGTTGCATACGGCGCTGCTGCAATTGCTGATGGCGGCGAAGCCGGCGGTGGCGGCGGCGCCGGAGGAAGCGTTTCTGGGGCGCTGGGCGGCGCCTGTATTGGGCGGCATCCTGTCCCCCGACCGGGGATCCGCCGCCTGAAGGGTCTTGCCTGATTCTCCGGAGCGGTGGCGGCCGCGGGGAGCGAGGCCGCCACTCCCCCTGGCGTCAGGCGGCGAAATCGGTGCCGACCGAGCGGTCCCGCCACGCGGCGATTTCGGCGCTGCGCCGACTGATCACGCCATCGGCCATCTCCACGGCGTCGGAGCCGGCCAGGAAGTGGCGCGGCGGCTCGGGGGCGTCGGCGAGCGCGACCATGGCGGCGGCCAGCTTGGCCGGATCGCCCGGCTGCTTGTGGCTGTAGCCGTCATAGCTCGACCGCAAGCCGGCTGAGTGGGCGGCGTAATCCTCGATCCGCCGGGAGCCGTAGCGGACCGAGCTGCCGTCCAGGAAATCGGTGCGGAAGAAGCCGGGTTCGACGACGGTGACATGGATGCCGAAGGGCGCCACCTCCGGGGCCAGCGAGTCCGAGAAGCCCTCGACCGCGAATTTCGCCGCGCAATAGACCGAGGCGCCGGCGAAGCCGAGGACGCCGCCGATGGAGGACAGGTTCAGGATGCGTCCGGACCGCTGGCGCCGCATCACCGGCAGGACGGCACGGGTGACGTGGAACAGGCCGAACACGTTGGTGGCGAATTGCCGCTCGACATCCGCCGCGTCGATCTCCTCGAACAGGCCGAGCTGACCGAAGCCCGCGTTGTTGACCAGGACGTCGATGCGGCCGAAGCGGTCGACCGCCGCCCGCACCGCCTCCTCCGCCTGCGCCTCGTCGGCGACGTCGAGCGCCAACGTCAGCACGCGGTCGCCATGGTCGGCATAGGCCGCGCGCAGCTGGTCGAGCTTGCGGCCGGTGGCGACCACCCGGTCACCGGCGGCGAGCGCCGCCTTCGCCACGTCCGCCCCGATGCCGCGCGCGCTGCCGGTGATGAACCAAATCTTGCCCATGTCCGTTTTCCTTACTTCGATGGAAAACCGCAGTCGGTTGCGGTTCCGAGGAGGAAAGGATAGGGGCGGACGGCCATTCGCCTGTAGACCAGAGGTCCGGCGGGATTGCCCGATCCTCCGAAATTGATCGTCAGGCTTGATCGTCAGGCTTGATCGTCAGGCTTGGGCGGCCCGCCGTGCGCCGGCATCGCCGCCGGTCAGGGAGGAACGCAGGCGGGCGGCATCGCGGATGGGCGGGAACCCGAACAGACGGGCATATTCGCGGCTGAACTGCGACGGGCTGCCATAGCCCACGGCGAAGCCGGCGCTTGCGGCATCCGCCAGATTGGCCAGGATCAGCCGCCGCGCCTCCAGCAGGCGAAGCTGCTTCTGGTATTGCAGCGGGCTGAGCGCCGTGACCTCCTTGAAATGCTGGTGGAAGGCCGATGGGCTCATGTTGGCCTTGGCGGCCACCGTTTCGATGCGCAGCGGTTCGCGGAAATTGTCCTTGATCCATTTGACGGCGCAACCGATCTGCGCGGCGCGGCTCTCCCCCAGCGCGATCCGGTGCAGCAGGCCGCCCTGATCCGCGGTCAGCAGGCGGTACAGGAGTTCGCGTTCCACCAGCGGTGCCAGCACCGGGATGGCGCCGGGCGTTTCCAGCAGCCGCGCCATCCGGGACGCCGCGTCGATCATCTCCGCCGTGGCGAGGCTGGCCGCCAGGGCCAGCCCCTGGTCCATCCGCGCGGGCGCCCTCAATCCCGCCTCCAGGATCATGCCGCTGAGCAGCACCGGATCAAGCGTCAGGCGCAAACACAGATAGGGGTTCTCGGCCGTCGCCTGCGTCACCTGGCCGATCACCGGCAGGTCGAGCGACACGGCGAGATACTGACCGGCCCGGTAATCCAGGATCCGGTCGCCGGCGATGGTGCGTTTCGCCCCCCGCGCGACGAAACAGACGGAGGGCTCATAGACCGTGTGGAGCTGTTCGGTCGGGCTGCCGGCGCGGATCACCGCCAGCCGGGGAATTCGCGTTTCATGGACGCCATCCCCCAGCTCGGAGGTCACGCGATCCAGGATCAGCGAGAATTCGGTCTCCTTGAACATGGCAGCCTCCGCCCCGGTCAATCCGCGGCCCACCAAGATAAGGTTCAGCCGCCGCCGCTCCCAATCTCCAGTTCGGCGTCATGGAGGATCAGGCAATCCTTCACGAGGATCGAACCAGGGGCGGCCTCCAACCGGCGTCTGGCCCGCGCCGAAAATCCGGATGCGCCAAACCCCATTCACGCCCCCTGCCAGCGGTCCCTGAACACCAGCTCCTCCAGCGGCAGGCGCTTGCGCCAGCCCTTGGTCTCCAACTCCGGCACCGTCTCGAAATGGCTGACATGGCCGAGGCAGAGATAGGCGATCGGCACGATCCGCTCCGGGATGCCGAGCGTCCGCTTCAGCGCCTCTTCATGCAGGATGCTGACCCAGCCCACCCCCAGCCCTTCCGCCCTTGCCGCCAGCCACAGATTCTGAACGGCGCAGACGCAGCTGTAGAGGTCCATCGCCGGCATGTGGGTGCGGCCCAGCACCACCGGGCCGGAGCGCTCGCGGTCGCAGGTGATGCAGAGATTGACCGGCGCCTCGCGGATGCCTTCCAGCTTCAGCCGGCTGTAGAGGCCGCGCCGCTCCCCCTCGAACATCGCCTCCGCCTCCTGGTTGGCGCGGGCGAAATCGGCGTGGATGCGGGCCTTCACCTCCTGGTCGGTGACGACGATGAAGTTCCAGGGCTGCATGAAGCCGACCGACGGCGCATGGTGGGCGGCGGTCAGGATGCGGGTCAGCACCTCGTCGGGCACCGGGTCGGGGCGGAACTGGCCGCGCACGTCGCGGCGGGAGAAGATCGCCTTGTAGAGCGCGTCGCGCTCCGCCGCCGTGAAATCCTCCTCCATCCGTCACCCCCGCGCGATCAGGTGGAAGAAGGAGCCGAGCGCCAGCCCGCGCCGGCTGCCGAGATCGCCGAGGTCGGCGCCATCCGCCGCCGTGGCGCTCAACAGCGGCGCGTCGTCGCCACGGGACAGCGTCGAGGCGTAGTGGAACTCGTGTCCCCGCAGCAGCGTGCCGGCCGGACCCAGCGGCCCGTCGGCCAGCAGCGTCGCCCGGCGGTAGCCCAGATGCAGCCGCCGCCTGGCGAAGGAGGTGCGCACCCCCAGCAGCCCGGTCATCGGGTGGGTGACGCCATCGGCATCCTCCAGCGTCTCGCCCATCGCCATGTAGCCGCCGCATTCGCCATAGACCGGCACCCGCCGCGCCGCCTCCCGCAGGCCGTTGCGGAAAGTGGCGTTGGCGGCGAGGCGGCCGGCATGCAGCTCCGGATAGCCGCCGGGCAGATAGACGGCGTCGGCGTCCTGTGGTGGCGGTTCGTCGGCCAGCGGCGAGAAGAAGGAAAGCTCCGCCCCCGCCGCCCGCCAGCCGGCGGTCAGGTGCGGATAGACGAAGGTGAAGGCGGCGTCGCGCGCGATGGCGATGCGCTGGCCCAGCGGTGGCAGGGCGGGGGCGTCGCTGCCGCGTCCGGCCCTGGACGGCTTGGCCAGCGCGACGACGCGGTCGAGATCGACATGCCCGGCGATGAAGCGGCCGAGGGCGGCCAGCCGGTCGGCCAGCCCCTCCGTCTCGTCGGCCTGGACGAGGCCGAGATGGCGTTCGGGCAGGCTGAGATCCGGCGCGCGCGGCAGGGCGCCCAGGACGGGGATGCCCAGCGCCTCGATGGCGCCGCCGGCCAGCGCGGTGTGGCGCGGGCTGCCGACATTGTTCAGCACGACGCCGCCGATGGTCACATCGTCGCGGTAGGTGGCGAAGCCCTTCACCAGCGCCGCGGCCGATTGCGACTGGCCCTTGGCGTTGACCACCAGCAGCACCGGCCAGCCGGTGCGCGCCGCGATCTCCGCCGTCGAGCCGGTGCCGGTGGCCCCGACTCCGGCGACCCCGTCGAACAGGCCCATCAGCGCCTCGCAGACCAGCAGCTCGGCGCCCTCGGCGGCACGGGCGGCCAACCCGTCCAGCAGATCCGGACCCATCGCCCATGTGTCGAGATTGACGCTCGGCCGCCCGGTGGCGGCGCGGTGGAAGGCCGGGTCGATGTAGTCCGGCCCGGCCTTCACCGCCCCGACCGCGAGGCCACGGGCGCGCAGTGCCGCCAGCAGGCCCAAAGTCAGCGTCGTCTTGCCGGTGCCCGACGCCGGGGCGGCGACGATCAGGCCGTCAGCCATTGGCTTCCCTGGCATGCTGAAGCGCCGCCTGGGCCGGCAGCCAGTCCAGCGCCGGGCGCAGCCGCACCATCTCGCCGATGACGATGATGGCGGGCGGCTCCAGTCCGCTCGCCGCCAGATCGGCGACGCAGGCGCCGAGGCTGGTGACGAGGCTTTTCTGGTTGGGGGTCGTCGCCTCCGTCACCACGCCGACGGGGGTGTCGGCGGACAGGCCGCCGGCCATCAGCTCCGCCGCGATGGTCGGCAGCGCCTTCCAGCCCATATAGAGGATCAGCGGCACCCCGGTCGCCGCCAGCGCCCGCCAGTCCGGCCCGTCGCCCAGCGAATGGCCGGTCGCCAGGATCACCGCCTGGTTGGTGTCGCGGTGGGTCGCCGGGATGCCGGCATAGGCCGGGCCGGCGATGCCGGAGGTGATGCCGGGGACGATGCGGAAGGGGATGCCCTCGGCCGCCAGCGCCTGGGCCTCCTCGCCGCCGCGGCCGAAGACGAAGGGATCGCCGCCCTTCAGGCGGAGCACGCGGTGCCCCTCCTTCGCCAGTTCGATCAGGCGGCTGGTGATGTCGTGCTGGTGGGCGGAGGGGCGGCCGCCGCGCTTTCCGGCGAATTCCAGCCTTGCCGACGGGCTGGCGAGCGCCATGATCCGTTCGCCGACCAGCGCGTCATGGACGATGACGTCGGCTTGCCTTAGACCTTGCAGCGCCAGCAGGGTCAGCAGGCCGGGGTCGCCGGGGCCGGAACCGGCCAGCCAGACGCTGCCGGGGGCGAAGGGGACCAGGACGCTTTCGGGAATGGACGACTGGGACGACATGAACGCGGACTCGGGCTCGGAGAAGACGGAAGGCGGTGCGGGTGCCGGGGAGGGGGGCGGCATGCCGGAGCATGCTACACCCTTGCGCCGCGGCTGGACGACGGGAACCTGCGCCACCGCCGCGGCGCGGGCGGCGGCGGTGGCGCTGTTCGGCGGGGAGTTTCCCGATCCGGTGACCGTGACCCTGCCCGGCGGCCAGACCCCGGCCTTCGCCCTGGCGGTGACGGAGCGGGGGGCGGGGCCGGACGGTCCCTGGGCGATGGCCGGCGTGGTCAAGGATGCCGGCGACGATCCCGACGTGACCCATGGCGCGCTGGTGCGGGCGCGGGTGTGGCGCGGCCCGCCCGGCGGCGGCGTCGGGTTCCGCGCCGGTCCCGGCGTCGGCACCGTGACCCTGCCCGGCCTGCCGCTGGCGGTGGGGGAACCCGCCATCAACCCGGTGCCGCGCGCCATGATCGCCCAGGCGGTGGTGGTGGCGGCGGCCGAGGCGGGCCAGCCGGCGGATCTGGTGGTCGAGGTCGGGGTGGAGAATGGCGAGCAGCTCGCCAAGCGGACCATGAACGGGCGGCTCGGCATCCTCGGCGGGCTGTCGATCCTGGGCACGACGGGGATCGTCGTGCCCTATTCCTGCGCCGCCTGGATCGCCTCGATCCAGCGCGGCATCGACGTGGCGCGCGCCGCCGGGCTGGCCCATGTCGCGGCCTGCACCGGCGATCTGTCGGAAAAGGCGGTGGTGGCGCGCTATGGCTTGTCCGAACAGGCGCTGCTCGACATGGGCGATTTCGTCGGCGGCACGCTGAAATATCTGCGCCGGCATCCGGTGCCGCGCCTGACCCTGTGCGGCGGCTTCGCCAAGTTCGGCAAGCTGGCGCGCGGGCTGATGGACCTGCACAGCAAGCGCAACAGTGTCGATTTCGACTGGCTGGCCGGGCGGCTGGCCGATCTCGGCGCCGGGCCGGAGCTGGTCGCGCGGGCGCGCGGCGCCAACACGGCGGCGCAGGTGCTGGGCATGGCGGACGCCGCCGGCTTGGCCCTGGCCGACCATGTGGCCGAGCTGGCCCGCCGCGCCGCCCAGGACGTGCTGGAGGACGCTCCGGTCGCCGTCGAGGTGCTGGTCACCGACCGCCAGGGGCGGATCGTCGGAAGCGCTCACTCCCCCAGCCCCCGGTAGCGCCGTACATGGCTGCCGTCATAGAGCGCGCTGCAACGGAACTCCTCATGGCCGAGCGCCGGGCCGACCAGGATCAGCGCTGTGCGTTCCATCGGCGAGGCCGCGACCTGGGCCGCGATGTCGGCCAGCGTGCCGCGTAGCACCCGCTCGTCCGGCCAGGTCGCGCGATAGACCACCGCCGCCGGGCAGTCGGCGCCGTAGAGCGGGGTCAGCCGTTCGACGACCCGGTCGATGACGTGGATCGACAGGTGGATCGCCAGGGTGGCGCCCGAGGCGCCCAGCACCTCCAGCGTCTCGTTGGCCGGCATCGCCGAGGCGCGGCCCTCGGTGCGGGTCAGGATCAGCGTCTGGCTGACCTCCGGCAGGGTCAGCTCGCGCCCCAGCGCCGCCGACGCGGCGGCGAAGGCCGGCACGCCGGGGGTGATGCTGTAGGGGATGCCCAGGTCCCGCAGGACGCGCGTTTGCTCGCCCAAGGCGCTGTAGACCGACAGGTCGCCGGAATGCAGCCGGGCCACGTCCTGGCCGGCGGCATGGGCGGCCCGGAACTCGGCGACGATCTCCTCCAGCGTCAGCGGCGCGGTGTCGATGATCCGCGCGTTGGACGGCGCGTGGGCGATGATCTCCCTCGGCACCAGCGAGCCGGCATAGAGGCAGACCGGACAGCGCGCGATCAGGTCGCGGCCGCGCAGGGTCAGCAGGTCGGGAGCGCCCGGTCCGGCACCGATGAAATGGACGGTCATGAACGGGTCTCCGAGAGGGCGACGGTCGGCAGGGCGAGCGCCACGGTGGCGCGCGGGGTGGAGCGGCGCGGCAGCAGCAGGCGCGATCCCGATCCGGCGGCGGCGAGCGCCGCCGCCTCCGCCACCGAGGCCAACCCGACGGCGGCCAGCACGGTTGAGGAGCGGGTGTGGACGCGGTCCTGCGCCGCCAGCATCGCGTCCTCCTCGATGAAGCGCAGCGGCAATCCCAGCGCGCGGGCGGCTTCCGTCAACCCGGCCTCCTCGGCCTTCATCGCCGGGGCGGCCAGCGCCGCCAACTGGCGCGCGTCGTCGGGCAGCGCCGCCTCGTCGAAGGCGGCGGCGACCAGAGCGGCGATCTCCTCCCAACCGCAGCCACGGCGGCAGCCCAGCCCGACAAAGACCGGGCCGAACAGCGGGGCATCGGGCGTCAGGCGGTCCATGCGCCCTCCGCATAGGGCTTTTCGGCACGCCACAGCGTGACCGGCATCGCCGCCCGCCAGCCACGGAAGCCGCCGACCGCCGAGGCGCGGGCGATCGAAATCTGGGTCAATTCGCCGCCGAGCTGTTTGTGCGCGTCGATCAGCACCGCCTCGCTTTCCAGCGTCACCGCGTTGGCGGCGATCCGCCCGCCGGGGGGCAGGGCGTTCCAGCAGGCCGCCAGTACGCCATCCGCCGTCAGCCCGCCGCCGATGAAGATGGCGTCCGGCCGCTTCAGCCCGTCCAGCGCCGCCGGCGCCTTGCCGCGCGCCAGCGTCAGGCCGGGCACGCCGAGGTTCGTGGCGTTGGCGAGGATGCGGGCGATCCGTTCCGGCTGGTGCTCGACGGCGATGGCGCGGTTGGTGGGGCAGCGCAGCATCCATTCGATGCCGATGGAACCCGATCCGGCGCCGACATCCCACAGCAGTTCGCCCCGGCGCGGCGCCAGGAAGGACAGGGTGACGGCGCGCACCTCGCGCTTGGTGATCTGGCCGTCATGCTCGAACCAGTCGTCGGGCAGGCCGGGGGCCAGCGGCAGGATGCGGGCGCCGGGGGCGGCGACGCACTCCAGTGCCATTGTGTTGAGGTCGGCGGCGCGCTCGGCGGACCAGTCGTCGGCGGTGGCGTCCAGCCTGGCCTCGCGCGGGCCGCCCATCGCCTCCAGCACGGTCAGGCGCGAGGCGCCGAGGCCACGAGCGCGCAGCAGGGCGGCGAGCTTGGCCGGAGTCGTTCCGTCCCAGGAAAGAATCAGAAGTTTAGAGTTTGGTTGCAGATGCGGAACAACCTGCTCCAGCGGTCGGCCATGAACGGTCAGGCAGCGGCAGTCCTGCAACCGCCAGCCGAGCCGGGATGCCGCGAGGCTGAAGGCCGAGGCCGCCGGGATCACCGTCATTTCCGCGGCCGGAACGAGTTGCGACAGGGTAGCGCCCACCCCGTACCAGGACGGGTCGCCACTCGCCAGCACGCAGACGCGCCGACCGCGCCGGGCGAGCAGGCCGGGGAAGGCGTCGGTCATCGGCGACGGCCAGGGCAGCCGTTCCTGTCCGGCAACGACCGGCACGAGATCGAGATGACGGCTGCCGCCATGGAGGATGGCCGCGCTCTCGACCGCCGCGCGGGCGGTGGGCGACAAACCGTCCCAGCCATCCTCGCCGATGCCGACGATGGTGAGCCAGCGGCCCGTTCCCATGCTATCCATGGCGCCGATCCTGACGGGTGGGGAGGGGGAGTTGGTCAAGGTGCTGATGGTCAAGGTGCTGATTCTGGGCGGCACGACGGAGGCGACCGCGCTGGCGAAGCGGCTGGCCGGGCATCCCGGCATCGACGCCCGCGTGTCGCTGGCCGGCCGGACGAAGAATCCGGTGCTGCCACCGCTGCCGACCCGGATCGGCGGCTTCGGCGGGGTTGAGGGGCTGGCCGGCTATTTGCGCGCCGAGGGCATCGGCGCGGTGATCGATGCGACCCATCCCTTCGCGGCGCGGATCTCCGCCAACGCCGCCGCGGCCTGCGCGCTGGCCGGCGTCCCGGTGCGCCTGCTGTCCCGGCCGGCCTGGGTGGCCGGGCCGGGCGATCGCTGGATCGGTGTGCCGGACATGGGGGCCGCGGCGCTGGCCTTGCGGGGCCTGGGCGACAGCGTGTTCCTGACCATCGGCCGGCAGGAGGTCGCGGCCTTCGAGGCGGTGCCGGACAAGCGCTATCTGATCCGCGCCGTCGATCCGCCCGACCCGCCGCCCGCCCTGCCGCGCATGAGCCTGATCCTCGACCGCGGGCCGTTCACCATGGAGAGCGAACTGGCGTTGATGCGCGGGGAGGGGGTGGAGGTGGTGGTCAGCAAGAACAGCGGCGGACGCGCCACCGACGCCAAGCTGGAGGCGGCGCGCCGGCTCGGCCTGCCGGTGGTGATGGTGGAGCGGCCGGCCGGCAACGGTGTCGCGGAGCTGCGCGACGTGGAGGACGCGGTGGGGTGGCTGGAGGGGGTGGGGTGAGGTTTCCACGGCTTGCCCTCACCCCCGGTAATGCCGGGGCGTGTAGACCCAGCGCCCGCCGTCGGGTCGCGCGATGAGCCGGGTGTGCGAGGCGCCGATGATGACCAGTGTGCGCATGTCGGCCTGCTCCGCCCGCACCTCGCCCAGCGTCGTCACCGTCAGTTCCTCGTCGGGACGGCCGACGGCACGGCCCAGCACGATGGGCGTCTCGGGCGCGCGGATGTCGCGCAGGGCATCGAAGGCGGCTCCGAGTTGCCAGGGGCGGGCGCGGGAGATCGGATTGTAGAGCGCGATGACGAAATCCGCCTCGGCCGCCAGACGCAGGCGCTTCAGCACCACCTCCCACGGTTTCAGGTTGTCGGACAGCGAGATGGCGCAGAAATCATGGCCCAGCGGCGCCCCGGCCCGCGCGGCGGCGGCCTGCATGGCCGATAGGCCGGGATCGACCGACAGCGGGACCGTGCGCCACGCCGCAGGCGCGTCCGGATCGTCCAGCGCCTCGAAGATGGCGGCGGCCATGGCGAAGATGCCGGGATCGCCCCCCGACACCACCGCCACCCGCCGGCCCTGTGCCGCGAGATCCAAAGCGAAGCGGGCGCGGTCCAGCTCGACCCGGTTGTCGGAGGCGTGGCGCACCTGATCGCCCGGCGGCACGCGCTCGACATAGGGGAAATAGCCGACGAGGTCGGTCGCCTCGGCCAGATCGCGCCGGGCCTCCGGCGTCAGCCAGTCCTCGGGGCCGGGGCCGAGGCCCACGACTTTCAGCCAGCCATTCCTGTCCGGGCCGCTCATCCGCGCTTGCCCTCGCCCGGAATGACGATCTGCGAGAAGTAGGGGGCGACGTCCGGCGCCTCCAGGAAGGGCATGAAGCGCTGTTCGTCCATGCTGGCGCGCTCGACATACCACGCCCGCCCGGCCAACCCGGCGGCGGCGATGGCGCGGCGGACCTTGGGCAGATTCTGGCCCAGCTTCATCACCACGCAGGCATCCGCCGCCGTCAGGGCGCGGAGCAGCGACTCCTCATCCAGCGTGCCGGGGATCACCGACAGCACGTCGTCGCGCAGCATCAGCGGGCGCGGCAGCAGCGAGGCGCTGCACACCATGCTGGTGACGCCGGGGATCACCTCGGCCCGGAACCGCCCGGACAGCCGCAGGAACAGATGCATGAAGGAGCCGTAGAAGAACGGATCCCCCTCGTTCAGCGCGGCGACGGAGCGGCCTGCGGCGAGATGCTCCGCGATGCGACCGGCCGACTCGTCGAAGAAGGCCTCGATCTGGTGGCCATAATCCGGATGGGTCGGCGGCAGCTCCACCGTCACCGGATAGGCCATCGGCAGCTCGATCTGGTCGGGCCTGATCGCCTGATCGGCGATGCGGCGGGCCTGCCCCCGCGTGCCGCGCTTGCAGAAATAGGCGACGACCGGGCAGGCGCCGATGGTGCGCACCGCCTTCAAGGTCATCAGCTCCGGATCGCCGGGGCCGACGCCGACGCCGAACAGGGTGCCCAGGAGCGGGGGATTGGGGGTGTCGCCGCTCATTCGACGTCGCTCGCCAGCGCGTTGACGGCGGCGGCGGCCATGGCGCTGCCGCCGCGCCGGCCGCGAATCGCCAGATAGGGAACGCCGAAGGGGTTTTCCGCCAGCGCCTCCTTGCTTTCCAGCGCGCCGACGAAGCCTACGGGAAAGCCGAGGATCGCCGCCGGCTTCGGCGCCCCGGCCGCCAGCCTCTCCAGCAGATGGAACAGGGCGGTCGGCGCGTTGCCGATGGCGACCACCGATCCGCCCAGCCGCTCGCCCCACAGGTCGAGCGCCGCGGCGGAGCGGGTGTTGCCGATGCTCCTCGCCAGATCGGGCACGGCGGGGTCGCGCAGCGTGCAGACGACATCATTGCCGGCCGGCAGGCGGGCGCGGGTCACGCCATGGGCGACCATTTCGCTGTCGCAAAGAATGGGGGCGCCGGCGCGCAGCGCCGCGCGGGCGGCACTGCCGACATCGGCGGAGAACAGCAGGTCGCGGGCCGCATCGACCATGCCGCAGGCGTGGATCACCCGCACCGCCACCGGCTTCAGGTCGTCGGGGATGGCCGACAGGTCGGCCTCCGCCCGGATGGTGGCGAAGGACTGGCGGTAGATGGCCGCTCCGTCGCGGATATAGTCGTAGAGCGGCTCAGGCACCGGTGGACTCCTCGGTCAACAGATCCGCGACGCGGGCCACGGCGTCGGCGGGAGACAGGCCGGTGTGCCCCTGCGCATGGCGGGCGGCGTCACCGGGTTTGGCGTTCAGGCCGACGTCATACAGCCCGTCGCGGGCGGTCAGGGTGACATCGGCGATGGCGGGATGGGCGCAACCCTTGGCGCAGCCCGACACATGCACCATTCGGACATGGTCCAGCAAGGGGCCAGCGCGGTCGGCGATGGCGAGCGCCGTCGCATGGGTGTCGGTGGTGCCGACGTCGCAGCCACCGGCCCCGCTACAGGCGGTCAGCTTCAGCCGCCGGTCGGTGTGCGACAGGATGGCGCCGTGCGCCTGGGCGGTGGCTTCCGCGTCCGGGGACGGGGTGACAAGGAGCAGGGCGCGCCAGGGGGTGATGCGGATCTCGGCGCAGGCGGAGGCGAGCGCTGAAAGGGCGGCACAGGTGAGGCGGCCGAAGGGGAAGGCGGTTATGAGGAATGCTGGGGCTTGCTCCTTCTCCCCCCTGGGGAGAAGGGTGGGATGAGGGGGATCGGCATCGCCGAAGACATCCATGAGATGCGTCCCCCTCCCCTTGATCCACTCCCCGGGGGGGAGAGGAGAAATCAGCAGGAGAAGGCGCGTTAAGAAGGGCTCAGTGCCGATCGCGGCAACCAGCCCGGCCATGCGGCGCGGCGGTTCGGGCATTGACGGGCGCAGCTCCAGGAAGGCGCGGCCCAGCGCCGCCGCGACATCCGCCACGTCGTCGGCCCGGCACAGGCCGAGCGGTGCCGCCGTCGCCAGCGTTCCGCCCAGCGCCACCCGGAACCGCGCCGCATCCACCGCATCGAAGCGTACATCCGTGCCGCCGTCCGCCAGATGGCCGATCCCGCCGCCGCAGACCAGCCAGCCGAATTTCGGCGGCAGACGGTGTAGATCGGCGTCCTCCGCCAGCCGTACGTCGAGCGTACGTGCCACCGCCCGTACGTCCATCGCCGCCGTGGGATCCAGCCCGGCGGTGGGGGAGCACAGCACATTGCGCACCGCCTCGCCCGCCGCGTCGGCGGAGACGTAGCCCATCGCGCGCAGGGCCTCGGTCACCGGCTCCAGCCCGTCGGCGGAGATGCCGCGAAGCTGCAAATTGCCGCGCTGGCTGAGATCGATCAAACCGTTGCCGTAACGGTCCCCCAATTCGGCGATTCGGCGGGCATGGTCGGCGGGCAGGACCCCGGCCGGGATACGGACGCGCAGAAGCAGCCCGTCGCCGACCCGCATCGGCGCCAGCACGCCGGGGCAGGCGCCGCGCCGTCTCGGCTGGTTGGCGACGGGGGTGGTCATGCGGCGATCTCCCGCAGGCGCCGCAGATCCTCCGCGGTGGAATTGCGGCGGGGGTGCCACAGGCCGCGGTCGAGCGCCTCGCTCATCCGCGCCAGAATGTGCCGGGCCGCCGCCGGATTGTCCTGCGACAGGAAGTCCCAGACCTCCGCATCCTCGACATAGGCGTCGAACAGCAGGTCGAAATGGGCGGGACGGACGGCGTCGGTGGTGGCGGCGAAGGCGAACAGCGTGTCGACGCTTGCCGCCAGTTCCGCAGCACCGCGATAGCCATGGCGCATCATGCCCCGGATCCAGCGCGGGTTGGCCGCCCGGCCGTGCAGGGTGCGGGCGATCTCCTCCGCCAGCGTGCGGACGGCGATCTTGTCCGGGTCGGCGCTGTCGAGATGGTAGAGCGCCGGTTCGGAATCCTCCAGCGCCGCCGCCGCCGCGAAGCCGCCCTCGAACTGCATGAAGCCGTCGGTGGACAGCAGGTCATGCTCGCGCTGGTCCTGGTGGTGGACCAGCGCGTCGGCGCCGCCGACCCGGCGGCGGAACAATGCCGGCAGCGGCACACCCTCCAGCCCGGCGCCATAGGCGTGGCAACCGCCCTCCAGATAGGCGGCGCCGAAATCGGCCCGCGCGCTCCAGTCGCCGCGCGCGATCATGCCGGACAGCGCCGTGCCATAGACGCCGGGGGCGGCGCCGAAGATGCGGGCGGTGGCCCAGCGGCGGGCATCCGCCGCGTCGGTTCCGGAGGCGGCGAGGCGCTGTTCCTCGGCCCGCGCGGTGGCGGCCAGCGGATTGATGTCGTCCGGCTCGTCGAGGCCGGCGACGGCGCGCACCGCCTGATCGAACAGGGCGATCTGCTGCGGGAACACGTCGCGGAACAGGCCGGAGATGCGCAGGGTCACGTCCACCCGCGGGCGGCCGAGCACGCCGGCTGGCATGATCTCGTAGCCGGTGACGCGGCCGGAGCCGTTCTCCCAGAGCGGGCGGACACCGAGCAGGGCCAGCGCCTGGGCCAGCTCGTCGCCGCCGGTGCGCATGGCCGGGGTACCCCAGCAATCCACCACCAGCCGGCGCGGCCAGTCGCCATGGTCCTGGAGAAAGCGGGTGATCAGCGCGTCCGCCGCCTGCCAGCCGAGCGTCCAGGCGGTCGGCGTCGGCACCCCGCGCGGGTCGAGCGCATAGAGGTTGCGCCCGGTCGGCAGCGTGTCCGCCCGCCCGCGCGCCGGCGAGCCGCCGGGGCCGGGACGGACGAAGCGGCCGTCCAGCCCGTCGAGCAGCGCCCGCATCTCCGCCTCGCCGCAGGCATCGACGGCGTCGGCGACCGTCGCCGGATCGGCGGTCCTGGCGGTGCCGGTCCGAAATACCGCGGCGGTTAGGCGGTCGCGGCGTTCGCCGGCCGGGCTGCGGCCGAAGACATGCAGCCCGTCGCGGATCTGCATCTCCTTGACGTCGCAGAGATGGGCGTCCAGCCGCGACAGGATGGCATCGGGATCGTCGTCGGGGCGCAGATTGCAGTCGGCGGCGATGCCGGACTTCCAGGCGAGATCGAGGATGGTCTCGCGCAGCATGCCCAGCCGGCGCGGATCGAGCCCGGTCGCCTGCGAATATTCGTCGATGGCGGTTTCGAGCGCCGCGAGGTCGCCGTACAGGCCGGACTCGACCGGCGGCGGGGTCAGGTGGCCGACCAGCACGGCGCCCAGCCGGCGGCGGGCCTGCACCCCCTCGCCGGGGTTGTTGACGATGAAGGGATAGAGGGTCGGCAGGGCGCCGCCGACGATCTCCGGCCAGCACGCCGCCGACAGCGCCACCGCCTTGCCCGGCAACCATTCCAGCGTGCCGTGGGCGCCGATCTGCACCAGGGCATGGATGCCGGCGACATGGCGGAGCCACAGATGGAAGGCGAGATAGCCGTGGCTGGGCGGGGTGTCGGGGTCGTGGTGCTGGGCGGTGGTCAGCGGGCCGTGGCCGCGGCTGGGCTGCACCGCCACCACGGCATTGCCGCAGCGCAGGACGCGGAAGGCGAAGACGCCGTCGCGGCAGGCGGGATCGGCGGCGGGCTCGCCCCAGGTCGCGGCGATGCGGGCGCGCAGCTCCGGCGGGGCGAGGCGCTGGTAGCCGGTCAGCGACAGCACCGGGGCGGGCTCCGCCGTCAGCGCCGCCATCAGGCCGGCGCCGTCCTCCGGAATGACGGACAGGCCGTAGCCTTCGGCGGCCAGACGGTGAAGAATCCCGACGGTGCTCTCCGGGCCGTCGAGGCCGACGGCGTGGCCGATGCCGCCGCCGGGACCGGGATAGTCCGACAGCACCAAGGCCAGCCGCCGCTCCGCCCGCGGGGTGCGGGACAGGCGGACCCAGCCGGCGGCGAGGTCGGCGGTGAAGGCCACCCGGTCGGGGATCGGGCGCAGCAGCGGGGCGGCGAATTGCAGGTCGGGGTCCAGCTCGCCCGCCGTCTTGAAGGCGATGGCGCGGGCGATGATGCGGCCGTCCATCTCCGGCAGCACCACGTTCATCGCGAGGTCGGATGGTCCGAGCCCGCGCGTGGACGCCCGCCATCCAGCCTCGGGCGTGGTGGCGAGAATCGCTTGCAGGACCGGCGTGCCGTTGGCCTCCAGCGGCGAACCGTCGTCGCGCGCCGCCGAGAAGGCGGTGGTGTTGACGACGATGGCGGCGTCCCGCGCGGTCAGGCTGGCGCGCATCCAGGCGGCGCAGTCCGGTTCCTTCAGGCTGGCGACGAACAGCGGGCGGGGGGCGAGGCCGCGCGCCGCCAGCGCGTCGCACAGGGCATGGACCGGGGCGAGATCGCCGGCCAGCAGATGGGAGCGGTAGAAGACGACCGCCGCCACCGGGGCGTTCGAGGCCATGGGACCGGTCCAGCCATCGTAGGCGCCGAAGCGCGGGACCGGGGCGGGATCCTCATGATGGATCGGCGTGCCGGCCAGCGTCGCGGCGCAGGCCAGCAGATGGCCCATGTTGGCCGGGCCGCCCTCGGTGAAATAGCGCCACAGCCGGTCGGCGGTCTCCGGCGGGACCGTGCCGTAGGCGGCGAGGCCGGGGTCGGGCTGCGCCTCGCCGGACAGGACGGCCAGCGGGATGCCGCGCTCGCGGCACAGCGCGGAGAGACGGTCGAGGCCGTAGCGCCAATAGCCGCTGCCGCCGAGCAGGCGCAGGACCACCAGCTTCGCCTTGGCGACGACGGTATCGGCATGGAGATCGACCGACAGCGGATGGCCGAGCCGGTTGAGGTTGGCGAGGCGGAGGCTGGGCAGCGACGCGCGTCCCGTCCGCCACGCGGCGGCGAGCGCGGTCAGGTCGCTGTCGGAAAAGGACAGCATGACGATGTCGGCCGGCGTCTGTCCCAGATCTTCCGCCTGGGGGCCGGCGTCCAGTTCGTCCTGGCGGGCGGCGAGCAGATGCATGGGTGTCCGAGGCTATGTTCAAAGAGTGGGGACGCCTGTTCCCACCCTAACCCTCCCCCGCTGGGCGGGAGAGGGAGTAAGCACTTGATTGGAAAGGTGGTGGCAGTCCCTTCCCTGTGAAGCGGGGGAGTTGGGGTGGGGCAAAAGCAGCGGCACCCTAACCCCTACCCAACGACCGCCCGCGTCACCGCGTCGCGGTCGAGCCCGGTCTCGCCGATCACCACCAGGCGGCTGCGGCGCTCCTCGCCCGGCTTCCACAAGCGGTCGTAATGGGTCTGGATGCGGGTGCCGACACCCTGGACCAGCAGGCGCATCGGCTTGCCGGGCACGTCGATGAAGCCCTTCAGGCGCAGCACGCCATGCAGGCCGGCGACCTGTTCCAGTGTCATCGCCAGAGCGGCCGGGTCGGGCTGCGCCGGCAACTCCACCACGAAGCTGGTGAAGTCGTCGTGGTCGTGGCCCTCTTCGTCGTCATGGTGGCTGGGACGGTTGGCGAGATCGTCCTCCACCGCGGCGCCGACGCCGAGCAGGACCAGCGGGTCGACGGCACCCTGGGAGGCCCGCACCAGCTTGGCGTCGCGGCCGACCGTGTGGGACAGGGCGCCGCGGATCAGATCCTCGACGCGGGCGAGGTCGCCGGATGCTACCAGATCGGTCTTGTTGACGACGATCAGGTCGGCGCAGAGCAGCTGATCCTCGAACACCTCCTCGATCGGCGTTTCATGATCGACGGTGCCGGCGGCGTCGCGCTGGGCCTCCAGCGCGGCGGGATCGGGGGCGAAGCGGCCTTCCGCGGCGGCGGCGGCGTCAACCACGGCGATGACGCCGTCCACCGTGACCCGCGTCTTGATCGCCGGCCAGTGGAAGGCCTGGACCAGCGGCTTGGGCAGGGCCAGACCGCTGGTCTCGATCACGATATGCTCGGGCGGCTCCGGCCGGGCCAGCAGCTTCTCGATGGCCGGGACGAAGTCGTCGGCGACGGTGCAGCACAGGCAGCCGTTCGCCAGCTCGATCACGTCGTCCTCGGTGCAGGTCGGGTTGCCGCAGGCGCGCAGGATGTCGCCGTCGATGCCGACATCGCCGAACTCGTTGATGATCAGCGCCAGCCGGCGGCCATCGGCCTTTTCCAGCAGGCTGCGGATCAACGTGGTCTTTCCGGCGCCGAGGAAGCCGGTGATGACGGTCGCCGGCACCTTGCCGGCGGCCGTTTTCGCAAGAGCGGACATGGAGTGCGCCTCCTTAGCGCGCGCCGGGCTGGGCCCGCAGGGCCGGGCGGGATTCGGCCTCGCCGACGAGAGCGCTCATCAGCCAGCCGCAGGCCGAGCCCAGGATCGCCCAGAACAGCGCGGCCCCGCCGAGAGAGGCGGCGACGAAGCGGGCGGCCAGTTCCGGCGGAACCGCACCCTCGGCGCTTTCCGGATGCGGGGCGCCGATCAGGTGGGGCAATGCCGCGGCCAGAACGGCGACGGCGATGACCAGACGGTTGCGGGCGAAGGCGAAGGCCAGCAGGCAGACGCCGGCTCCGGCGGCGGCGGACAGCCACCAGAGCTGGCGCAGCTCCAGTTCCGCCCCGGCCATGCCCGGCAGTTCCGGGGCCAGGCCGAAGGAGGGCGCCAGCGAGACGGCGACGAAGCCCCCCATGCCCCATACCAGCCCGCGCCGCGCATCGACAGGCCGGCCGGCCAGCAGGATCGCGGCCCCCAACAAAAGCGCATAGGCGACGCCGGTGATCAGGTCGGCGACGATGGTCAGGCCGATGCGCTGGATCGCCTCGTCCAGCGAGGTCGGCACGCCTTCGCCGATCTGGCGCACCGGACCATGCTGGTGGCCATCGGCAGGGCTGGCGGCAGGGCTGGCGGCCGGGGCGGCGGCAGTGGCCGTAGCCGTCGTGGCCGGAGGCGGGGTCACCACCTCGTATTTCTCGGCTTCGAGGATCAGCGGGACGGTGGTCGCCTGCTGAACGACGGACGCGGCCGTGCCGGAGAGCACGCCCGCGACCAGTGCGGCTGTGAACAGCCGCCGGATCAGTTCCATGACCCTGGCTTAGTGGCAGGGGAACGCGAAGGAATGACGGGTGTCGTGGGCCGCGTCATGGATCTGCTGCGGCTGGGCGAAGCCGACGCCGTACAGCAGGAAGCTGCCGAGCAGGATGGCGGCGAAGGCGGCGACCGCGGTCTGGGCGGCGCTACGGGTCGCGGAACCGGTTGCGGTGTGAAGCGAACGCGTGGTCATGGACCGATATCCTTGTTCTCCCGCCACACCCGGCGGGGTTGGGAAAAATTGATGCGTCCGGCGGCAGGTTTCCTGGCTCGCGGGTCGCCGCATCGCCGTCCGCCTTCCCGGCCGTCAAGGACCAGTGGCATAATGGACAGGACGCTCGCCGCACACAGTTGCGGGGGCAGCCGCGGCATTGGACCAGTCCAGAGGGTCGGTCCGCACCGCATTCCCTATTATCCCAGCCGTCCGTCAGGACGGGCGGGGCACCGTCGGACGGCCACCATCGCAGCGCCGCGCCGCTTTGGCAAGCCCGCAATCCGATATCCGCCCTGCGGACGGTCTTGCGCAGTGGCATTTTGGGTGCTGTGATGTTTGATAGACGGAGAGTCCGCAAGTGTGATGTTTTCCGCCGCAAGGATTTGGCGGATGAAGGACGCCGCAAAGACCGGAGGGGGGAATTCGCGACCGATGACCGCCGCAGCGAACGACGACATCATCCTGGAAGCGCGCAACCTGACGAAGGAGTTCAAGGGATTCGTGGCGGTTCGGGACGTGAACCTGAAGGTCCGCCGCGGCACCATCCATGCGCTGATCGGCCCGAACGGCGCCGGCAAGAGCACGGTGTTCAACCTGCTGACCAAGTTCCTCACCCCCACGCGCGGGCAGATCCTCTACAAGGGCCGCGACATCACCCGCACCAAGCCGGCCGACATCGCATTGATGGGTCTGGTCCGCTCCTTCCAGATCTCCGCCGTCTTCCCGCATCTCAGCGTGCTGGAGAATGTCCGGGTGGCGCTTCAACGCCCGCTCGGTACCAGCTTCCATTTCTGGAAGTCCGAGTCGTCGCTCCATGAGCTGCATGGCCGGGCGCTGGAACTGATCGAGGCGGTGAACCTCACGCCCTGGGCCGGCCATCCGGCGGCGGAGCTGCCCTATGGCCGCAAGCGCGCGCTGGAGATCGCCACCACGCTGGCGCTCGACCCCGAGGTGATGCTGCTGGACGAACCGCTGGCCGGCATGGGCCATGAGGACATCGAGGGCACCGCGGCCCTGATCAAGCGCGTCGCCGCCGACCGCACCGTGCTGATGGTCGAGCACAACCTGTCGGTCGTCGCCCACCTGTCGGACAGCATCACCGTGCTTCGCCGCGGCGAGATCCTGGCGGAGGGGCCGTACGAGACCGTCTCCAGGAACCCGCAGGTGATGGAAGCCTATATGGGGACCGGACATGCCTGACGGGGGCAACACGAAGACCGCCATGCTGGAGATCGCCGACCTGCATGGCTTCTACGGCGAAAGCCATGTGCTGCACGGTGTCGGCCTGGAGGTTCGCCGGGGCGAGGTGGTGACGCTGCTGGGCCGCAACGGCGCCGGCAAGACCTCGACCATGCGCGCCATCATGGGCATCATGGGCAGGCGCACCGGCTCGATCCGTTTCCAGGGCCAGGAGCTGATCGGCATGGCGCAGCACAGGATCCCGCGGCTCGGCATCGGCTATGTGCCGGAGGAGCGCGGCATCTTCTCCTCCCTCAGCGTCGACGAAAATCTGACGCTGCCGCCGGTGGTCAAGGAGGGCGGGATGACGGTCGCGCAGATCCACGACCTGTTCCCCAACCTGAAGGGCCGCGGCGGCACCCAGGGCACGCGGCTGTCGGGCGGCGAGCAGCAGATGCTGGCCATCGCCCGCATCCTGCGCACCGGCGCCACCCTGATCCTGCTGGACGAGCCGACCGAGGGACTCGCTCCGGTGATCATCGAGCAGATCGGCGTCGCGGTGCGGGCGTTGAAGCGGCGCGGGTTCACCATCCTGCTCGTGGAGCAGAATTTCCGCTTCGCCGCCACCATCGCCGACCGCCATTACGTGATGGAGGAGGGCCATGTGGTCGACATGATCCCCAACGACCAGCTCCATGCCAACATGGACAAGCTGCACACCTATCTGGGGGTGTAGGCCGTCCGGCTCCCCATCATCCCCGGATCGGGGTGCGGGTTCCGGCAACCGTGACGCGGTTGGCTGGAAGCGGTTCACGGCGTATCTTGCCCGCGTCACCCGACCGTTTCGATCCGAAGCGGCCGGCCCTCCGACGGGAGCAGGGGATGCACAGGACAGCCAAGATGCGCGGCGCCCTGGCGGCGGCCTGCGCCGCCTTCTGCTGGGGTGGCGCGACCGTCCTGTCGAAATCCGCGCTCGACGAGGTGACGCCGATCGCCCTGCTGGTCTTGCAGTTGAGCGCGAGCGTGGTCGTCCTGTGGTCGGTCATCCTTCTTACGCGCCGTCCTGTGCCGCCCTGGAGGAACTGCCGCGTCATCACGCTGTTGGGGCTGCTGGAGCCCGGTGCCGCCTATCTGCTGGGGTTGATCGGCCTTGTTTCGATCCGCGCCGGCGACGCGACGCTGATTCAGGCGTTCGAGGCGATCATGATCGTGGTCCTGTCGGCCTGCCTTCTGAAAGTCCGGCCAACCGCGGGCTTCGTGCTTCTGTCCGCTGTCGCCCTTGCCGGCCTGGCGGTAACCCTGGGCGCGTTCGGCCCGCGCGACGGCGCAGGGTCGCCCTTCGGCATCGCGATGGTCTTTCTCGCCACCGCCGGCGCCGCCCTGTATGTGGTGCTCAGTTCACGGCTGCTGGTCGACCATGACCCGATCGTCGTCGTGGGGCTTCAGCAACTGTCGGCGCTGGCGCTCGCTCTTGCCGCCCTCCCTTTCGAGATGCTGTGGGGCGGAACCGGCACCGTCCTGCCGACAAGCGCCGGAAGCTGGGGCATCACGATCGCGTCGGGCGTCATTCAATACGCGCTCGCCTTTTCCCTCTACATGTTCGCTCTGTCGAAGATCCCGGCCAACCTCGCCGGAAGCTTTCTCAACCTCACCCCCGTATTCGGTCTGGCGATCGCGTTCATCGCGCTTGGCGAAGCGCTGTCCGGCATCCAGCTTGCCAGCGCCGCGACAACCATACTTGCCGTGACCGTGATCCAATTTCAAAGCGACGCCCCCTTCCGGCTGCCTGGGATCGTGAGAAGGGCTGGGGAACAGTTGGCCCATCGCTTTCGATCCGGAGCGGCCGGCGACGATCGATTCCGCTCTTGATGGGGTGTGACACGACGCCGCTGGGCATTTCGCTCGCATCGCGGTACCAACGGATGCGGCGTCATGGGCTGTGGGCTGGTGCAACAAGTTTCGTATAGCGGAATAACGTTCCGTTGACGCCCTCTCCGCCCGCTGGCAGGATCGTCCCGCGATCTGTTGCGGGAGGGGCTAGGTCATGCGCAGGCGGGAAGAGGCTCTGGTCGCCGACGACATGGCGGACGAGGAGAAGGACCCGCGCTTCGTCACGGCGCTGGCCCGCGGTCTGGAGCTGCTGCGCGCCTTCCGCCGCAACGAGTCGATGCTGGGCAATCTGGAGCTGGCGCAGCGCACCGGCCTGCCCAAGCCGACGGTGTCGCGGCTGACCTACACGCTGGCCAAGCTGGGCTATCTCGCCTACGACCAGACCACCGGCAAATACCGGCTCGGCACCTCCGTGCTCGCCTTGGGCTATGCCAGCCTGTCGGGCATGGGCGTCCGGCAGGTCGCCCGTCCGCTGATGCAGGAGTTGGCCGACCAGACCGGGCTGGCGGTGGCGCTGGGCGGACGCGACCGGCTCAGCATGATCTACCTGGAATGCTGCAAGGCGGCCGGGCCGGTCACCCTGTCGCTCGACGTCGGCTCCCATGTCAAGCTGTCGACCACCAGCATGGGCCGCGCCTATCTGGCGGCCTTGCCGGAGACGGAGCGCGCGCCGCTGATGGCGAAGCTGGAGGAGCATGAGGGTGAGGATTGGACGGAAATCCATGACGGCATCCTCCAGGCCATCGAGGATTACCGGACGCGCGGCTATTGCCGCTCCATCGGCGCCTGGAAGTCCGAGGTGCATGCCATAGGCGTTCCCTTCGTGCCGCGCGACGGGTCGCAGATCCTCGCCTTCAACTGCGGCGGGCCGGGTTTCCTGGTCGATCCGCGCAAGCTGGAGGAGGAGGATGCGCCCAGGCTGGTGGCGATGGTCCGGCGGATCGACGCGGCGCTGTTCAACGGGTAGGGGCCGGCCCGCCCGCCGATCGGGTCCCATCGATCGGCGGCGCCTATCACGGCGTTCGGCTCAACCGATTGGACCGGAAGGCCGCCTGGCCGCATCCTGCGAAGCGTTCCAGGCCGTTGTCCCGGCGGGCCGCCTATCCGGTGCCAAGGACGACCCGAGGAGCGACTGGCCAACCCACCCGGAAGGGCCGGGGTGTTCGGGATGTGTGGGCACGTTCACTCCAACGCCCCGTTCACCCCGGTCCTTCCGGGATCGGCCTCCGCGATCCCGTGCGGGTGAGGGTCGTCAGGCCGCCCTGACCCGCGAGAGGAAGCCTTCCACCTCGCGGCGCAGGCGACCCGCCTCCTGCGACAGCTGGGTCGCGGCCGACAGCACCTCGTTGGACGCGGTGCCGGCCTCCTCGGCGGCCTTGCTGACGCCGGCGATGCTGGAGGATACCTCCTGCGTTCCCTGGGCCGCCTGCTGGACATTGCGGCCGATCTCGGCGGTCGCGGCGCTCTGCTCCTCGACCGCGGCGGCGATGCCGTTGGAAATCTCGTTCACCTGGGTGATGGTCAGGCCGATGTTGCGGATCGCGGTGACGGCACCGCCGGTCTGGTTCTGGATTTCGGTGATCTGGGCGGAGATGTCCCCGGTCGCCTTGGCGGTCTGGTTGGCGAGCTGCTTCACCTCGCTCGCCACCACGGCGAACCCCTTGCCCGCCTCTCCGGCGCGGGCCGCCTCGATGGTCGCGTTCAGCGCCAGAAGATTGGTCTGGCTGGCGATGTTCTGGATCAGGCTGACCACGTCGCCGATCCGCTGCGCCGCAACGGCCAGGCCTTCGACCGTGACGTTGGTCCGCTCCGCCTCGCTCACCGCCTGGCTGGAGATGGAGGCGGAGTCCGCCACCTGCCGGCTGATCTCGCCGATGGAGCTGCCGAGCTCCTCGGACGCGGCGGCCACCGTCTGGACGTTGGCCGAGGCTTGTTCGGTCGCGGCGGCGACCGCCGTCGACCGGCTGGCGGTTTCCTCGGCGACGGCAGACATGGTCCGTGCGGTGGACTGTAGCTGCGTCGCGGCGCTGGATACCGCTTCGACGACGCCGCCGATGCTCGTCTCGAACTCGTCCGCCAACCCGAGTATCGTCCGCCTACGGTCCGCCGCCGCCCTGGCCTCGGCCTGCTTCGCCTCCTCCTCCATCTCGCGGCTGCGGATCAGGTTGGCTTTGAAGACGCGCGCGGTCTCGGCGATCATTCCCACCTCGTCGCGGCGTCGCGTTCCAGAGATCGCGACCGTCAGGTCGCCATCGGCAAGTCCGCGCAGCGACGAGACGATGGATTTGATCGGCCCGACGATTCCCTTCTGCGCGATCATCAGGCCGAGCAGGATGCCCGCGAGCGTTCCGGCGCCGGCGATGGCGAACATCCGGGTCAGCTTCGCCGCGGCGGCCTCCTCGGCCTGGCGGGCCAGCGCCGTCGATTCCTTCTCGGTGAAATTGAGGAAGGCGGTGATGTCGCTGCGGATGTTCCTGACATCGGCGCGGCTGGCCTCGAGCGCAGCCTTCATGATCCGCTGGCTGTCGGTCAGCGAGGATGCGCCCTGGGTCTTGCGCGCGGCGTCGAGGGATGCCGACAGCTTTTCGTAATAGGTGGGAAGCTGTTTCTCGATTTTCGCCAGGATGGTGATCTGTTCTCCGTCGATCGTGCGATGCAGTTGGGCGATGGCGTCGGCCAGCGCCTTGCGGCGCTCGTCGATGGCGGCGGCGACGGTCGCCACCTCATCGGGATTGACCACCAGGCTGTATTCGTCGCGATTGATCTCCGCGAGCAGGCGGTTGAGGCGGGAGCTGAGGCGAACCTCTGTCGTCGCTTCGTCGAGATCCGTGATCGCGCTGCCGACGAAGCGCAATCCGACTGCTCCGAATCCGGCGACCGTCAGGCTTACCGCTGAAAGTAATCCAACAATCAACATGATCTTTATAGAAATCTTCAGATTGCCCAAAGACATTCCTGTAACTCTCCGGGAAGTTGCGGTTTCTTTCTCGAATGTCGCCGGAATGGCTTCATTAGATCTTTTTATTGTTCAGATTTTAATGTTAAAATATCGTTATCGTTTATGAAAAATCACCATTACGCTAAAAGTGTTAGATTTTGACTCATTTCTATATTCATTTTTATTTAGCCTGGCCATATGTCGCGGCTCCACGAATTGGCCCCGCGGACGAATTTATGAGAATCGGCTAATGGCTCGTCCGCCATGCGGTCGGCGCGTGATGGTCGCAGGTTCCCCGCCCGTCCCCTCCGGTCCGTTCGGGAACCCTTCGCACCCGACGGCCGTTTTCGGAACGTGGCTGCACTCCGGCAGGGGAGGCGAGGCTTGGCGGGTGGTTTGACGGACTGGCTGGTGCAGGTGATGCACAACCTCCACTATGTCGGGATTTTCTTCCTGGTGGCGCTGGCGCGGATCTTCCCGCCGATCCCTGCCGAATCGGTGATCCCGCTGGCCGGGATCGGGGCGGCGACCGGCGAGTTCACGCTGGCCGGGGTCGCCATCGCCGGCGGGTTCGGCTCGCTGGCCGGTCAACTGGTGTGGTTCCTGCCCAGCCGGCTGATGGGGCGCGACCGGCTCGAAGCCTTCCTGAAGACATACGGCCCCTGGCTGACCATCAACCCGAAGCGGGTGCGGCAAAGCACCGACTGGTTCGCCAGACGCGGCGGGCTGGCGGTGCTGTTCTCGCAGCCGGTGCCGGGGGTGCGGACGCTGATCTCCATCCCGGCCGGGGCCTGCCGGATGCCGGTCCTGACCTATGCGCTGGCCTCCGGCCTCGGGTCGGTGCTGTGGACGCTGCTGCTGGCCTGGACCGGCTACATGCTGTCCCGCTGGCCCTTCGCCCACCGGCTGGTCGGCTATTTCACCATCGGGCTGCTGGTGGTGCTGGTCGGGCTGTATCTGTGGCGGCTGGGCAGGCAGCTGCGCCTATTGCGCAAGGGGCACTCGGGCCGCGGCGCGCCGACGGTCACGCCGACCGCCGGCTGAAACGCTCGGGTTCCCATGCGAGGGGCGGCCGCTCAGGCCGTGGCCATCCCGACGATCCCGGTGGCGGCCATGCCCAGCGCCCACAAGCCGAAGGCACCGAGCGCCACGCCAGTGCAGTGGTTCAGCATGGTCAGCCCGCGGTCGGAGATGCGGTGGCGCACCGCCGCCACCCCCATCGACAGCGTCATCCACCACAGCGACGCCCCGATGAAGACGCCGAGCACCAGGGTCGAGGCCTCCAGCCGGCTCAGGGTGCCGCCCAGGCCGAAACCGGCGAAGATGGCGATGAAGGCCATGATCGTCGCCGGGTTGGTCAGGGTCAGCGACAGGCCGGTCATGAAGCCGGCGAGCCAGGATTTGGTGTCCGGGGCGGATGCCGCCTCGCGCTCCTCGGCGTCGGGCTGCTGGCGGAAGGTGCGGACCGCCACCACCAGCAGGAAGATGCCGCCGACCAGCTGGAAGGCGATTTCGTGCCCGCGCAGGAAGCTGAGCGCCGTCGAGACGCCGAAGGCGGCGATGGCGCCATAGATGGTGTCGGCCACCGCGGCGCCGAAGCCGGTGAAGAAACCCATCAGCGGGCCGTGTTGCAGGGTGCGGCGGATGCACAGCAGACCGATCGGTCCGACGGGTGCGGCGATGGCGAATCCGAGAGCGATTCCCTGCAAGAGCACCCAGACTTCGTCCACCGAGCCTCGCCCCCCAATTTTTCCGATGACCGGCTTGTCGGGACCGGTTCGCCGCGATGACTGTCGGCGGGGGTGATAAACGTCCCCGTCCCCGTCGTCAACCGGGGGGCGCCCCGATTCGCTGCATCGCTTGGTCCGCTTTCCCTGTTGTGTGAAATGATGGCGCGGTTATCCTTCGGGTCAAGTTACGGCTTTCCGGAGTGGGTGGGACATGAAGACGCGTATTCTTGCCGCCATGCTGGCGATGACGGCGATCACGGCGACCGCTGCCGAGGCGTCGGCGGAGGACTTCTCGCCGGCCGTGGTGTTCGACCAGGGCGGCAAGTTCGACAAGTCCTTCAACGAGGCGGCCTACAACGGCGCCGAGCGCTTCAAGACGGAGACCGGCACCGCCTACCGCGAGTTCGAGATCACCAACGAGGGCCAGCGCGAGCAGGCGATGCGGACGCTGGTGCGCCGCGGCGCCTCGGTCATCGTCGCCGTCGGCTTCTCGCAGACCGCGGCGGTGGACAAGGTGGCGAAGGAATCGCCCAACACCAAATTCTGTCTGATCGACGACAAGCTGGACGCCCCCAACGTCCAGTCCGTGACCTTCAAGGAGGAGGAGGGATCCTTCCTGGTCGGCATGGCGGCGGCGCTGGCGTCGAAGACCGGCAAGGTCGGCTTCATCGGCGGCATGGACATCCCGCTGATCCGCAACTTCCTGACCGGCTACGAGCAGGGCGTGAAGCATGTCGCGGGGAGCGACGAGGTGTTCGTCAACATGACCGGCACTACGCCGGCCGCCTGGAACGATCCCGGCCGCGGGGCGGAGCTGGCCAAGAGCCAGTTCGGCCGCGGCGCCGACGTGGTGTTCGCCGCGGCGGGCGCCACCGGCCTCGGCGTGCTACAGGCGGCGGCCGATGCCGGCAAGCTGTCCATCGGCGTCGACAGCAACCAGAACCATGTCCATCCCGGCAGCGTCCTGACCTCGATGGTCAAGCGGGTGGACGTCGTCGTCTATGACTGCATGAAGGCGGCGAAGGACGGCAGCTGGAAGGCCGGCCACCGGGTCGTCGGGCTGAAGGAGGACGGCGTCGGCTATGCGCTGGACGCCAACAACCGCAAGCTGATCACGCCGGAGATCGAAGCGAAGCTGGAAGAGGCGAAGGCGCGGATCATCGCGGGCGCGCTGGCGGTCAAGCCGTACCAGCCGTAAGCGGGTCCTTCATGACGCAGGCAAGCGCGCCGGCCGCCCGGTCCGGAATCGCCCTGGAGACGGTGGCGATCAACAAATGGTTCGGCGCCAACCACGCCAACCGCGACGTGTCGCTGGCGGTTCCGGCCGGGACGATCCATGGGGTGATCGGCGAGAACGGCGCCGGCAAGTCGACGATCATGAGCATCGTCTACGGCTATCTGCGCGCCGACGGCGGCGAGATCCGGGTGAACGGCGCAGCCGCCGCCATCCGGACCCCGCGCGACGCGCTGGCCGCCGGCATCGGCATGGTCCACCAGCATTTCATGCTGGTGGACCCCTTCAGCGTGCTGGAGAATGTGCTGCTGGGGGCGGAAGGCGGGGTCACGCTGGCCGGCGGTCTCGCCCGCGCCAGGGCGGAGCTGACCCGGCTGGCCCGCGACTATGGGCTGGAGGTCGATCTCGACAGCCCGGTCGGGGACCTGCCGGTCGGCGCCCAGCAGCGGGTCGAGATCCTCAAGGCGCTCTACCGCGGCGCCGACATCCTGATCCTCGACGAGCCGACCGGCGTGCTGACCCCGCAGGAGGCCGACCATCTGTTCCGCATCCTGCGGGCGCTGCGCCAGCAGGGCAAGACGGTGATCATCATCACCCACAAGCTCCGCGAGATCATGGAGCTGACCGACAATGTCACGGTGATGCGGCGCGGGCAGGTGGTCGCCAACGTCGCCACCCGCGACACCAGCCGGGAGCATCTCGCCGAGCTGATGGTCGGCCGCAAGGTTCTGCTGCGCGTCGACAAGGCGCCGGCCAATCCGGGGGCGGAGGTGCTGCGGGTCGAGGGCTTGCGGGTGCGCGATCCCTCCGGCGTGGAGCGGGTGAAGGGCGTCGGCCTGTCGGTTAGGGCCGGCGAGATCGTCGGCATCGCCGGGGTGTCCGGCAACGGCCAGTCCGAGCTGCTGGAGGCGCTGGCCGGCATGCGGCCGATCGCCGGCGGCTCCGTCCGCCTGCGCGGGGAGGAACTGGCCGGGCATCCCGACCGCTTCAACGCCCGCGCGCTGCGCGGGCTTGGGGTGGGCCATGTGCCGGAGGACCGCCAGAAGGTCGGTCTCGTCACCAGCTTCTCGGCGGAGGAATGCTCTATCCTGGGCTTCCAGGACGATCCGGCCTGGAACGGCCGGGTTCTGCTGGACCGCGACGCGGTGGCGGCCAGCTGCGCCCGCCGGATGGAGGAATACGACACCCGCCCGCGCGACGGGTCGCTGGCGGCGGCCAATTTTTCCGGCGGCAACCAGCAGAAGATCGTTCTGGCCCGTGAGATCGAGCGGAACCCCGACCTGCTGCTGGTCGGCCAGCCGACCCGCGGCGTCGACATCGGCGCCATCGAGTTCATCCACCGCCGGCTGGTCGCCCTGCGCGACCAGGGCAAGGCGATCCTGCTGGTCTCGGTCGAGCTCGACGAGATCCGCGCGCTGTCCGACCGCATCATCGTGATGTTCGACGGCCACATCGTCGGCGAGGTGATGCCGGACCGGGCGGACGAGAAGACGCTGGGGCTGATGATGGCGGGTTGCGGGTGAGTGTGGGGGATGGGGTGGGGGCACCGCTCCCCATCATCCCCCCATCACCAGGGAACCGTCCGGCCCTGATAGTCGAGATATTTCGGAATGCTGTCCTCGATCGCCGGAACGCTATGCCGCCTGCCGCCACGTCGTCGCATCGCGCCGTGGGGAATTCCATGGACCGGTCGACGATGCGCTGGCGGAGTTGGGGCTGAGCCGCGGCGGTGCCCCGCTCGTGCCTGGGCAACAGCCCGAGACCGCCGCTCATGCCGCCGGTCTCGGGCTGGACAGCTTCGAACTGCCGGTCTGGACGGCGGACTTCGCCATCTCCGCCATCCGGCATCCGCGCCTGCGGGCGGATCCGGCCCACCGCTGGCTTCGCGAGATCATCGCGGCGGTGTGCCGGCGGGCCTATCCGTAGGAATGGCCCGCGGCTCCCGCCTTCACATCGGTTACTTCGCGAACAGCTGCGACAGGTCGGCGAAGGCCTTGAACTCCAGCGCGTTGCCGGCGGGGTCGAGGAAGAACATGGTGGACTGCTCGCCGACCTGGCCCTTGAAGCGGGTGTAGGGCTCGATCACGAACCTCACCCCGGCGGCCTTCAGCTTTTCGGCCAGGGCGTCCCAGTCGGCGGGGTGCAGCACGACGCCGAAATGCGGGACCGGCACATCGTGGCCGTCCACTTGGTTCTGGTGGGCCGGTGGTGCCGCATCGGGCGCGCGCGGCTTCAGATGGGCGACGATCTGATGGCCGTACAGGTCGAAATCGATCCATTCGTCGCTGCTGCGCCCTTCCGGACAGCCGAGCACGGTGCCGTAGAAATGGCGGGCGGCGGCCAGATCGTCGACCGGAAAGGCGATGTGGAAGGGCGTCAGCGTCGTCATCGATGGATGGCCTTTCGGGACCGGGTGGCGGGTGGCTGCCAAAAGCGGCTGTCGAGGCGTCCAACAGACCTTATCCACCCGGGCTTGACAAACGAGTTCTCGGGCTGAGTTTTATGAGTTCAACTCATGATTCGGGTCGCCCATGCCCAACCGCGCCTCCAACCGCGCTTCCGACCGCCCCTTGCCGTCGCTCAATGCCGTCCGCAGCTTCGTCGCGGTCGCCCGCCATCTCAGCTTCACCAGGGCGGCGGACGAGCTGGCGGTGACCCAGGGGGCCGTCAGCCGCATGATGCAGACCCTTCAGGCCGATCTCGGGGTCGAACTGATCCGCCGCGTCGGCCGTGGCATCGAGCTGACGCCGGCGGGCGCCGCCTTCCATGGCGAGGCGTCGGCGGCGCTCGACCGCATCGCCGCGGCGGTGCGGGCGACCCGCGCGCAGGATGGCGGGGTATTGCGGGTCAGCGCGCTGCCGACCCTGACGCAGCGCTGGCTGATTCCCCGGCTGAAGCGCTTCCAGGCGGAGAATCCCGACATCCAGGTCGAGGTCGGCATCGGCGAGCACCGCGTCGATTTCGCCAAGGAACACATCGACATCGCCATCCGCTATGGCGTGGAGGAGTGGCCCGGCGCGGAGATGGCGACGCTGATGCCGGAGACGATGGGCGTCTTCTGCGCGCCCTCGCTGCTGGATCAGGGGCCGCCGCTGCGCCGTCCGGCCGATCTGGCGTCGCACCGGCTGTTGCGGCACACCACCCGGCCCGATTCCTGGCGCGTCTATCTCGCCGCCTTCGGCTTGCCCTTGCCCGAATCGGCGTTGTCGCTGGCCTTCGAGCATTTCTTCATGATCATCGAAGCCGCGTCGGCGGGCATGGGGGTGGCCCTGCTGCCGGTCTTCCTGGCGCGGGAGGACGTGGCGTCGGGCCGGCTGGTCCAGCCCATCCAGGAGACGCTGCGGCCGCGTGGCCGCTACCTGATCGCCCACGCGCCGGGTGCGGAGCGGGCGCGTCGGGTGCGCCGTTTCAAGGAATGGTTGCTGAGCGAGGCGGAGTAGACCGGATCGTGGGGAATCGGACTCGATCTGGAGCGTGATCCGATCGCCAACCATAAAGCTATAGAGCGCGCTACTCCAGCGCCCCGGCCGCCTCATGCCGGTCTTCGGCGGTCGCCAGCAGGGTATCCACCGCGATGCGCAGGCCGGCGACCACCTGATCCACCGCCATCGACGGGGCTCCCGGATGGCGCACCGCCTGTTCGGGCGCCAGCGGGATGTACAGGAAGCCGACGCGCATGGCCGGCCGCCGCACCGCCCGCAGATGACAGGCGCCGTAGAACAGATGGTTGCAGACGAAGCTGCCGGCGCTGTGCGACAGGCCGGCGGGGATTCCGGCGCCGCGCAGGGATGCCGCGATGGCCTTGACCGGCAGGCTGGCGAAATAGGCGGCCGGGCCGCCCGCCACCACCGGCGTGTCCACCGGCTGGTTGCCGGCGGTGTCGGGGATGCGGGCATCGTCCAGATTGACGGCGACCCGCTCCAGCGACAACTCCGCCCGGCTCTGCGCCTGTCCGACGGCGAGCAGGGCCACCGGGCCGGTCTCCGCCACCGCCCGTTCGAGCGCATCGAGGGCCGCGCCGAACATGCAGGGCATCAGGCGGGCGGCGACGCGGTGGCCGCGGCATTCCCAGCCGTCCAGTAGCCGCACCGCCTCCCAGGACGGGTTGACGGTCTCGCCGCCGAAGGGTTCGAAACCGGTGAGCAGCACGGTCGGCATCGGACCGGTGAGCCTTGCCGGAGCGGGAGCGGTCAGGCCGCGATGGCCGCGGCCAGGACGCGGGTCTGGCGGGCGACCTTCTCGAAGGCGCGCTCCTCGATCTGGCGGATGCGCTCGCGGCTGACACCGTAGCGGACCGACAGATCCTCCAGGGTCAGCGGGCTGTCGGACAGGCGCCGGCTGGTCAGGATGTCGCGCTCGCGGTCGTTCAGCACGCCCATCGCCTCGTGCAGCAGGGCGCTGCGCTGGCGGGCCTCGCCGCGTTCGACCAGCGACTCCTCCACCGACGGGCGGTCGTCGGCCAGCAGATCCTGCCATTCGCCCGAATCGCCCTCGGCGCTCATCGGCGCGTTCAGCGAGGCGACCGGCGCCGACAGGCGGCGGTTCATGGCGACCACGTCATCCTCGGGCACGGCGAGGTCGGTGGCGATGCTGGTGACGCTGTCGGGATGCAGGTCGCCGCCGCCATATTCGCCCAGCTTCCGCTTCAGGCGGCCCAGGCTGAAGAACAGCTTCTTCTGCGCGGCGGTGGTGCCGATCTTCACCAGGCTCCAGGACCGCAGGATGTAATCCTGGATCGAGGCCTTGATCCACCACATCGCGTAGGTGGACAGGCGGAAGCCGCGTTCCGGCTCGAATTTCTTGACGGCGGTCATCAGGCCGAGATTGCCCTCGGCGATCAGGTCGGACAGCGGCAGGCCATAGCCGCGATAGCCGCCGGCGATCTTGACGACGAGACGGAGATGGCTGGTGACCAGCCTGTGCGCCGCATCGACATCGCCATGCTCGGTCCAGGCCTTGGCCAGCATGTATTCATCCTCGGCCGTCAGGACCGGGTAGCGGTGCGTGTCGTTGATGTAGCGGGACAGGGATTCGCCGGCATCGGGCGAACGGAGGGCGATGGCGGTGCTCATGTCACATCCTCAGGCGAAGCGATATGACGGGTGCAGGGCTCCCAAGCGGCGAGCCCAGGCCTCTCCGACGGAGCAGGCATCGATATAGTACGAATTCGGTGCTGAAAGTCAAGCCCGGCGGTCTTTTGTCGCTGTGGTTGTGGGCGCCGATTGACCTTGCTCAGTGCGGAGCCGGCGCGGACGTGGCAGGACCATCGGCGTCGCCGGGCTTCACCGCAAGGGAACCGCATGCCATGAAGATCGCCGTCGGCACCAAGGATTTCGCGACCATCGCCACCCATGGCGGACGTACCCGCCGTTTCCTGGTCTATGAGGCCGAGGCCGGCAGCGAGCCGGTCGAGACCGGCCGGATCGAGCTGGGGGAGGAGGAGGTGCTGCATCTGTGCGGCGACGGCCGGCCCCACCCGATCGACGTGGCGCGGGCGGTCATCACCGGATCGTCCGGCGCCGGCTTCGTCGCCCATATGAAGCGCCGTGGCATCGAGCCGGTGACGACGACGGAGACCGACCCGCTGCGGGCGATCCGCAGCTGGTTCGCCGGCACCCTGGACCCGGCGCCCGAACCGGAACACCCGCATGAGCATCATGACGGTCATCATCAATGACCGCCGGTATCAGACCGGGAAGCTGACGCTGGCGGTGGTGCCGGCGGCGTCGCTGTCGGTGGACAGCGTGTCGCCGAGCTGGCCGGCCAGCGCCTCGGCCAGCATCAGCCCATCCTCCGCCGTGGTGTCGAAGCCGGCGGGCAGGGCGCGGCCATTGTCCTCCACCGTCAGGCGGGCGCGGTCGCCGCCCTGCCGGCGCACGGTGATGCGGATCCAGCCGTCGTCGGGAAAGGCGTGGTGCAGGCAACTCGTCACCAGCTCGGCGATGATCAGGCCGAGCGGCATCGCCTCGTACAGGCCGATCTGGATCGGGTCGGAGGTGACCGTCACCGGCACGCGCGACAGGGCGCCGGGTGTCCCCTCCCGCACCGCCTCGCACAGGGCGGTGACGTAGCGGCCGAGGTCGACATGGGTGCCGGCGCCGCTTTCATGCAGCTGCCGGTAGAGGATCGCCAGCGACTCGATGCGGACCATGGTCTGTTCGTAGGCGGCGCGGGCGTCGGGATCGCGGACGCGGCCGGCCTGTAGCTTCAGCAGGCTGATCACCAACTGGAGGCTGTTCTTGGCGCGATGCTGCAATTCCCGCAGCTCCGCCTCCAGCTCCTGGATGCGCGCCGTCAGCCGGTCGGCCGGTGAGGCGCCGGATATGCCGCCGGATGGGCCGGACGAGACGCCGTCACCGGTCTGGTCCGGAGGGCAATGGGCGGCCTGCGACCGCGGAAGCATCGGCATGGGAACGGACTCGGCTCGATCATCACTGGTAAGCATCGTCGAATTCAGTCGTCAATCTAAGCGCTTGTCGGGCCGGCCCCACCGGTTCTGAGGGAGTAACCCGCCGCGCCTAGCCGATATGATGGGGACGGCGTGACGGCTGCGCCATCGTCCCGCGTCAGGAAATGCCAAAAGAAAGCCGAAAGAGAGATTGTGTCCCTCGGTTGCACCGACAAGAGTGGCAGCATGACGATGCGAACGACGATGCTGTGGGGCCTGCTGCTGCTCGCCCTGTCCGGCGGATGCGCCGCCGTGGTCGGTTCCGGCGGCGCCGGATCCGAAGGCGGGTCCGAAACCGGATCCGGGCCGGTCACCAGCACCCCGGTGCCGCTCGACCGCGGGCGGCCGGACAGGAGGACGCTCGGGCCGCTGCGTTTCCTGGGCGGGCTGGACGTCGCCGGGGGCGGGCGGGTCGGTGGACTGTCCGGCCTTTGGGTGGATCCGGCCGGCGACCGTTTCGTCGCCATCGGCGATACCGGGCTGGTGGTCGATGGCCGGCTCGGCAGCGACCCCGACGGCGGGCTGGCCGGTCTCTCTGAAATCCGCGCCCGTCCGCTGACGGTGGAGGAGGGGACGTCCAACCGCAAGCGCCGCACCGATGCCGAGGACCTGACGCGCCTGCCCGACGGCGGCTGGCTGGTCTCGTTGGAGCGGGACCATCGCATCCTGCGCTACACCGGCGGCGACCGCGGGCCGGAAGGGATCCCGGTGCCGATTCCCCGGCCGCCGGGGATGGAGAGCACGCCGGAGAATGGCGGGCTGGAGGCGCTGACCCGCCTTCCCGACGGCCGGCTGCTGACCATCGAGGAGGGAGAGGATGACGGCCACCGGGAGCGCCGCGCCTGGATCACGCGGGCGGGTCTGGCGGCGGACGGGGCGGGAGACGGCATGCCGCGCGTCGAGGCCGACTGGCAGCCCTTCACCTACCGGGTGGCGCCGCGCTACCGACCGACCAGCGTCGCTCCGTTGCCGGATGGCGGCGTGCTGGTGCTGGAACGCCGGGTGTCGCTGCTGGGCGGCTGGTCGTCGCGGCTGGTGCGCGTGGCGGCCCGGCAGCTGACGGCCGGCGCCGTGGTCGACGGGGAGGAGCTGGGCCGTCTGGAGGCCCCGCTGATCAACGACAATTTCGAAGGGATCGCCACCCGGCCGGGTCCGGCGGGACAGACGCTGGTCTATCTGATCTCCGACAACAATTTCAGTCCGCTCCAGCGCACCTACCTGCTGCTGTTCGCCCTGGACGGCCCGCCCTCGTGAGGCGGTCTCCGGGGAGACATCGCCTACAGGCGGACGGATTGGCTGGAGTACCGCTCCGCGGTCGAGTGACCGAGGGAGGTCAGCGCCGCCGCGGCGCACAGCGCGACCACCGCCGCCGCGGCGAAGCCGAGGATCATTGCCTTCATCCCATCCCTCCCTGGTCCTGTGACAAGCCCGGTCGCATCAAAGCAAACCGTATGGGGTTGCGCAATCCGTGCTTTCCCGCAATCCAGCCCCGCAATCCAGCCCCGAAGTTCAACCTTCATCGGGATCGACCACCGTCAGCGCTATGACGTCGGAGTCGACCAGCACCTTTCCCGCATGCTCGAAATTCACCGTGATGCGGTTGCGGATGGCCGACTGGACCTGCCCCAGCCCCCAGTCGGGTTGGTCCGGATGGCGCACCCAGGCGCCGGGCACCAGCGAATCGTCCATGGAGCGTCCCGTTCCTCACACTGTTCCGCATAGGAAATGCGACCGCCTGTGCGGCGGCGCCCGGAAAGTATAGAATCATCGGCTTCATACCGTCGCCGTTCCATTTGCCCGGAGTCCGCCTCGTGACCGAATCGTCCTCCCATCCCGTCAGCGTCGACATCCGCGTGCTGGAACTGCTGGCGTCGAAGCTCTGCCATGATCTGGTCAGCCCGGTCGGCGCCATCCGCAACGGTCTGGAACTGATCGAGGAGATGCAGGAGGACGAGGATGGCGGCGCCATCGGCGGCTTCCTGGGCGAGGCGGTGAAGCTGATCGACCATTCCTCCGGGCAGGCCGACCGCCGGCTGCGGGTGTTCCGGCTGGCCTATGGGCAGGCCGGGCGTGACCAGAAGGGCTTCGGGGATGCCCGCGCCGCCGCCGCCGGCTATGTCGAGGGCGGGCGCACCCGGCTCGACTGGCCGGAGCGGGTGCCCCACGACATGACCGCCCAGCGGCGCGGCGTGGTGAAGCTCCTGCTGAATCTGGTGATGCTGGCGGACGAGGCGCTGACCCATGGCGGGGTGGTCTCCGTCGCCGCCGACGGGGACGAGACCGCCGGCGGCGTCACGGTGACCGCCGCCGGCCGGCCGGGCGGCCTCAATCCGGACGCGGCGGCGGCGCTGGCCGGCACCGCCTCGGCCGCGGCGCTGACGCCGCGCACCATCCATGCCTATATCACCGGCCGGCTGGCCGAGGCCGACGGCTTCCGCATCGGCGTCGTTCCCGAAGGCGGCGAGCGGCTGGTCCTCACCGCGCGCTGGTGAGCGGCGCCCGGTCCGGCGCGGTCACAGCTGCTTGAAGATCCGCGGTTCGACCACGACCTGCTCGACCCCGCCGCCGGTCTGGTGGGAGGTGGTGCGCAGCGTGACCGCGAGATTGTGGCGCGCGGCCTCCGCCAGCGCGCTGTTG
The DNA here is from genome assembly GCF_000010725.1 of Azospirillum sp. B510. Lineage (NCBI taxonomy): Bacteria > Pseudomonadati > Pseudomonadota > Alphaproteobacteria > Rhodospirillales > Azospirillaceae > Azospirillum > Azospirillum sp. B510. The sequence goes on along the minus strand of NC_013858.1, from coordinate 353,557 downwards.
AGGCGCTCCACGGCGTCGCGCACGGAGCGGGCGAGTTCGGCGTCGGTCATCTATCCTCCCACTGGTTCCATATGTGACAATCAAGCCTCGATCCTGGCGGTGGAGGCGACCCGAAGACTCCCTATCGGAAGAGGTAAGGTTCTCTTAATCAGTATTTGACAGGCTCCCCCCTACCTGGACTGGAGCGCAACCGGCGGCCCCTCGATGCTGCCCGTTCGAGCCGCAGGACGGCGCGGACCATAAACATTGGGCCTGGGGAATGCGACATGGATGATCTGCTGTCCGAATTTCTGACGGAGACCAACGAAAACCTCTCGGTGCTGGACGTCGAGCTGGTCCGGTTGGAGCAGAATCCGAACAATCCGGAACTGCTGTCGAACATCTTCCGGCTCGTCCACACCATTAAGGGCACCTGCGGCTTTCTCGGCCTGCCCCGCCTGGAAAAGGTGGCGCACGCGTCGGAGAACGTGCTGGGCAAGTTCCGCGATGGCGAGCTGACCATCAACCCGGAAGCCGTTTCGCTGATCCTGCAGGCTCTGGACACCATCAAGAGCCTGCTGGCGGTGCTGGAAGCGACCGAGGCGGAACCGCCGGGCGACGACCTGCCGCTGATCGAGCGTCTGAACCTGTGCGCCGAGGGCAAGCTGGGCGGCCCCGCTCCGGCCGCCGCCGCTCCGCCGCCACCCCCGCCGCCGCCGACCGCTCCCGCGGTCGCCGCCGCGGAGGAACGGCCGGCGTCGCTGGACGATCTGGAGGCGTTGTGGAACGCCACTCCCGGCCCGAACGATGCGCCCGCCGCCCCGGCTCCCGCCGCCGCTCCGGCCGCCAGCACGGCGGTCGCCACCCGCGCGCCCGCGCCGGTCGAAGAGCCCTCGCATGATCTCGTCGTGCCGGAGCCCGAGCCGGCCGCCGCGAAGATGCCGGCGCCGGTCGCCCCGATGGCCGGCGGTTCGGCCGGCGGCAATGCCGGCGGCGGCGATGCCGGTGCCGAGGCCGCGACCAAGGAATCGGCGGTCGCCGCCCAGACCATCCGCGTCAACGTCGACCTGCTCGAAAACCTGATGACCATGGTGTCGGAGCTGGTGCTGACCCGCAACCAGCTGCTGCAGATCCTGCGGTCGCAGAAGGAGAGCGAGTTCGCGGCGCCGTTGCAGCGCCTGAACCATGTGACGTCGGAGTTGCAGGAAGGCGTTATGAAGACGCGCATGCAGCCCATCGGCAACGCCTGGGCCAAGCTGCCGCGTCTGGTGCGCGATCTGGCGCATGAACTGAACAAGAAGATCGACCTCCAGATGCTCGGCGCCGACACCGAGCTGGACCGCCAGGTTCTGGAGCTGATCAAGGATCCGCTGACCCACATGGTGCGCAACAGCGCCGACCATGGGCTGGAGATCCCGGCGGAGCGTGTGAAGGCCGGCAAGACGGAAACCGGCCGCATCACCCTGAACGCCTATCACGAGGGCGGCCACATCATCATCGAGATCCAGGACGACGGTAAGGGCCTTGCCATCGACCGGATCAAGCAGAAGGCGATCCAGAACGGGATGGCGTCGGAGATCGAGCTGGCCTCGATGACCGACCAGCAGATCATCCAGTTCATCATGAAGCCGGGCTTCTCCACCGCCGCCAAGGTGACCAACGTGTCGGGCCGCGGCGTCGGCATGGACGTGGTGAAGACCAACATCGAGAAGATCGGCGGCACGATCGAGATCAAGTCGGCCCAGGGCAAGGGCTCGACCTTCATCATCAAGATCCCGCTGACGCTGGCCATCGTCTCGGCCCTGATCGTGGAATGCGCCGGCGAGCGGTTCGCCATCCCGCAGATCAGCGTCGTCGAGCTGGTGCGCGCCGCCTCCGACAGCGAGCACACCATCGAGCGGCTGAAGGGCACGCCGGTGCTGCGCCTGCGCAACCGCCTGCTGCCGCTGGTCTCGCTCCAGCAGCTGCTGCGGCTGGACGACAGCGAGGACGCCAAGAAGCCGGCGGACGAGACCTTCATCGTCGTCACCCAGGTCGGCACCTACACCTTCGGCATCATGGTCGACCGCGTGTTCGACACCGAGGAAATCGTGGTGAAGCCGGTGGCGCCGATCCTGCGCCACATCGAGATGTTCTCGGGCAACACCATCCTGGGCGACGGCTCGGTCATCATGATCCTCGACCCCAACGGCATCGCGTCGGCCACCGGCGAGATGGCGATGGGCGAGGCCGCCGGCAAGGAGACCACCGCGGTCCAGACCCAGCGCCAGGAGGACAAGATGGCGCTCCTGCTGTTCCGCGCCGGCGAGGGCGCGCCCAAGGCGGTGCCGCTGTCGCTGGTCGCCCGCCTGGAGGACGTCGATCTGGCGTCGGTCGAGCTGTCGAACGGCCTGCCGGTGGTCCAGTACCGCGGCAAGCTGATGCCGCTGGTGCCGATCGACCCGAACTTCATGCTGGGCCGGGAAGGCCGCCAGCCGGTTCTGGTCTTCGCCGATGGCGACCGCTCGATGGGCCTGATCGTCGACGAGATCGTCGACATCGTCGAGGAGAAGCTGAATGTCCAGTTGGCGGCGGAGCGTCCCGGCCTGATGGGCTCGGCGATCATCGCCGGCAAGGCGACCGAGGTGATCGACGCCGGCTTCTTCCTGACCCAGGCCTACAAGGACTGGTTCGGCTCCTCGACCCAGGAGGGGTTCGAGGAGGAGAAGCTGCAACGCGTGCTGCTGGTGGACGACAGCCCCTTCTTCCGCAACCTGCTGACGCCGCTGCTGTCGGTCGCCGGCTACGACGTGACGGCGGTGGAGAATGCCAGCGACGCGCTGGCGCTCTGCGAGGCCGGCGAGGACTTCGACGTCATCGTCTCCGACATCGAGATGCCGGGCATGAGCGGCTTCGACTTCGCCGAGGCGGTTCGCCACGGCAGCCGCTGGCAGGGTGTGCCGATGGTGGCGCTGTCCAGCCACGCCAGCGCCCGTGACCTCGACCGCGGCCGCATCGCCGGTTTCAACGACTATGTCGCCAAGTTCGACCGTGACGCGCTGCTCTTCGCGCTGCAGCAGACGCTGACCGAACAGAAAGGTGCCGCATGAGCAACGCCAAGCTGCCGTCCACCGTCCGCAAGTCGAAGGGCGACGACCTCGTCGCCTCCGGCAACCAGGACTATGTGACCATGACGATCGCCGACCAGATGTTCGGCATCCCGGTCCTTCAGGTGCAGGACGTGCTGGGCCATCAGCGGATCACCCGTATCCCGCTGGCCCCGCCCGAGGTCGCCGGATCGCTGAACCTGCGCGGCCGCATCGTCACCGCCATAGACGTCCGTCTCCGGCTCGGTCTGACCGGCCGGCCGAAGGACAAGCCCGGCATGTCGATCGTCGTCGATCTGCGTGGCGAGCTGTACAGCCTGATGGTCGACTCGGTCGGTGAGGTCCTGAGCCTGACCAAGGAGGACTTCGAGCGGAACCCGGCGACGCTGGACCCGCGCTGGCGTGAGGTGTCGACCGGAATTTACCGGCTGAACGGCCAGTTGATGGTTGTGCTGGACGTGCCGCGTCTGCTCAACTTCACGACCATAGAGGCGGCCTGACGGATCGCGGCGCCCTTCCCGATAGGGGGGCGCCGTTCCGTCCGTCCGGCTTCCCGCCCGCGAACCGATGACCTGAGGCCCTGCCGCAATGAAATCCTGCCTGGTGGTCGATGACAGCCGCGTGGTCCGCAAGGTTGCACGCAAGATCCTGGAAGAGCTGAGCTTCACCTGCTCCGAGGCGGAGGACGGCAAGCAGGCGATGGAAGCCTGCGCGGTGCAGATGCCCGACGCCATCCTGCTGGACTGGAACATGCCGGTGATGACGGGGATCGAGTTCCTGCGCCGGCTGCGCAAGATGAGCGGGGGCGACCAGCCCAAGGTGGTGTTCTGCACCACCGAGAACGACCTCGCCCACATTCAGGAAGCGCTGTCCGCCGGGGCCAACGAGTACATCATGAAGCCCTTCGACAGCGACATCATCCAGACCAAGTTCGCGCAGGTCGGCCTTCTCTGACCCCTGCCCGAGCCGCCCCCGTGATCCGAGGGTCATGGGCGGTCCGGACAGCGTCCCGGAGGGGACGCCAGGAGACGCCGCGTTGAACCCGTCGAGTTGAAAGGCGAATCGCCCTTATGTCGGACAGTTTAGGCAGAGGTCCCCTCACCACCGCGCGACCGGCCAATCCGGATCCCGTCCGGGTCATGGTGGTGGACGACTCCGCCGTCATCCGTGGCCTGCTGACCCGCGCGTTGGAGGGGGACCCGGAGATCCGCGTCGTCACCTCCGTCGGCGATGGCCAGATGGCGGTCAGTTCGTTGCAGCGCAATTCGATCGACGTCATCGTCCTCGACATCGAGATGCCGGTGATGGACGGGCTGACCGCCATTCCGAAGCTGCTGGCGGTGGCGCCCCAGGTCAAGATCATCATGGCCTCGACGCTGACGCTGCGCGGGGCCGATGTTTCGCTGCGCTGCCTGTCCGCCGGTGCCGCCGACTATATCCCGAAGCCGACCTCCACCCGCGAGATCGGCGGGGCGGAGGATTTCAAGCGCGAGCTGGTCGCCAAGGTCAAGGCGCTGGGCGCCGCCGCCAGGCGCGCCGGGTCGCGGTCGCGCGGCGAGATCCGTCCGCTGACCCCGGCGTCGCCCATCGGTCTGCTGAAGCGCGAGGTCGGGCCGATCGTCACCCGTCCGACTCCGGCCGGGGCCATCGCGACCAAGCCCGACGTGATCGCCATCGGCAGCTCGACCGGCGGCCCGCAGGCGCTGTTCGAGGTGTTGTCGCACCTGAAGGCCGGCGTCAGCCAGCCGATCCTGATCACCCAGCACATGCCGGCGACCTTCACCACCATCCTGGCCGAGCATATCACCCGCCAATGCGGCATCGATGCGCGCGAGGCCAAGGACGGCGAGCCGATCGTGCAGAACCGCTGCTACATCGCGCCCGGCGACTTCCACATGCTGGTGGCGCAGCGCGCGGGGGCGAACGTGATCACGCTCAGCAAGGATCCGCCGGAGAATTTCTGCCGCCCGGCGGTCGATCCGATGATGCGGTCGATCCTGAAGGCCTTCGGTGGCCGCAAGATCCTGGCCTGCATCCTGACCGGCATGGGTCAGGACGGGCTGAAGGGCTGCACCGACGTGGTCAATGGCGGCGGTACCCTGATCGCCCAGGACGAGGCGTCGAGCGTGGTCTGGGGCATGCCGGGTGCGGTGGCGCAAGCCGGCATCTGCAACGCCATCCTGCCGCTCAAGGAAATCGGTCCCCACATCCGCAAGCTCGCGTCGAGGGCAGCATGAGAGTCGAAGATTTCGACATGTTCTCCACGCTGCTCAAGCAGCGTTCCGGCCTGGTCCTGACCCGGGACAAGGCATACCTGCTCGAATCCCGGCTGATGCCGGTGGCGCGCAAGTGGAACATGAAGGGCCTTGAGGAGCTGGCGACCACCGTCCGCACCCGCAAGGACGAGGCGCTGCTGCGCGACATCACGGAAGCGATGACGACCAACGAGTCGTCCTTCTTCCGCGATCAGAAGCCCTTCGACCAGTTCAAGCAGCTGGTGCTGCCGAAGCTGATGGAGGCGCGGGCCGCCAAGCGGTCCTTGCGCATCTGGTCGGCCGCCTGCTCGTCGGGGCAGGAGGCCTATTCGCTGTCGATGATCCTGAACGACGAGGCGGCGAAGCTGGCCGGCTGGCGCATCGAGATCGTCGGCACCGACATCTCGGCGGAAATGGTGGAGCGGGCGAAGTCCGGCGTCTACACCCAGTTCGAGGTGCAGCGCGGCCTGCCGATCACGCATCTGGTCAAGCATTTCAAGCAGAACGGCGACAAGTGGCAGATCAGCCAGCAGCTGCGCCAGATGGTGTCGTTCCGCGAATGGAACCTGCTGGGCGATTTGTCGGCGCTGGGGCAGTTCGACATTGTCTTCTGCCGCAACGTGCTGATCTATTTCGATCAGCCGACGAAGGCCAAGGTTCTGGAGGCCATCGCCCGCCAGATGCCGCAGGACGGTGTCCTGTATCTGGGCGGCGCGGAGACGGTTCTGGGCATCACCGACAAGTTCAAGCCGGTGGAAGGGCAGCGCGGCCTCTACAGCCTGGGCGGCTTCTCCGCCGCCGGCGCCAAGGTGGCGTGAGGGGCGGAAAGCCGAGCGCTGGAACGCCGGGAGCCGGTCGGTGCGACGGGGGCGGAGAAGCCGCCCCCGGATCGGTCACCATACCGGGAAGGTCCGTCACACCGATGGCGTGATCGACTTGATCGGGCCGCGCGGGTTGCCGGACATCTCGGCGATCTTGCGGTCCTGTGCCTCGATGAAGGCGCGGATTGAGTTCTCGCGGTCGAACTGGTCGATGTCGGTGGTCGGCACCTTGCGGTTCGAGGTGCGGGCACCATCCTGATAAATCACGTCGAAAAGCGCGAAGGCATTCTCGACGGGCTGTTTCTTCTGACGGGCCATGGCCTGTCCTCCGTATGGTCGCGGTCGGCCGTGCTTGCGGCCGGCCGGTCAGGCATTGTTGGTGTCGGTGCTGGTCGGGGCGGCGTCATCCTCTGCGGCTCCACCGTCCCGGTCGCTCTGTTCGCCGTCGGCCTGTTCGCCGGAGCGGCGGGCGGCGGCCCCCTCCTCGCGGCGTTGCAGTCTTTCCTGCTTCTTCTGTTCCTTGGCCCGGTTGCGCTCTGCCCGCTGCTGGTTGTAGTTCGGTTTGAAAGCCATCGCGGTTCTCCTCTGGGCAAGGGGGATTAGGTCAACACGGAAAAAGGGCACCGGTTTCCCGATGCCCCTTTTTCCGCAGGTCGGCGGTCAGGCGGTCAGACCGCCTTCAGATTTTCCGCCGAGGTCTTGCCGCGCTTGGGATCGCGCTGTTCCTCGTAGGAAATCTTCTGGCCATCGACCAGGCTGCGCAGCCCGGCGCGTTCGACAGCGGAGATGTGAACGAACACATCCGGGCCGCCGCTTTCCGGCTGAATGAAACCGAAGCCCTTGGTGCTGTTGAACCATTTGACGGTGCCGACGGGCATGTCTGTCTCCCATGACGCAAAGGGCGCCGCACCACCGGTGCGGCGCATCAGACTGGGTGTGGGATTGGCGGCCCCCCGAAGTCCGTGCCGGCGAAGATGATCCGCGCGGGCGAACAGGTCCAAAGCAAGGGGAGGCTGAGCGTGGGGGCGATTGATCGCCCCGCAGTCCGAAGCAGAATGACCCGTCTCACATGGGAACGCCCGGCCCGGCTTTCAAGGACAAAGCTCGCCGGACGCTGGATGACCCCAAAGAAAAACCGGGCTGGCCGGGAATTCCTCAGCCGGCGGCCTGCTGCTGCGGCACGCGCGGCGGCGGCGGGGGATTGCCTTCGGCAATTTCCTCGTGCGGATCGCGCAGCACATAGCCACGGCCCCACACCGTTTCGATGTAGTTGTCGCCTTGGGTGGCGGCGGCCAGCTTCTTGCGCAGCTTGCAGACGAAGACGTCGATGATCTTCAATTCCGGCTCGTCCATCCCGCCATAGAGATGGTTGAGGAACATCTCCTTGGTCAGTGTCGTGCCCTTGCGCAGGCTCAACAATTCCAGGATGCCGTATTCCTTGCCGGTCAGATGCAGCGGCGACTGGTCGACCTCCACCGTCCGGGTGTCGAGATTGACGGTCAGGCGGCCGGTGCGGATGATGCTGTCGGAATGGCCCTTCGACCGGCGGACGATGGCCTGGATGCGGGCGATCAATTCGCGCTTGTCGAAGGGTTTGGTCAGGTAATCGTCGGCGCCGAAGCCCAGCCCCTTGATCTTGTTGTCCATCTCGGTCAGGCCCGAGAGGATCAGGATCGGGGTGGTCACGCGGGCGGCGCGCAGGCGGCGAAGAACCTCGTAACCATCGATGTCCGGCAGCATCAAATCGAGAATGATGATGTCATAGTCATAGAGCTTGCCGATCTCCAGCCCGTCTTCACCCAGGTCGGTAGAGTCGACGATGAATCCTTCCGTGTTCAGCATCAGCTCGATGCTTTTCGCGACGGAGGAGTCGTCTTCAACCAGCAGAACCCTCATGGCGATATCCCGACGTTTGATGGCGCGCTTTCGCAACCCGACCCCGGATCGGCCCCCCGGTCCTTGATGACCGATTTCAACCACTCCGTTTACACAAGTTAACAGACGATTCAGCTTAACGCCAGCGCCAAGCGCTTACACAACGTTAATCCTTCCATCGCAAGATACGATCAAGGTGGTTAACGTCGCCGCTGTCCGAAGAACTACCCCTTAATAGGAGGGCGTCCCGTCTTTGGGGCGCCGGTATCCGAACCATGCCGTTCGACATCGATCAGTTGATCCGTGACATCGACGAGATTCCCGACTGTAGCCGCTACGGCCGCGTCACCGCCGTGTCGGGCCTGATGGTCGAGGTCGGCGGCATCGAGAAGGAGCTGTCGGTCGGCGGCCGTTGCATCGTCGAGACGCGCGATCGCCGCCGGGTTCCGTGCGAGGTGGTGGGCTTCCGGCAGGGCCGGGCGCTCGCCATGCCCTTCGGCGCGCTGGACGGGGTCGGGCTGGGTTGCCGCGCGCTGGTGGCGGGCGACCAGGCGATGATCTATCCCACCGACGCCTGGCTCGGCCGCGTCGTCAACGCGCTGGGCGAACCGGTGGACGGCAAGGGGCCGCTGCCCAAGGGGCCGCAGGGCACGCCGATCCGCAACACCCCGCCCAACGCCCATTCCCGTGCCCGGGTGGGCGAGAAGCTCGATCTGGGCATCCGCGCCATCAACGCCTTTCTCACCTGCTGCCGCGGCCAGCGCATGGGCATCTTCGCCGGATCGGGTGTCGGCAAATCCTCGGTCATGTCGATGCTGGCGCGCTTTTCCGCCGCCGAGGTGGCGGTGATCGGGCTGATCGGCGAGCGCGGCCGCGAGTTGCAGGAATTCATCACCGAGGATCTGGGCGAGGAGGGTCTGGCCCGCAGCGTCGTCGTCTGCGCCACCTCGGACGAGGCGCCATTGATGCGCAAGCAGGCGGCCTACATGACGCTGGCGGTGGCCGAGCATTTCCGCGACCAGGGCCGCGACGTGCTGTGCATGATGGACAGCGTCACCCGCTTCGCCATGGCCCAGCGCGAGATCGGCCTGTCGGCGGGCGAACCGCCGACGACCAAGGGCTATCCGCCGACCGTCTTCGCCGAACTGCCGCGCCTGCTGGAGCGCGCCGGGCCGGGGGTGGTCGGGTCGGGCACCATCACCGGCCTGTTCACCGTGCTGGTCGACGGCGACGACCACAACGAACCGATCGCCGACGCCGTGCGCGGCATCCTCGACGGCCATATCGTGATGGAGCGCCAGATCGGGGAGCGCGGGCGCTACCCCGCCATCAACATCCTGCGCAGCGTGTCGCGCACCATGCCCGGCTGCAACACGGCGAACGAGAATGAACTGGTCGGCCATGCCCGGCGCCTGCTGTCCTCCTACGACAACATGGCGGAGATGATCCGGCTCGGCGCCTATCGCCGCGGCACCGACCCGCAGGTCGACGAGGCGATCCACTTCCAGCCGGCGCTGGAAGCCTTTCTGAAGCAGGGCAAGCGCGAGGCCACCGATCTGGAGACCAGCTATGCCATGCTCGCTGAAATCTTTGGGGTGCAGTGGCCGCAATGAGCCTGAAGACGATCATCCGCCTACAGAAGCTGCATCTGGACGAGAAGCGTCGCGTCCTCGCGGAACTCCACACGCTGGCCGACCGGCTGCGCAACGAGATCGAGAAGGTGAAGCAGGAGATCACGCACGAACAGGAAACCGTGCGTGAGGATTTCTCCGTTTCCTTCACCTATTCCAACTTCGCCCAGGCGGCGATGGAGCGTGGCCGCAAGCTCGGCGAATCGCTGGCCCAGGTCGAGGCGCAGATCAGCATCGCCACCGACGAGATGGCCGAGGCCTTCCAGGAACTGAAGCGCTATGAGCTGGCGGAAGAGGAACGGCTGAAGCGCGAGCGCGACAAGTTGAAGCGCAAGGAGGCCGCGATGCTGGACGAGACCGCGCTGGTCGGCTTCCGGCGCCGTCAGGCGGAGGAGGAGACGGCGGGGGGATGAGCCTGTTTGTCAGGCCGGTCCGATCAGACGGTCACCGAAACCAGACCGCCCGGCGAACCGCCATAGGAGCCGCCGGTCGTTGACGGAGCGGCACCGCCGCCCGTCTGAGCGGATGCCAGCGGGGACGCGCCGGAGCTGGTGCCGATGGCTGCGCCGCCGCCCGCGCCGCTGGCGAAGGAAACGGCAAGGGAGGCAGGGGCGGCCGACCCGGCCGCGCTCCCCGCCGGGCTGACGCCGCCACCGGGTGCCGACCCGGCCCCGTCGCTGGAGTTGCCCGGCGCGGAAGTCGTCGAGGAGTTCGGCGAGGATTTCGCGGCGGTTTGCGATCCCGCCATTTTCCCCTGCACGTTTTCCTGGGTCAACCGGCTGGCGGTGCGGCGATATTCCTCCACCACGCGCTGGGACGGGATCTGGTCCTGGGTTTCGCCGGTGTCGAAATCGCGGAAATAGAGCACAGCCACCCGTGCGCCCTGATCATAGCGCATAAAGGGGCTGATGTAGCCGCTGCCCGACGCCTTTTCGGCTCCCGTGGCGACACCACCGGGCTGTTTGGTGACGGAGGCCTCGGCGGCGCCGGATTGGGAAGCGGCGCCGGACTCCGTCGGCTGATAAGCGGCGGAGCGGACTGCCGTCGTGCTGGAAACGCCACGGATCTCCATCGCTGCCTCCCGCCCTTCCTGCCCGCTCTCCAGGCGTTGTTCCTTGGGGCCGCTCCCAGTCTGGGCGCTGTCCCGCTGCCGTCTCCCCGCCGCCTTGGCCCTTGCGATCCGATCCGGACGATCCGGTGCGGATCAGACCGAGATGTTCAGGTTCTGGCCGCGTGTCGGGGTCGTGTTGCCGCCGCTGGACCCGCTCTGTACCGTTTGCGCCTCCTGCTGGCGGCGGTCACGCTCGGTCTGGTCTTCCTGGGCGGATTCGACGGGAGAGGTGGACCGCTGCGCCGCGGCCGGGCCGCTGCTTAACGGGGTGGCGTAGGGCTGCTGCTGATAGCCGCCGATTCCACCGATGCTGCTGACACCCATGATCGTTCCTCCGGCCGCTGACGCGACGCTTCTTGGACAAGCCGGCGAACGATGCATCGGCGACGATGCGGGACACCGGTCATCGAACCGCTTGGGTCCGGACCGGCCGCGTCGGAGCCCGGCTTCACTCCGACTAGGCAAATTTTGCCCGATCGGACGGGGTAGCGCCAGAGAAATCGCGCGGCCGGACAGCCGATTTCGGGAATGTCAATGATCAAAGCGACTTGGCGCCGGGCGCTCACAACTCTTCTTCGATGGTCGATTCGGCTCTGGCAACCGGGGCGGCGGGCTCCGCCGCCGACTCGGCGTTGCGCCACAGGGCGGCCTCGACCGCCAGCGTCCAGAAAGTCTCGGCCGCCTTGCTCTGGCGGGCGCGGGGACGGACCAGCCGGATCTGCACCGGCACGGTCCAGCGCTCGTCGCCCGCCGGCACCCCGGCGCGAACCAGCGAACCGCGGGCCAGATCCTCGGCGATCAGGCTTTCCGGCAGCCAGGCCACGCCGCGCCCGTCGCGGGCCAGGGTGCGCAGAACCGCCGCGAGGTGGGAGGTGAAGACGGTGTCGAGAGCGCCGGGAAGCGGCCGCGCCGCCCGCACCGCCTCAAGGATGCGGCCCATGCCGGATTCGCGGCTGTAGGACAGGTGGGGCAGCGGCCTGGCCTCGCCGTCGGTCAGCAGATGGCGGGGCCGCCCGTCGGCGTCGGGCGCCGTCACCGCCAGCAGACGGTCCCCGCCGACGACGACCGAACGGAAGGACTCCGCCTCCAGCCGCCCCGCCGCCGCCGGATGGGCATGGCAGAGCAGGAACTGCGCTTGACCGGCGAGCATCAGCCGCTCGCAAGCCTCCATGCTGTCCGAAGACAGGGTGATGGCCCCGAGCCGCGCCCGCGCCTCCAGCGCCCTGAGCCAGGAGGGGAAGAAGGTCAGCGACAGCGCGTGGGTGGCGGCGAAGCGCAGGGTCGCGGCCTCCGACTGGGCGGCGAGCCGGGCCTCCTCCCGGCCCTGAAGCAGGCGGCGGACGGTTTCGTCGGCGAAGGGGCGGAAGCGCCGTCCGGCCTCGGTCAGGGTCACCGGCTGGGCGCTGCGGTCGAACAGCGGGGTGCCGGCCCAATCCTCCAGCGCGCGGATGCGGCGGCTGAAGGCCGGCTGGGTCAGATGGCGCGCATCGGCGGCGCGGGAGAAATTGCCGCAATCCACCAGCGCCAGGAAATCGTCGAGCCAGGAGAGTTCCATCGCCCAATCTTCGTCACGTCTGCCGGCCCGTCCCGTCCCTCTGGGCGCCCTATGCCGAACCCGCATGATGCGTTCCGGCCTTGGCATTGGCCCGGCGGCCTTCCCCATCCCTACAGTGCCGGCACGAAACGCGCCACCACGCTGCGAGAGGAACCGCCATGCGCATCGTCGAAATCCGCGAGCAGACCGCCGGCATCAAGTCCGACATCGCCAACGCCTTCATCGATTTCAGCCAGATGACCTGCAGCGTCGTCGCGGTCGTCACCGACGTGGTGCGCGACGGCAAGCCGGTGATCGGCTACGGCTTCAACTCCAACGGCCGCTATGCCGCCGGCGGACTGCTGCGCGAGCGCTTCATTCCCCGGCTGATGTCGGCGGCCCCCGACAGCCTGCTGGACGAGACCGGCGAAAATCTCGACCCGTTCCGCATCTGGACCCGGCTGATGACCAACGAGAAGCCGGGCGGCCATGGCGAACGGTCGGTCGCCGTCGGCACCATCGACATGGCGGTGTGGGACGCCGTGGCCAAGATCGCCGGCGTTCCGCTCTACCGCCTGCTGGCCGACCGGTTCCGCGGCGGGGTGGCCGATGACGGCGTCTGGGTCTATGCCGCCGGCGGCTATTACTATCCCGGCAAGGATGTGAAGGCGCTTCAGGACGAGATGCGCAGCTACCGCGACCGCGGCTACAGGGTCGTGAAGATGAAGATCGGCGGCGCCCCGCTGGCGGAGGATCTGCGGCGCATCGACGCGGTGCTGGAGGTGGTCGGGTCGGGCGACAATCTGTGCGTCGACGCCAACGGCCGCTTCGACATCGACACCGCCATCGCCTACGGGGAGGCGCTGAAGCCCTACGGCCTGTTCTGGTACGAGGAGGCCGGCGACCCGCTGGACTATGCGTTGCAGGCCGAACTCGCCAAGCATTATGACCGCCCGATGGCGACCGGCGAGAATCTGTTCTCCCACCAGGACGCCCGCAACCTGATCCGCCATGGCGGCATGCGGCCCGACCGTGACTGGTTGCAGTTCGACTGCGCGCTGAGCTATGGGCTGGTCGAGTATCTGCGCACGCTGGACATGCTGAAGGAGAACGGCTGGTCCAGCCGGCGGGTGGTGCCGCATGGCGGTCATCAGATGTCGCTGAACATCGCCGCCGGCCTGCATCTGGGCGGCAACGAATCCTACCCTGACGTCTTCAAGCCCTTCTGCGGCTTCGCCGACGGCATCGCGGTGGAGGATGGCCGGGTGCGTCTGCCCGATCTGCCGGGCGTCGGCTTCGAAGCGAAGTCGGAACTGTTCGCCACCATGAGCGGGCTGCTGGGAACCCGATAAGCATACTCCGGGTCAAGGTCAAAGCCTGTACGATTGGGAGACGGCATCGTCAATGTTCGAGTCGGCCATTGACCAACTGTCCTACTGTGTCAATCTGATGATGGTCGCAACGTTTCAGAAAGGAGGTGATCCAATGTCTCATGGAGCCAGTCCGGTCGTCGCCGCTTTGTTCGGTCTCGCCACTCTCCTGACGGCTGGGATCGCCAACGCGGATTGTTCGCCCAACCACAGCGCGAGCGCATCGCCGCCGCCGGCCTCCAGCACCGTTGGATCGGTCGGAACACCGGCGCCGAGCAGCACGCGCGGCGGGTGACGGCCGAACGCTGACGACCGGGATACGCCCATGCCTGGAACGGGCCGCCCCCTTGAAACGGGGTGGCCCATTTCGTTTCCAGTGGGTTTTCCAAGGATTGCCAAGGGTCCGCAGTTTTCTGCATGGAAGATTATCAAGATTTCATGGATATGCCGTCAATGTGCTGCATAGATTGGAAAGAAAATATGGATTGGACCGTAAAGATAGTATGTTTTTCTGCGATACGGGAAATCCCTACTGATGAACCTTGTGGATGGAGTTTCCCTTAAGTCGCGATTACCCTCCGCCTGATCGACAAATCAGGGAGGGCTTTATGAGGGATCTGACGACGCATCGGTCCGCCGGGCATGGCCATGATTGTTGCCACGCTCCGCACAATTCGCGCCGCGGCTTTCTGAAGCTGGCGACGCTGGGCGCCGGGGTGACGCTGCTGACCCCGATGCTGACGCGGCCGGCGCAGGCGGGCGGCGTCGACACGCTGCTGCTGACCTGCATGGATTACCGGCTGATGGCGCGGGTCGCCGAGTATATGGACGGGCGCGGCCTGAAGGAGAAATACGATCACATCGTTCTGGCGGGCGCCAGCCTTGGCGCGCTGAACGACAAGAAGCCGTCCTGGGGCGAGGCCTTCTGGGACGAGGTCGAGATCGCCCGCGAGCTGCACCATGTGAAGCGGCTGGTCGTCATCGATCACCGTGACTGCGGCGCCTACAAGGCCTTCCTCAATCAGGATCTGGCAGGCGACCCCAAGCGCGAGACCGAGGTCCACGGCCAATATCTGACCAAGCTGAAGGACATGGCCAAGCAACGCCATCCCGAATTGGAGGTCGAGCTGCTGATGATGGGTCTCGACGGCAAGGTCGAGACGCTGGCGGCGTGACGGCGCGGCCGGCACCCCCGCCCCCGGTTGGGGAGCGGGAGTGCCGGCGGGCGGGCTTCACATATCCAGCCCCAGGTCCAGGTTGGGGGCGCTGTGGGTCAGCCAGCCGCAGCTGATCATGTCGACGCCGGTTTCGGCGATGGCGCGGACGGTGGCGAGCGTCACATTGCCCGACGCCTCGGTCAGCAGCCGGCCGTCGACCATCCGCACGGCGCGCCGCAAGGTTTCCGGGTCCATGTTGTCGAGCAGCACGACATCGACCGGCAGGCCCAGCAGCTCGTCGAGCTGGTCGAGCGTGTCGACCTCCACCTCCACCTTCACCATGTGGCCGATGGCGGCGCGCACCCGCTCCACCGCCGGGCGCACGCCGCCGGCGACCGCGATGTGGTTGTCCTTGATCAGCACGGCGTCATCCAGCCCGAAACGGTGGTTGAAGCCGCCGCCCAGCTTCACCGCGTGCTTTTCCAGCACGCGCAGGCCGGGGGTGGTCTTGCGGGTGCAGACGATGCGGGCCTTGGTCCCATCGACCTCGCGCACCAGGGCGCGGGTGGCGGTGGCGATGCCGGACAGCCGGCCCATCAGGTTCAGCGCCGTGCGCTCCGCCGTCAGCAGGGCGCGGGCCTTGCCACTCAGGGTGGCGATGGTGCCGCCGGGAGGAACGTCATCGCCGTCGGTGCGCTCGAGCGCCACGGCGATGTCCGGGTCGAGCAGGCGGAAGGCGATCAGCGCCGCGTCCAGCCCGGCGACGCGGCCGTCCTTGCGGGCGGCGATGCGGGCGGTCGCCGTCGCGCCAGCCGGGATGATGCTGTCGGTGGTGATGTCGCCGGCCCGGCCCAGATCCTCGGCCAGGGCGGCGCGGACGATGGGCTCGACGGTCAGAGGATGCAGCATGCGGCGTCTCCGGGCAGGGGGCCGGCGGTGCCGGCCAGATCGCTGAGGGTCAGGGTGCGGGAGGTCGAGGCGGGGTCGGCCAGGGGATGGTCGCCGCGGCAATGGGCGCCGCGGCTCTCGCGCCGCGCCAGCGCGGCATGGACGACCAGCCGGCCGACCAGCAGCCGGTTGCGCGCTTCGCCCCACCGGCGGATGATGGCGGGCGGGGCCTCATCGCCGTCGTCACAGCGTAGCGTGTCGAGCGCCGCCGCCAGCCGGTCGAGCTTGCGCCGGGCGGCCAGCAGCCCGAGCCCGTCGCGTACCAGCCCGGCACCCTCGTAAAGAGCCGTCCGCCCCTCCGCCCCGATGGCGTCGAGCAGGGCATCGCCGACATCGGCGGCGACCGCCGGCGGACGGGGCAGGGCGAAGGGCGGCAGCGGCGCCAGCGGCCGCTCCGCCACGTCGCGGGCGACGCGGGCGCCGAACACCAGCGCCTCCAGCAGGGAGTTGCTCGCCAACCGGTTGGCGCCATGGACGCCGGTGCGGGCGACCTCGCCGCAGGCCCATAGCCCCTCCAGGCTGGTGCGCCCATCGGCATCGGTGACGACTCCGCCCATATGGTAATGGGCGGCGGGCGCCACCGGCATCGGCGCCGCGAAGGGGTCTAGTCCATGCTCGGCGCAGAGCGCCAGCACGGTGGGGAAGCCGCCGGGCTTGGCGGCCAGCGCCGGGCGCAGGTCGAGGAACACCGGCTCCCCCGCCGCGACGCGCCGGCCGATGGCGCGGGCGACCACGTCGCGTGGCGCCAGCTCCGCCAGCGGATGCTCGTCGGGCATGAAGCGCCGGCCGGTCCGGTCGAGCAGCAGGGCGCCGGCGCCGCGCAAGGCCTCGGTCAGCAGCGGCACCGGGTCGGCATCGACGGCGAGCGCGGTCGGGTGGAACTGCACGAACTCCAGGTCGGCCAGCCGGGCGCCGGCCCGCGCGGCGATGGCCAGCCCGTCGCCGGTCGCCTCCGCCGGGTTGGTGGTGCGGGCGAAGGCGGCGCCGATGCCGCCGGTCGCCAGGATCACCCGCGGCGCCCGGTGCAGCACCCAGCCCTGCCCATGGCAGGCCAGCAGGCCGCAGACCCGGCCGTTGCGCAGCACGAGATCGACGGCGAAGGCGCCGGTCTCCACCCGCACCGAGGGTGTGGCGCGCAGCCGCTCGGCCAGTGCTGTGACCAGGGTGCGGCCGGTGGCGTCGCCGCCGGCATGGACGATGCGCGCGGCGCCATGGGCGGCCTCGCGGCCCAGCAGCGGCGAGCCGTCGGGTGCGCGGTCGAAGGGCAGGCCGTCCTCCAACAGCCGGCGGACCTGGGCGGCGCCGTCGCGGGTCAGCAGGGCGGCCATCGCCGCATCGACCAGCCCGGCGCCGGCGGCGATGGTGTCGGCGGCATGGTCCTCCGGCCGGTCGCCGGGACCGACGGCGGCGGCGATGCCGCCCTGGGCGTAGAGGCTGGAGCCGCCGGGCAGGCCGGCGGTCTTGGTGATGAGGGTGACCGCGCGCGGCGCCAGCCGCAGCGCCGCGGTCATCCCGGCAAGGCCGGAGCCGACGACGATCACCTCGGCGTCACGGACATCGTAAGGCGTGCTGGAGGTCACGGGGGGACTCCTCGATGCAACGCGGACAAGTCCCTTCTCCCCCCTGGGGAGAGAGGGATCACTTCGGCTTCACCGCGAGCATGCGCTCCACCGAGCGGCGGGCGCGCGCGGCCAGCGCGTCGGGGATTTCGACGCGCGGTTCCAGGGTCCGGAGCGCCTCCAGGATGCCCGGCAGCGTCACCGTCTTCATGTGCGGGCAGAGGTTGCAGGGTCGCACGAACTCGGTGTCCGGCGAGGCGGCGGCGACGTTGTCGCTCATCGAGCATTCGGTGACCATCAGCACCCGCGGCGGCTTCTCGGTGCCGACGAAATCGATCATGCGGGCGGTGGAGCCGACGAAATCGGCGGCCTCCAGCACGTCGGGCGGGCATTCGGGATGGGCGATCACGGTCAGCCGGTCGAAGCGGCGGCGGAACTCGTCGATCTCCGTTCCGGTGAAGCGCTCATGCACCTCGCAATGGCCCTTCCAGGCGATGATCCCGACCTTGGTCTGGGTGGCGACATACTTCGCGAGATATTCGTCGGGCAGGAAGATCACCCGGTCGACGCCCAGCGATTCCACCACCTCCACCGCGTTGCCCGAGGTGCAGCAGATGTCGACCTCCGCCTTCACCTCGGCCGAGGTGTTGACATAGGCGATCACCGGCACGCCGGGATGCGCCTCGCGCAGCAGGCGGACATCGGCGGCGGTGATGCTGTCGGCCAGCGAGCAGCCGGCGTTGCGGCTGGGGATCAGCACCGTCTTGGCCGGGTTCAGCAGCTTCGCCGTCTCCGCCATGAAATGGACGCCGGCGAGAACGATGACGTCGGCGTCGGTCTGCGTCGCCTTGGCGGCCAGCGCCAGGCTGTCGCCGACGATGTCGGCCACACCGTGGAATATCTCCGGCGTCTGGTAGTTGTGCGCCAGGATGACGGCGTTGCGCTCGCGCTTCAGCGCGTTGATGGCGTGGACCAGCGGCGCGTGGAAGGGCCATTCGATGGCCGGCACGACGCGTTTCATCCGCTCATAGATCGGCGCGGTCGCCGCGGCGACGGCGGGGGTGTAGGCGAGTTCGGCGACCTCGGGCATTTTGCCGCTCCGCAGTGTACTCTTTCTGAGCAAAACCATATGTGCTCTATAAGAGTATATCAAGCGCAAAGAACAGGGAGGGGAGGCAAGCGGGCTCTGCCGCCTTCATGGCGGAGGTGGAGGAGCGGCCCGGCATAGGGCGGTGTGCGAACAATCGCACCCCCACACCGTCTCCTTCCATAGTACAATTTACCCTCCACCTCCCAGAGTGGCTGAATGGCGCCGACAAACGCGCCGGACCGGGGACCTGACCGGTTCGCCACACTGAGAGGAACGGCCCAAATGCTCCACCAGGCTCTCGACACGCTTCAGAAGCAGATCGCCCTCCGCCCCCGCTACGACAACTATATCGGCGGCCAGTGGGTTCCTCCGGTGGACGGCCAATACTTCACCAATCTGACCCCGATCACCGGCAAGCCGCTGTGCGAGGTCGCCCGTTCCCAGGCCGCCGACATCGAGCTGGCGCTCGACGCCGCCCATGCCGCCAGGACCGCCTGGGGCCGCACCTCGCCGACCGAGCGCTCGAACATCCTGCTGAAGATCGCCGACCGCATGGAAGAGCGGCTGGAGGTCATCGCGCTGGCCGAGACGCTGGACAACGGCAAGCCGATCCGCGAGACACGCGCCGCCGACGTACCGCTCGCCATCGACCATTTCCGCTACTACGCCGGCTGCATCCGCGCCCAGGAAGGCTCGATCGGCGAGATCGACCACCACACCTACGCCTACCACTTCCATGAACCGCTGGGCGTGGTCGGCCAGATCATTCCCTGGAACTTCCCGCTGCTGATGGCGGCCTGGAAGCTGGCTCCGGCGCTGGCCGCCGGCAATTGCATCGTGCTGAAGCCGGCCGAGCAGACCCCGATGGCGATCATGGTGCTGGCCGAGATCATCGGCGATCTGCTGCCGCCGGGCGTGCTGAACATCGTCAACGGCTTCGGCCTCGAGGCCGGCAAGCCGCTCGCCACCAACAAGCGCATCGCCAAGATCGCCTTCACCGGCGAGACCTCGACCGGCCGCCTGATCCTGCAATACGCCGCGGAAAACATCATCCCGTCGACCGTCGAGCTGGGCGGCAAGTCGCCGAACATCTTCTTCGAAGACGTGATGGCCGAAGACGACGAGTTCCTGGACAAGGCGCTGGAAGGCTTCGCGATGTTCGCGCTGAACCAGGGCGAGGTCTGCACCTGCCCGAGCCGCGTCCTCATCCAGAAGTCGATCTACGACCGCTTCATCAAGCTGGCGGTCGAGCGCGTCAAGAAGATCGCCCAGGGCCATCCGCTGGATGGCGGCACGATGATCGGCGCCCAGGCCTCGCAGGAGCAGCTGGAGAAGATCCTCTCCTACATCGAGATCGGCAAGGCCGAGGGCGCCAAGGTGCTGCTGGGCGGCGAGCGCGCCCATCTGGGCGGTGAGCTGGAGGGCGGCTACTATGTCCAGCCGACCATCCTGGAAGGCCACAACAAGATGCGCATCTTCCAGGAGGAGATCTTCGGCCCGGTCGTCGCCGTGACCACCTTCGAGACCGAGGAGGAGGCGCTTGCCATCGCCAACGACAGCGAGTTCGGCCTGGGCGCCGGCGTGTGGAGCCGTGACGGCAGCCGTTACTTCCGCATGGGTCGCGCCATCCAGGCCGGCCGGGTGTGGACCAACTGCTACCACCTGTACCCGGCCCACGCCGCCTTCGGCGGGTACAAGAAGTCCGGCATCGGCCGCGAGACCCACAAGATGATGCTCGACCACTACCAGCAGACCAAGTGCCTGCTGGTCAGCTACAGCCCGAAAGCGCTCGGCTTCTTCTGAGCCCCGCTCCTCCCTATCGGGCAAACCTGGGCCGGGGGCGTGTCCCCCGGCCTTTTTTCTTTCCTTCCGCGGTTTCGTGTTAAAGGAACGCCTCCATGCCGACCGATCGCGTCATCGCCACACCTGAGGCCGTCGCCCTGCTGGACCGCCTTGCGGCGAAGCATGGCCCGCTGATGCTGCATCTGTCGGGCGGCTGCTGCGACGGGTCGGCGCCGCTCTGCCTGCCGCTGGGGGAGTTCCGGCTGGGCGGGCGCGACCTTTGTCTCGGCACGGTCGCCGGTGCGCCCTTCTGCATGTCCGATGACACCTTCCAATGGTGGCGCAACACCCAGGTCATCCTGGACGTGATACAAGCGCGTGGCGGCGGCTTCTCGCTGGAGGCGCCGGACGGCGTGCGCTTCACCGCCAGGGCCCGCCTCTTCACCGACGACGAACTGGCCGGCCTGTCCGATCCGCGGCCGGCGGAACATCTTTAGGAGCCGCCCCGCGCCATGTCCTCCTTCACCGGTCCGCGGATTGGTCTTGCCCGCCGCCATCCCTGGAGTACCCTTGCCGGATCGCACCCGCGCGCGGAGAGGGGGGTGCCGGAGGCCGCCATGTCCGCACAGGAGAGGTCCGCAGACGATCCGGTGAAGGCTGTGGCCGGCGACGGGATGCCGCGCGCCGTGACCCATGCCGAACGCCCGGAGGCGGCGGCGCGCGAGCTGCGCGCCGGGCTGGGCGATGCGGCGCTGGAGCTGGTGGTCGTCTTCTGCGCCCCCAGCTATGACCGCCACGCGCTGGCCGACGCGCTGGCGGCGGAATTCGGCATGGTGCCGGTCATCGGCTGCACCACGGCGGGGGAGATCGGCCCCGGCGGCTACACCACCAACGCCCTGGTGGCGGTCGGCTTCCCGAGCGAGGATTTCTGCATCGTCACCGCGCTGGTCGACCATGTCGACCGCTTCGAGATCGCCGACAGCACCGCCATCGCCCGTTCCCTGCTGTCGCGCCGCGACCGCGCCATGGCGTCGCGGCCGGTGCCGCTGGGCGAGGAGGCCGGCAGCTTCGCCATGCTGCTGATCGACGGGCTGTCGATGAGCGAGGAGACGGTGGTCAGCGCGCTGCACAACGCCCTGATCGACATCCCGCTGTTCGGCGCGTCGGCCGGCGACGACCTGCATTTCGAGCGCACCTTCGTCCTGCATGACGGCGCCTTCCACCCCAATGCCGCGGTGGTGACGCTGTTCACCACCAACCGGCCCTTCACCGTCTTCCGCACCCAGCATTTCGTCAGCTCCGACCGCAAGATGGTGGTCACCGGCGCCGATCCGCAGCACCGCATCGTCCATGAGATCAACGCCGAGCCGGCGGGCCGCGAGTACGCCCGGCTGGTCGGGCTGGAGGGGGAGCCGCTGACCCCGATGATCTTCGCCTCGCACCCCGTCGTGGTGCGGGTCGGCGGCCAGTATCATGTCCGCTCGATCCAGAAGGTGAATGACGACGAGAGCCTGACCTTCTTCTGCGCCATCGACGAGGGCATCGTGCTGACGGTGGCGGAAGGGGTCGATCCGGTCGCCAACTTCGACGGGCTGATCGAGGGCATCGAGGCGGAGGTCGGCGCCCCCGACCTGATCCTCGGCTGCGACTGCATCCTGCGCCGGCTGGAGATGGAACAGCGGCAGCTGAACGCCGTGATGTCGGACCGGTTGGCCCGCCATCGCGTCGTCGGTTTCTGCGCCTATGGCGAGCAGGTGAACGGCATGCACGTCAACCAGACCTTCACGGGCGTCGCCATCGGAGGGCGCTAAAGCCATGGCCGGCATGCAAACCCGCAACTGGACGCTCGACCCCGCAGACCGCATCGCCGAGCTGGAGCGCGAGAACGCCAAGCTGCAACGCATCAACAAGGTGCTGATGGACCGTGTCGAACGGTCGATGGATTTCCAGGGCGGCGCCTTCTCGCTGTTCCAGACCGCCATCGTGCTGGAGCAGAAGATCCGCGAGCGCACGCTGGAGCTGGAGCGCGCCCTGCACAAGCTGGAGGACAGCAACCGCGACCTCGCCCGCGCCAAGGAGCTGGCGGACACCATGCGCACCCGCCTGTTCGAAGCCATCGAATCGGTGAATGAGGGGTTCGCCCTGTTCGACTCGGCGGACCGGCTGGTGCTGTGCAACCGGAAATACCTGTCCTACTGGCCGGCGGTGGCGGGCCGCATCCAGGCCGGCATCCGCTTCAACGATCTGGTGGCGATGGTCGCCGCCGCCGGCGCGGTCAGCGAGCCGCCGCCCGAGGTCTGGCTGCGCGAGCGGATGGAGCATCGCCATGACCTGAAGGGCGTCTTCCTCAACCGGCTGGCGGACGGGCGCTGGATCCAGGTGAACGAGCGGCGGACCCGCGACGGCGGCATCGTCGGCGTCTACACCGACATCACCGACGTCAAGCGCGAGGAGGAGCGGCGGCGCGAATCCGAACAGGCGGAGAAATCCGCCCTGATGACTCTGAACGACCAGCTCCAGCAGGCCAAGTTCCAGGCCGATCAGGCCAATTTGTCGAAGACCCGCTTCATCGCCGCCGCCAGCCACGACCTGTTGCAGCCGCTGAACGCCGCCCGCCTGTTCGTCTCCGCGCTTGCCGACCTGGAGCAGCCGGACGCCAACGCGGAGCTGGTGGAGAACATCGACGTGGCGCTCGCCTCGGTCGAGGATCTGCTGTCGGCGCTGCTCGACATCTCCAAGCTCGATGCCGGGGCGGTGACGCCGGAGGTCACCGACTTCCCGCTGCGCGGCATCCTGGCGCCGCTCGCCACCGAATATGCGGCGGTGGCGGCCGGGCGCGGCATCGACCTGAAGGTGGTGGGATCGGGGGCGGTGGTGCGCAGCGACATGCGGCTGTTGCGCCGGATCGTGCAGAATTTCCTGTCCAACGCGCTGCGCTATGTCCAGGGCGGCCGGGTGGTGGTCGGCTGCCGCCGGGTCGGCGACGGCATCCGCATCGAGGTGTGGGACAACGGCCCCGGCATCCCGCGCGACAAGATCCCGGAGATCTTCCAGGAGTTCCGCCGTCTCGACACCCCGGTGACCAAGGGGCGCGACCGCGGCATGGGCCTCGGCCTCGCCATCGTCGACCGCGTCGCCCGCATGCTCGACCACCCGGTCACCGTGCGGTCGGAGCCGGGGCGCGGTTCGGTCTTCGCCGTCACCGTGCCGCGCGGCACCGAACGCCGCGCCGTGCGTCCGGCCAGCGTCGCCGCCCGGCCGATGACCAACCGGCTGGCCGGCACCTCGGTGCTGGTGCTGGACAACGAGCCGGCGGTGGTGGCGGGGATGGAGGCGCTGCTGCGCGGCTGGGCCTGCGACGTGGTGTCGGCCACCAACGGCGACGAGGCGCTTGCCCTGCTGTCGGGCATGCCGCAGCCGCCGGATCTGCTGATCGCCGACTATCACCTCGACGACGGGGTGCTGGGCGTCGACGAGGTGGCGCGGCTGCGCGCCGCCTGCGGCCGCATCCTGCCGGCGGTGATCGTCACCGCCAACCGCACACCCGAACTGGCGGACGAGGCCAAGGCGGCCGGCTGCCTGGTGCTGAACAAGCCGGTGAAGCCGGCGCAGCTGCGCGCGGTGATGTCGGGGCTGGTGGGGTAGCGGACGCCGACGGCGCCCGCCCCTTGTCGGGACGCGCGCCGCCGGTGAAACCTGCCGGTTTGGTCAGGTTGGTTCAGTCGATGCCGGTTGGACTGGGTCAGTTGGGCGGGGCCGGCAGGCAGAGCTTTCCATTGGCGAGATCGTACAGCACCGGGAATTGCAGGAACATGCCGAGTCCGGTGTTGACGCATCCGTTCCCGCGATCACCCTTGCCCCAGGCGGTCAGGTCGTTGCATTGCTCGCTGCCGGCGGTGAACTTCATCACCGTCTGGCCGCCGTCCAGATTCAGCACGATGCTGTCGCCGACCGCGGGCCGCATGCTGACGTTGAGATTGGTGCCCTGATAGAAGGTGGTCTCCGTGGCGCCGGTGTCCATCACATAGGAGATGTCCGGCGCACTGGCATAGGGGGTGTCGGGAACCTGGACATAGGCTGTTCCGGTCGCGATCCCTTCGGCATAGGTGGCGATCTTGGTTTCGTCCCCGAAAAGCTGGGTGTAGGAGGTTCCCGCCGACTGCATGGCATAGGCCAGCGGGAAGCTGGTGGCCAGCGTTTCGATGCCACCCAGGATCAACCGCCCGACCAGCGTTCCCTTCGGCAGTTCCTCGCCGATATAGGGAACGGTGTTCACGAGGTCGACGATGAAGCCGGCGCCGTTGTTGTAGGAAAGCTGGGAAAGAACGCCCAGCATCTCCGGCATGCTGGAGGGCGGCGAATAGCCCGAGGGAAGTTGATGCTTCAGGGGCGACTGCGGCGCGGACGCCGTGCTTTGCAGGGATACGCCAAAATCCCCGGAGAAATAGTTGAAGATGGGGAAGGTCGAAGGGCCTTCCTGCTGGTCCTTCGGCCGCAGGATGGTATCGACCGCTGCGATGGTCGCCTTGGTGGTGACCGGACCGGGGCCGGCTCCGGCTATCAGGGATACATAGACATCCGTCGCCTGGCCGAAATAGGTGATGCCGCTGGTGTATTGGGTGAACACTTCGCCATGGGTGGTGCAACCGGCCAGTGACGGCAGCTTCGCGCTGTCGGCCCAGAATGCCTTGCCTCCGGTGTCGAATTCGAACAGCACGGGTTCGGGCAACTGGGTGCCGTGCGTCGGGGCGTCAGGTGTGACGATCACCGGAATCCCGACCTTGCGGGCGTAGGGATTGGTCTTGTCGAAGGGAACGATGAACAGTGGAACGATGGTGGCGCCGGCATTCAGGATCTGCTCGATCGTCAGGTTGAGCGGCGATGGCAGTGCGGTGCTGGGTGGTGGCTTCTTGGTCCGGGTCATGTCCGGTCTCGCGGGCAATCGGTTGCGGATGGGAGGGTGGATCAGGCGGGATAGGCGGCGTAGCCGACCTGTCCGACCTTCGCGTCGAAAAAGAGCTGATAGCTGTTCAGCAGATGGAAGCCGGTGTTGACGAAGTTGCCCGTGCCGCGCGGCACCAGATATTTCGGGGCGACCGTGTCCGGCATCGCCTTGGTGGTGAAAACGAAGCTTTCCGGTGCCTTCGGGCCGAGCTTCACGGTCGTGTGACCGGTGATCGCGAAGCTGTAAGCGACGGTGACGCTAGCCGGCTCGACCGGTATTTCGACGGCGACGATCGATCCCGCCTTGATCTGGTCTTCCAGGTCGGTGATCGGGGACTTCACCATCGCGAGATCGACCCCGGTATCCACCAGGATCCCGTATTTGGTCGTGTCCGTCGGATTGATGTTGCTGACCCGGAAATAGCCGGTCGGCGTCGACCACTGGCTGGAGTTCAACGGCTGGGGAGCCGGACCTTCATAGGTCAGTTTCTGATAGCCGAAGCTGCCGCCCAACTGTTTGGCCGCCTCTTCCGGCGTCAGGCCGAGCCAGATTCCCTTGGTGGTCAGCAGGAACGAGGGATACAGGTTCCCGGTGGACATGCCGACGACCGACAGGAAGGGATTGCTGGCCAGAACCGGCCGTCCGAAACCGATGCCGCACATATGCGGCGTCTTTTCAACGATGCCGATCGCCGTGACCTCCGAGGTCATGGCCGCTCCCACGTTATTCACGACCCCGATGAGCAGGTTCGGGACGCTGAAATGGAAGCCATGCATGTCATCCGTCGACGGTTCGTATTTCACCGTCGCGTGTCCATGTTTCTTGACGCCGGGCATCAGCGTGCCGGTGATCTCCTTCGTCTGTTCGTTATAGCTATAGGTGCCCTCCTCATAGAAAAACTCGGCGGGAAGTACCAAGCCCGTCGATCCGGTGTCGAGTTGCACCACGGCATTCTTGGAGGAAACCCCGTTCGATCCCGGTATTTGGATTGCCATATGGAAGACACCATCGGTTCCACCCTGAAGAGGGATTTGAACCGGAACCATCGGAATTGCCAGAGGGTCGATGGGATGCGGGATGATATTGTTAGATTCTTGAGTGCTCATTGGAAAATCCTTTTGTAAATTCGGCAACAGACAATCGCCATTTTTCGGAAATTGGGACGTACAGCAACAACCAAATTGGATCGAAATAAAACGAAATTCCTCCTTTAGTAATCATTCAAATGTATGAAAATAATATTAGAGAAAATGATTTAAGATAACACAACTATAAGAACATATCTGGCAGAGCGACTGTGCGGAAAGCCGCGCGATTGTGGAATGATTTACCGGTAACGATTTTGCGCAAGCTGTTTTGTGCGTTGCAGCATGCAGCCATTCCCAGAACGCGGGGCCGGTCACTGCCAATTGGGCCATATAAAAGAGGCAGGACGACGAAAGCGCCGCCCGGTTCTCACAAGACGAGGCCTGAGGTGATACACAGGATTTTGGACGCCATCGACAAGGCGGTTGCGGAGAAGCGCGAAAACGGCCAGCTTGATGAGTGGTTCAAGAGCGGAGCCGCCAAGCGTTTCTGTGAAAAGATTTCATCGGATCGCAAACACTATTATCCAGCCCTGCTTCTCTATTTGGAGCGCAATGGCGGGCAGCACGTGTGACGGCATACAGGTAATGGGAACGGGTCGCGGAATTCCGCGGCCCGCCCGGTTTCGAGGCTTCCTATCCGGCGGTTTGCATCGCCGGGATCATGCTGCCTGTCTGCTGGAACCGGCAGTGCCAGGCGAAGGCCTCCTCCAGCAGATGCGGGGTGTGGCCGCCGCGCACGCGCGCCC
The DNA here is from genome assembly GCF_000010725.1 of Azospirillum sp. B510. Taxonomy (NCBI): domain Bacteria; kingdom Pseudomonadati; phylum Pseudomonadota; class Alphaproteobacteria; order Rhodospirillales; family Azospirillaceae; genus Azospirillum; species Azospirillum sp. B510. The sequence continues at coordinate 326,580 of NC_013858.1, read as the reverse complement.
GGCGGTGATAGTCCGCCGCCAGCTCGCGGTAGCTGGGATGGACGCAGTTGCGGATGATCGTCTCCGCCCGTTCGCGCGGCGCCAGCCCGCGCAGGTCGGCCAGCCCGACCTCCGTCACCAGCACGTCGACGTCATGTTCGTTGTGGTCGACATGGGTGACCATCGGCACGATGCTGGAGATGGCGCCGCCCTTGGCCAGCGACTTGGTGACGAAGATGGCGAGATGGCTGTTGCGGGCGAAATCGCCCGATCCGCCGATGCCGTTCATCATCTGCGTGCCGTTGACGTGGGTCGAGTTGACGTTGCCGTAGATGTCGCATTCCAGCGCGGTGTTGATGCCGATCACCCCCAGCCGGCGGATCACCTCGGGATGGTTGGAGATCTCCTGCGGGCGCAGCAGCAGCCGGCCCTTGTAGGAGCCGATTTTCGGCAGCACCTCGGCATATTTGCCGGCGCTGAGCGTGATCGAGGATCCCGACGCGAAGGTCAGCTTGCCGGCGTCGAACAGCTCGAAGGTGCTGTCCTGCAATACCTCGCTGTACATGGTCAGGTCGTGGAACGGCCCGTCGATCAGCCCGTGCAGCACGGCGTTGGCGATGGTGCCGATGCCGGCCTGGAGCGGTGACAGCGAACGGGCGAGTCGGCCCTGGCGAACCTCGCGGTCCAGGAACTCGATCAGATGGCCGGCGATGGCGCTGGTCTCGCCGTCCGGCGGCTGGATGCTGGCGGAGCTGTCCTGCTTGCGCGTCACCACGATGGCGGCGATCTTCGACGGATCGATCGGGATATAGGGCAGGCCGGCGCGGCTTTCCGCCGTCACCACCGGGATCGGCTCACGGAAGGGGCGGCGGGTCGGGATGTAGACGTCGTGCATCCCCTCCAGATCCAGCGGCTGGGTCAGGTTCAGCTCGACGATGATCTTCTCGGCCAGGATGGCGAAGGTTGCCGAATTGCCGATCGAGGTGGTCGGCACGATGCCGCCGGTGTCGGTGATGGCGCAGGCCTCGATCACCGCGACATCGACCGGTCCCATCTGGCGCGAGCGCAGCAGTTCCACCGTCTCCGACAGATGCTGGTCGACGAACATCACCTCGCCGCGGTTGATCGCCTTGCGCAGCACCGGGTCGGCCTGGAAGGGCAGGCGGCGCGACAGCACGCCGGCCTCGGTCAGGATCCTGTCCACGTCGTTGCCCAGCGAGGCGCCGGTCATCAGCGTGATCTTCAGCGTCTCGGACGCGGCGCGCTCGGCCAGCGCCAGCGGCACCGCCTTGGCGTCGCCGGCGCGGGTGAAGCCGCTCATGCCCACGGTCATGCCGTCCTTGATGAGGAAGGCGGCCTCCTCGGCCGGCACGACCTTGCCCCACAGCGATTTCAGTCGGATGCGGTCTCGGTACATCGGGCGTTCCTTTGTATGTGTTTTTTGGCGACTGGCGAACGATCCGTTCTTCTGCGGCCGTATTTCTTGGTTGAAAATACTCAATAGGGAACACCAGTCGGCCGCCGCAATTGTTCGTCCGGAATATCAGGTCATTCTCAAGTGAATAGGTGTGCGAATATCGGCAGTTCGGTGCGGAATTCGGATATCGACTTGATAAGGTTCTTGCCAGATTTCCTGAAACTCAATTTCGTATATTGGTATTCAAGGAAAGTTGCCCGAATCCCGTGCCCGCGTTCCCGCACTTGTCCGCGCCGGGGAGAACGGCGTAGCATCGGCCTTCACGGCCGAGATCAGCCAACCGACCTCAGGAGTCCGCCGGCGTGGCGTCCCCGCATCGGCCGACCGTCAGCGCCCGCAGTTACGACGGGCATGAACGGCGGCACGCCCATGACCATCACCAGATCGTCCTGCCCGTCACCGGCACTCTCGACATGGAGGTCGGCGGCGCCCGCGGGCGGGTGGGCGATGGGCAGGGGGTGCTGGTGGCCGACGGGGTGCCGCACAGCTTCCGCAGCGGCGGCACCAACCGCTTCGTGGTGCTGGACGTGCCGGCCGCCGGGCTGGTGCCGGAAGCGGTGGTCCGCGCCTGCGACGCCTTCTTCGCCATCGATGGGGCGCTGGATGGGCTGGTGTGCTATCTGGCGGCGGAGGCGGCCGACCGGCCGCTCGACCCGGTGCTGGCGCATCATGCGGCGGGGTTGCTGCTGCGCGCCCTGGAAACCCGCCGGTCGGCGGAGCCCGCACCGCCGGTCTTGCCCCTGCCGGCCGATCCCATCGACCGCGCCCTCGCGCTGATGGCGGAGCGTTGCGGCGAAGCGCTGACGGTGGCGGAACTGGCCGAGGCCGCCGGTCTGGCGCCCAGCCGTTTCCATGAGCGCTTTCGTGTCCGGACCGGCAGCACCCCGGCCCGCCTGCTGGCGGAGCTGCGGCTGGACCGGGCGGAGGCGCTGCTGCGCGATGGCCGGCTGCCGTTGGCCGAGGTGGCGTTGGCGGTCGGATTCTCCGATCAGACCGCCCTGACCCGCAGCCTGCGGCGGCGGCGCGGCACCACGCCGGGGGCGCTGCGGAAGGCGGTCAGATAGCGCGCGCCGCCTCGACGATCACCGCCGCCACGGCGTCGGGGCGCGACAGATGGGGGGCGTGGCCGCTGTCGACCTCCGCTGTCCGGGCGCCGATGCGCGCGGCGGTGGCGCGCAGGAAATCCGGCGGCAGCATGCGGTCCTGGGTGGCGACGACGTACCAGGAAGGCTTGGCCTTCCAGGCGGCGGCGCTCACCCTGGTCGCGAAGCAGGCGGCGGCGACCGGCCCCTGGGTGGCGGCCAGCAGGGCGGCCTCCGCCGCCGGCAGATCCTGGGCGAAGTTGCGGGCCATGCCCTCCGGCGTCAGGGTCAGGAAACGGCCCTTGTCCACCGACACCCCCGACAGGCCGGCGGATGGCGGGAAGGGCTTCAGCGTGTCGTTGGGCGACTGCCCGGCATCGGGGGCGAAGGCGGCGATGTAGACCAGCGACCTCACCCGCTCCTGATCGCCGATCTGGGTGATGACGGCGCCGCCCCAGGAATGGCCGACCAGCACCACCGGCCCCCTGGTCCGGTCGATGGCGCGCTGGACATGGGCGGCATCATCGTCGAGCGAGACCAGCGGGTTCTGCACCGCGACCGCCGCCAGCCCTTCCGCCTGGAGGCGGGAAATCACCCGGCCCCAGGAGGAGCCGTCGGCGAAGGCGCCATGGACGAGAATGATGGTCGGGGTGGAACTCATGGTGGCGGCTCCCGCTTGCGGTCGGACGGGTCAGTCAGACCATGGCGGCGGCCGGGACGTCCAGCCGGGGCGGTGGAATTTTCCTCTGGATGGAAAAGGGCTTGCGCGAAGAGGCTCGCACCGGCCGCCGCCCCGCCCTATGTTTGCAGATGAAACGGTTTTGTGGGCGGAGGATATTGCGGATGGCGGCGGTCAAGCTCGACCGGCACGAGAAGGGCATCCTGGCGGCGCTTCAGGAGAATGCCCGCCTGACCATGCAGGAGCTGGGCGACAGCGTCGGCCTGTCCGCCTCCCCCTGCTGGCGCCGGGTGCGGTCGTTGGAGGAGATCGGCGTCATCCGCCGCTACACCGTGCAGCTCGACCCGCGCAAGCTGGGGCTGGGGGAATGCGTCTTCGCCCATGTCACGCTGGAGCGTCACAAGGAGAATGCGGTCGAACAGTTCGAAAGCGCCATCGCCGGCATGCCCCAGGTACTGGAATGCTTCGCCGTCACCGGCGACGCCGATTATCTGCTGCGCATCGTCGTGCCGACCACCGAGGATTACGGCCGCTTCCTCAGCGAACGCATCTTCTCCATCCCCGCGGTGTCGCATGTCAAATCGAGCGTCACCCTGAAGGAGGTGAAGTTCGAGACCCGGCTGCCGCTCGACCATCTGGAGTGACTGCCCCGCCGCGCCAGCCATAGAAACAGACGGCGGTGCCCAGGACAGGATGCACGCCTTCCCCCAGCAGGTCCAGGCCATGGCGTTCATAGAAGCGGCGCGCCCGCCGGTTCGCCAGGGGCGTGCGCAGGGAGAAGCCGTCCGGCATGACGCTCTTCGCCAGATCCAGCAGGGCCAGCCCGATGCCATGGCCCTGCCGGTCGGGGTGGACGAACATCTGGTCGAGCTTGGCCTCCGCCGGCATCAGCGCCAGCAGCCCGACGATCCGCCCATTCGACAGGGCGACGCGCAAATCCCAGCCGGCCGCAAGCTCCCGGTCGATCCGGCCGCGCAGCTCCTCGTGGCCGGGAAAGGCCGCCGACACCCCCTCCATCCGGCTCGCGCTCTCGAACCAGAGGGCCGCGACATCGTCGAGATCGGCGGGGCGCGCCGGGCGGATCTCTGGCGTCGGCAGGTCATCCATGATGCGCGGTAAACTCCCCTGTCAACTCACTGGCCAACTCACTGGTCAGGGCCGGCGCCAGATCGCCGCCGCCCTTAACGACGATCCGCTCCAGCGCCAGCCAGCCGGCCAGCCGGCGCAGCTCCGCCGCCAGGGCCGGGGCGACGGTTTCGGGACGGCTGTGCGCTTCGCCGTGGGCGGCCTGGACCAGCAGGGCCGAGGCCTTGCGGTCGGATTTCAGATCGACACGGGCGGCGATGCGCTCGTCCATCAGGAAGGGCAGGACGTAATAGCCATGTTCCCGCTTGTGGGCGGGGGTGTAGATCTCCAGCCGGATGCGGGCGCCGAACAGGCGTTCGGTGCGCTGCCGCTCCCAAATCAGCGAATCGAAGGGGGAAAGCAGGGCGCGGGCCGTGGCCTTGCGCGGCACCCGCAGGTCGGGGGCGACATAGGCGGTGCGGTCCCAGCCCTCCACCGTCACCGGCAGCAGCTCGCCGGCCTCCACCAGCTCGGCGATGCGCCGGCGGGTATCGGCAAGTTCGAGCCGGTGATAGTCGCGCAGGTCGCGTTCGGTCGCCACGCCATGGGCGCGGGCGGCGATGCGCAGCAGGGCGCGCTGGGCCTCGCCCTCCTCCGGCGTCGGGGTGGCGAGGATGGCGGCGGGCAGCACCCGCTCCGGCAGGTCATAGAGCCGTTCGAAGCCGCGCCGGCCGGCGGTGGTGACCAGCCCGGCCCAGAACAGATATTCCAGCGCCCGCTTGCCGTCGCTCCACCCCCACCAGCCGCCGGCCCCGCGCCCGGCCGCGCTGAGTTCCGACGCGCCCATCGGGCCGCGCGCCGCCACCTCCGCCAGGACGGAGTCGATGTAGGCGCGCCGTTCGATGGCGAAGCGCGCCAGTTCGCCATAGACGCCCTCGCCGCGTTCGGCCCGCGCCATCCGCCAGCGGAACAGCGGCTGCTGCTCCACCGGGATCAGCGAGGCCTCGTGGCCCCAATATTCGAACAGCGCCCGCCGCTTGCCGCCATAGGCCAGCCGGTCGAGCAGCGCCGCCTCGTAGGAGCCCAGCCGCGAGAAGAGCGGCAGGTAATGGGAGCGCACCAGCACATTGACCGAATCGATCTGCACCAGCCCCAGCCGGCCGATCAGGCGCCGGGCATGGCGGGCCTCCACCGGATCGCCGGCAAGGCCGTCGGCGGATGGCGCGTTGGGAAAGCCCTGCGCCGCGATGGCGATGCGCCGGGCCTCGCGCAGGGACAGGCTTTCGGAACGGGGCATGGGGCCGGGGCGAAAGAGGATGGGATGTCACCTTGAGAATGCTTTTGATTTTCGTCAAGGCGACAGGTGGGCGGCGCGCGCAGGCTGACGGTCATCCTGCATCGCAGCATCCGTTTTCCCGGAGTTTCCGCCCATGTCCCCGCCCATGTCGATCCCCAGCCTCGCCGGCCGCGACGACGGCCCCACCATCCCGATCCTGTTCCAATATGGCTTCCGCTTCTTCTTCCTGGCCAGCGGAGTCGCCGCCGTCGGATTGCTCGCCGCCTGGCTCGGCGTGCTGGTGACCGGGGAATGGCCGGACCATGCGCCCGGCGCCGGCGCCTGGCATGCGCATGAGATGCTGTTCGGCATGGTGGTGGCCGCCGTCGCCGGCTTCCTGCTGACCGCGGTGCCGAGCTGGACCGGGACCAAGGCGGTGGCCGGCGCGCCGCTGATGGCGCTCGCAGCACTTTGGGTCGCCGGCCGGGTCGCCGTCTTCCCCTGGACCGGCATGCCGGAGCCGGTGGCGGCGGTGATCGACCTCGCCTTCCTGCCGGGGTTGGGCGTGGCGCTCGCCCGGCCGCTGGTGGCGGCGGGCAAATGGCGCAACAGCGCCTTCCTGATCCTGCTGGCGCTGATGACCGTGGCCAACCTGCTGATCCATCTGGACTGGCTGGAACTGCTGGATGGCGGGACGGAGGCCGGGCTGGCGCTCGGTCTCGGCATCGTGCTGATGATGGTGACGGTGATCGGCGGGCGCATCCTGCCGGCCTTCACCCGCAACGGGCTGGGGAAGGCCGGGCTGGCGCTGCGCTCCTGGCCGCTGGTGGAACGGTCGACGCTGGCGCTGACGCTGCTTCTGGTCCCGGCGACGATGCTGGCGCCGGACTCGGTGGTCACCGGGCTGATCGCGCTCGCCGCCGCCGTGGCCCATGCGGTGCGGCTGGCCGGCTGGCGGGGCTGGAAGGTCTGGCGCTCGCCGATCCTGTGGATCCTGCATGTCGGCTACCTGTGGGTGCCGGTGGCGTTGGGCTTGCGCGGGTTGCAGGCCCTGGCCGGGCTGCCGGCGGCGGCGGGAATCCATGCGCTGACGGTCGGCGCCTTCGCCACCCTGATCCTGGCGGTGATGAGCCGCGCCTCGCTCGGCCACACCGGGCGGCCGCTGGTGGTGTCGCGGTTGACGGTCGCCGCCTATGCGCTGCTGACGGTCGCGGCGGTCGCCCGCACCGCCTCGCCGCTGCTGCCGGTGGAGTGGGTGTGGGCGGCGCTGCAATGGTCGGGCTACGCCTGGGTCGCGGCCTTCACCCTCTATCTCGCCGCTTATGCCCCGATCCTGCTGGCGCCGCGGGCCGACGGGCGGCCGGGCTGATCGGGAGGATCATCAAGGGGATTGGGGTGGAGCCTCACACGGCTCCCCGGAAATAGCGGTCGATGGCGTCGTTCATCTCGATCTCGCGGAAGGGTTTGGTCAGGACAGGGCGATCCTGATGGTTGCGCGGCAGGCCGGCGGCGCCATGGCCGGTGGTGAAGACGAAGGGGATGTCCCTGGCGCTCAGCGCGTCGGCGACGCTGTCGACGCGTTCCCCGCGCAGCGTGACGTCGAGCAGGGCGGCGTCGATGCCGCCCTCGGCGATCAGGTCCAGCGCCTCCGCCACCGTGGCGGCGGGACCGACGACGCCGACATTCTGGGTTTCCAGAGAATCCTCGATGGCCATGGCCACCAGCGGCTCGTCCTCGACGAGCAGGATGCGCAAGGGCTGGGATCGGTCGGCTTCCATGGGCAGGCGGCTCGCGGCTGGTCGGGACTGTCGGTAACCGGCGGATGGGGGGCATGATCCCACCCGGCAACCGGCGTGAGCTTTTCCGTTCAGCCCCGCGCTTGTCCACCCGGACCTTGGTCATCGCCCATTGGGCCATCCGCGCGCCATGGTCCGGCTATCATCCAAGATCATCCAGCGCCTGTTGCAGGGATGGATAAAGCGCCTCGACCAGCGATCCGTCCGGCCTTAGCGGCGAGGGCAGGAGGTCTGCGCCCTCCAGCGCGCGGGACAGCGGCAGGCCGCCGACCTCGACGAAGCCGCCACGCTCGCCATATTGGCCGATGATCCAGTCCCTGGCCGCCGGGTCGCCCTCCAGCGCGTTGTTGTGCGAAATCAGGGCATGGGTGCCGTCATCGGACCGGCGATACCAGGCATGGCAACCGCCGCCCAAATCCATCGGCGTGAAGCCGGCGGCGGTCAGGGCGTCACGCGCCGATGCGCGCGCCCGGCCCGCCGGCAACCCGCCCCGCACATCGGTCCGATGGTCGAGATCGTCCGCAAGCTCGCTCATGTCGCCTCTCCGCCGCTGTGTTTCCGCCGGTTGTGTTGGAGGAACAACGCGCCAGGAAGGCTTTTGTGCCGTGGCCCCCTGCCCGAATGTGGGGGTGCCGCTGTCCGTTGGGTGACTGTCCGGCCGCCCTCCTATCCGTTCGGACGCTCACCAGCCGGTGGAGGCGGCCGGCGAAGGCGGAGTTCGGCCAGCGAGCGGTCGAGCAGATCGTAAAGCCGTCCCTCCTGGGTCAGAACCATGGCGGCCGGGGCATGTTCCAGCTCCTTCGCCAGCCGGCCCAGCGCCGCGGCGCCGAGATTGAGCGAGGTGCCCTTGAGCGTGTGGGCGGTGCGGTTGTGCGGCTCCCCGGCGCGGGCCTGGGCGACCATGCTGTCGATGGTCTTGCGGCCATTGTCGGTGAAGCCGGCGACCGACGCGGCCCAATCCTCGGCCGTCAGGACCTCCAGCAGCAGCGACACCTGCTCCCCGTCCAGCAGGTCGGGGTCCAGCAGGTCGGGCTCCGGAAGGTCGGCTGCCGGGATGTCGGGTACAAGGGGCAAGACGGCCTCCGGAGTGGCGGGTGCGGGAGCGGAACCGCCGAAGGAGGGAGCGGGCGCGGCGGCGTCGCCGCCTAGCGCCGCCGCCATTTCGGCGAAGAGCAGGGTCGGGCGCAGGGGCTTGGTGACGAAACCGTTCATCCCGGCCGACAGGCATTCCGGCCGCGAACTGCCCGACGCGTGGGCGGTCAGCGCCAGGATCGGGATGCGGCCCTTCGGGTCGGGCAGGTCGCGCAGCCGGCGGGTGGCGGTCAGCCCATCCATGCCCGGCATCTGGATGTCCATCAGGACGAGGTCGAAATCCCGTTCGCGCACCAGGCGCACCGCCTCGCCGCCGCTGGCGGCCAGCGCCACGCTGTGGCCGGCGCGCTCCAGGATGCCGCGGACGATGTCGCGGTTCACCTCGATGTCATCGACCGCCAGCACGCGCAGCGGCGGCAGGGCCGCGACCCGCGCGGCCTCGCCGACGCCGGTGCCGTGGGCGGGATCGACGCGGCGCAGCGCCGACGGATCGCCGGGACGGGCGATGATGGTGAAACGGAAGACGCTGCCGCGGCCCGGAGCCGTCTCGACGGTGATGCCGCCACCCATCAGCAGGCAGAGGTCGCGGCAGATCGCCAGCCCCAGCCCGGTGCCGCCATAGCGCCGGGTGATGGAGCTGTCGGCCTGGGTGAAGCGGTCGAACAAGGTGGGCACCGAGTCGGGCGCGATGCCGATGCCGGTGTCCTCAACCTCGAATTCCAGCAGGACGGAGTCCGGATGGCCGTCGACGCCGATGTCGGCGCCGATGTCGGGGCCGGGCTCCAGCCGGCGCACCCGCACGGCGATGTGGCCGTCCTCGGTGAATTTCACCGCGTTGCCGACCAGATTGAACAGGATCTGGCGCAGCCGGGCCGGGTCGGTGACGATCACCTCCGGCACCGACGGCGTGAGCCGGGCCGACAGATCCAGCCCCTTGTCGGTGGCGCTGGGGCGCAGCAGCTCCAGCACGCCGTCGATCAACTGGGGCAGGGCGCAGTCGGCCTCCTCCAGGTCGATGCGCCGCGCCTCCAGCTTGGAAAGGTCGAGGATGTCGTCCAACAGCCGCAGCAGGGTCTCGGCCGACCGGCGGGCGACGTCGGCCAGCCGCTTCTCCTCCGCCGGCAGCGAGGCGTCGGCCAGCAGGGTCAGGTTGCCCAGCACGCCGTTCATCGGGGTGCGCAGCTCATGGCTGACCGTCGCCAGGAACTCGGTCTTCGACCGGCTGGCGGCCTCCGCCTTCTCCTTGGCCTGGAACAGCTGTTCGGCGGCGCGGCGCGGCTCGGTCACGTCGATGCACAGCCACAGCTTGCCGATGGCGGCGCCGGCGGCATTGCGCACCGGGACATTGTGCCAGCCGACGATGCGTCCGTCGGTCAACGTCATCTCCCGCCGTTCGTCGGCGTCCACCGCCGACAGCAGGGCGTGGTCGGTGTCGAGCGGGGCGTTGCCGGCATTGGCCAGAGTCTCGTCCAGCCGGTGGCCGACCGGCGCCCCGGCGATCGAGAACAGGGTGGAGAAGGCCGGGTTGGCGTAGGCGATGCGGCCGTCGCCGCCGACGAACAGCACGCCGAAATCCATCGCCGACAGCAGCGCCGACAGGCGGGCGCGCTCCTGCTCCATATCGCGGGCGAGCGCCTCCTGCTCGTCCAGCGCGACGGTCAGCTGGTCCACCCGCTCCTTGATGGCATGCGACATGGTGTTGAAGGCGGCGCCCAGCCGGCCGATGTCGTCGTTGCCCTCCGCCAGGTCCGGCGGGCTGTAATCGCCGGCGGCGACCCGTTCGCTGGCCCGCGCCAGGGCGGCCAGATGGCGGGTCAGCCACAGGCCCAGCAGGGTCAGCAGCCCGGCCGACAGCAGGATCTCCGACAAGGCGATGGCGATGCCCTGGGTCAGCAGGTCGCGGCGCGCCTGGACGATGTGCAGCAGGTCCAGGCCGAATTGCACGGCGCCCAGTTTCTGCCCGGCCAGCGACACCGGCACCGCCACGTCGTAACGGGCCTCGCCGTCCTTGGCGTCCAGCGTCAGGGACGGGTCGGGATCGGGCAGCGCCCGGCCCTGCGGCCAGCCGCTGATCGCCACCAGCTTGCCCTTGCTGTCGCTGACGGCGAGATAGACCACCCCGCCATTGGTGCGGCTCTCGTCCAGCACCGCCTGGAGGGTGGCGTAGTCGCGCTGGGCCAGCGGCGCCACCAGCGCCGCGTTCAGCACCGGCGCCACCTGCTCGGCATGCAGCTTGGCCTGCTCGGCGAGGCTGCCATAGAGCAGGCGCACGCTGTTGGCGACCATCAGGGTCAGCATGATCGCCTCGACCGCCATGGCGGCGGCCAGCATGCGCCCGCGCAGCGTCTTCCAGGGCGCCAGCCGTGTCAGGATCATTTCCCGGCCTTCAGGACGCTCCGCACCTCGTCGGCCAGCGGCTCCATCGCCTCCAGCTCCTCATCGCTGACCAGCCGGTAGCCGCCGAGCTGGTTGGCGTCGAAATAGCTCCTGCCCTCCGCCGTCTCGCCGAAGGCGAGGAGGGCCTTGCGCAGCGGTTCGAGGAGGGCGCCCTGCCCTCCGTTCAGCATGTAGACGCGGCCCGCCATCGGACGGCTTTCGGCGATGGTGGAGAGCTGGGCCTGCACCTCCGGCGCCAGCTTGGCGCGGTTGGCCAGCGACATGAAGCCGGCCGAGGCGTCGCCGGCCAGGATCAGCTGGGCCACGCTGTCGGCGGCGCTGACATAGCGGATCTGGACGTTGGGCAGCTTGCTGTCGGCCAGCCAATGCTGGCCCCACAGCGTCACCAGCGACGAGGGGCTGAGGCCCAGCACCGTGGTGCCGGCCAGCGTGTCCGCCTTCTGATAGGGGCCCTTGGCCGCCGTCACCAGCACGGCGCGGAAGTCGGCCCGGTAGGTCAGCAGAGGCAGATAGCCGGCGTCCTTGCGCAGAAGCTGGGCCTGATGACCGGTGGTCACCGCGATGTCGTATTCCTGCTCGACCGCCCGGCGGGCGAAGGCGGTGAAGTCGGGGGCCGTCACGATCTCCACCGGGCGGCCCAGCGCCGCCTCCACCGCGCGGCGCACCGGCTGGTACTGTTCGATGATGACGCGGGCGCTGGTGTGCGGGGCGATGCCGATGCGGAACGCCTGTTCGTCGGCCAGGGCCGGCGCGATGCCCGCGAGGCCGCACAGGAGGACGGAGCAGAACACGGCAAGGCCGGTGAGCAGGCGCTTGGTCATGAGTCTTTGATCCTTGCGGCAAGCGGGACGGCACGCGGGCGTCAAAATGCCGGCGGTGTGAGGGTTGCGGTCCAACCACTGATCTAAGGCGAAAGATATAACATTCGATAAAAGCCGCAGGTAGGGGCAAGAGCGCGCAGGGAGAGTTCGTCCGCGCCTGTCACGGCCAAGAACCCGTATTGCGCAAGGTCCGTGAAACTTTGATCATTTCAGGCTGCATCAATGTGCGTGCGGCGCGTAACTTTTAAACGGCGCCGGTATTGGAATCGGCGCGCGTCCGCGAAAGATCACGCATTGTCCGGCGGACCGTCCATTATGTGTCGGGGCTTTCAAAGCCGTCTCGAGGATCCCGTCGTGCCGGATCGAGCCCTCAATCCGCAATCCAGCATCTGTCGCGCCATCCGTCTGCTGCGCGATCACAGCCGCAATTGCGGGAGTGTCGAGGCCCGCCGGCTGCTGATCCGCACCGAACGCTGGCTGGTCTGGATGCTCCGCCGC